>CAZLWY010000095.1:0-21039 GCA_964563425.1 uncultured Acidobacteriaceae bacterium | reverse complement strand
CGAATATCTGCTGAGCGAGTTGGGCGTCGATGCCAACGGCATGGGCCTCGTGGCCATGCACAACAAGCTCAACGAAATGCTGTTCGCGGAAATGCTGGCGGGGCGGCGTTTTGTCCTGATCGTCGATGAAGCGCAGAACCTGGACGACGGCGTGCTCGAAACCATCCGCCTGCTTTCGAATTTTGAGACTTCCAACACCAAGCTGCTGCAAATTGTGCTGGCCGGTCAACCGCAGCTGGCCGAAAAGCTGAATCACCCGCGGCTGGCGCAATTGCTGCAGCGGCTCACGGTGGTGCAGCACCTCGAGGCCCTTACGCCTGAAGAAAGCGCCGGATACGTTCGCCACCGGCTCAAGATCGGCGGCAATTCCGAGGACGAAATTTTCGACCGCAACGCCCTGGCCGCGATCGCCGCTCTGAGCGGCGGCGTACCGCGAAGCATCAACCGGATCTGCTACAACGCCCTGCTGGAGGCGCATGCGCAGGGCGCTCGCACGGTAACGCCGGAAATCGTCGCGCAGGCGAACCGTCAGCACGATCTGCTGATGGCCGCGGCGCCGCCGTCGGTCCCGACCGGGCCCGAGCCCGACTTCACCCGCGGCGATTCGGCGAAGGCCGCCGCCGCGTCCGCGGGAGGACCGACACCGCTGACCTACAAGCCGCTTTCCGGCCTTCGCCCGCGCGGCCGCAATTGGTGGCAGGGCGGCGCGGTTGCGGCGTTGCTGCTTGCGGGCGCTGCCGGAGCTGTCGCCGCCATGGCGCTGCACAAGTATCCGAGCGACGTGTTCCGCGCCGTTCGTCAGAAGGTGACACCGGCCTTCTCCGCCCTCGCGGTTCATGCCAGCGATTCTGGCCGCTGGACGCTGGCGGGCCTCGCGCACAGTCAGGAAGCGGACGACCGCATTCAAACCCACGGAGTGTCTGACGCGCCTGAAATCGATCCCGTCGCGGACGCGCGTCCGGCTGCGGGCGGGATGCTCAACGTCAACTCCATTCAGGTTTCCAGCGGCCCGGATGACGCGCGCGTCACGGTCCTGCTGGACGACGCCGTTCGCTACGATTCGGCGCGCATCAGCTCTCCCGATCGGATTTATTTCGACCTGCACAACGCGCGCCTGAGCCCCTCCGTCGGCCAGCGGATGGCACCGCCTGAAGACGGACTGCTGAAATGGGTCCGCGCCGCGCAGAACACCGACGATGTCGTGCGGCTGGTGCTGGACGCGGACGGTGCAAAAGGCTATTCCGCGCAGCTTCTGAGCAATCCCTACCGGCTGGTGATCGACTTGAACGCCCAGGCGAGGGCGAATGCGACGACGGTGTCGAATTCTAACCCGCCGCAAGAATCGAATGCTTTGCTTGCGTCGTCCGTCGCCGGCGCGTCCGCGGTGGATCGTCCCTCGCTCACGCGTGCGCTCGGGCTGAAAATTAGCCGCATCGCCATAGATCCCGGCCATGGCGGTTCCGATACGGGCGCGATGGGCCCGCACGGCTTGGTGGAAAAAAATCTCTGCCTCGATGTCGCCCTGCGCCTGGGACAGCTCATCGAAAAGAATCTCTCCGGCGCCCAGGTGATTTACACGCGCAGGGACGACCGCTACGTGCCGCTCGAGGAGCGCACCGCCATCGCCAACCGCGCGAATGCCGACCTTTTCATTTCGATTCACGCGAATTCGAGCGACGTGCAGGACGCGCGCGGTGTGGAAACCTACTACCTGAATCTTTCCGCTTCGCCTGAATCGATGCGGCTGGCCACGCGGGAAAATGCTCTGGCGGAAACCTCTCTGCATGATCTTCCGACGCTGCTGCAGAAGATCGAGCGTAACGTGAAGACCACCGAATCGAAGCAGCTTGCCGCTGAAATTCAGGATGCGCTTTCCGCCCGCCTCCAGATCGTCAGTCGCGGCGAAACGAACCGCGGAGTCAAGCAGGCGCCCTTCGTCGTCCTCACCGGCGCGACGATGCCGGCGATCCTTTCCGAGATTTCTTTCGTCAGCAACGCGAGCGACGAGAGCCTGCTGTTGGAAAGTGCGCAGCGGCAACGAGTCGCTGAAGGTCTCTACCGCGGAATCGCTGCATATCTTGACACCCTCAACAGCCTGTCCCCGGCGAAGGAAAAACTTCTCAGCGAAAATCGGGCGCGCCCCGCCGGTGCGGGAAATCTCCCAAGCCCCGCTGTCGCGAAAACGCCGTAGGAAGCCCGTCTATGGATCAACAGAAGCAGGTCGTTTATCGCGGCGTTCCGATGATCGAAGGCTGGCCGGCAAGGGCGATTGCCGCGTCCTGGAGGGGGTGGGTTGCACGTTCCTCCCGGCGATATCGAGGAAGTCCCGTTTGCCACGGACAACCGATTACTTGCGATTGCGAATTTGACGAGCCGCCGCCAACGGGCCGGCAATTCAGGTAACCTACTTTTTGTACTGTTCGAACAGCTTCTTATAATCGTGGTTGTTTTCTTCGCAGATGTACTCCTGAATATCCCATTCCGGATGTAGCGTGAACGTCCCGACCTCCGTCCAGGGCGCCGCGAACACATTGGGGTCCTCGATGGTCGCCGAATATTTCAGCGTGTCGAACCTCGTACGCTCGAATCGCTCGACCAGATGATATGCCGCGGTATGCCGGTAGTCGCCGACGCCCACTTTGTCGTTCACGCCGATCACGTCGACTACCAAAGTGTCGCCTTCCCAATGCCCCACGGAATTTCCCATCCACGTGGGATCGAGGTCCTTCGAATGATCGCGCCCGTCCGTGGGGATCACGCGAAAATATCCGCCCGCTTCATACAAGATAACCACCTGCTTCGGCGTCTGCACGATCTGAATCGGATACGGCTCGCCGATCGTGTCTGGCACGCCGCGCGGCAGGCAAACTTCGCCCAGTGAGAACGTGTATTCCGGCCCGACCTTGTATTTCTCCGCGCCCGGCTTCAGCTGGATCTCGTCGATCGCCTTGATCGAATGATACGGCGCAATGTAAAGCCCGTTCAGGTCGGGCTTGCCGTCCGGCATGCGCGGCGCGGGCCCGCGCATGGTCGCTTCGCTGACGACGGGCCTGCCGGGTCGCGCGGCTGGCTCTGGTGCGCTCGCCGCGGCGGCGGATGAGCCGGTAACCGTCACGGTCACGGTGCGCGTGTCGCTGCCGGTTCCATTGGCTCCTCGCGCGAGCAGAGTGTACGTCGTCGTTTGGTTCGGTGTCACGGTGCGGCTGTCCCGCGTGGCCACGATTCCAATTCCCTGATCGAGCTCGATGCGATCGGCGTTGACCACTTCCCACGTTAACGTGACCGGCTGGCCGGCTTTGATCGACATCGCGCTCGCCGTAAAGCTCAAAACCTTCGCCGACGGCCCGACCGGGAATCCATCGCGCGGCAACGGCTTTGGCGCTGGCTCCTGCTGCGCCGCTAATCCCGGCGGCGCGATTGCAACGCTCGAAGCTGCCAAAAATGCGAGCGCCATGAGTCGTCGTAACGGATTCTTCATAACGGTCGCCTGCCCCCAACAGGTATGGTGCCTCCTGCCGAACTCGATGCTTCGCTGCCGCGCATCGTAGTCCTCCTGTCGCCGCTCGACAATGGAATTTCGTGCTCGCGTATATCGGTCGGGCACGGCTCGAACATGTGGGTGAAGGAGGTCACTTTGCCTTCCTAGGAGCAGACAGGAGTGGCCGCACATCCGCTCGGCTAGGAGTATCGCAGCCAGCGGACCAGTTCCGGCAGCGTGGGGCGCTTGCCGTACATCAGGATGCCCACGCGGTAGATTTTCGCGGAGCCGAAAATGACGATGGCGATCGAGAGCAGCAGGATGGCAATGGACAGTGCGATCTGCCAGAGCGGAGGCGTCTGCAACGACACGCGCAGCGGCATCAGCACCGGCCCGAAAAACGGAACCTCGGAGAGAATCACGGAGAGCCGCGACGAAGAATCGTTGAGCACCACGCTGTAAATCAGCATGGTGAAGACCAACGGCGCCATGGCAATCCACTGGAGTTGCTGGGCGTCCTGTTCGCTGGAGCACGCCGCGCCCACCGCGGCAAACATCGACGCGTACAGGAAATATCCACAGAAGAAATAGATCACCGCGCAGATCATCAGCGACGCGGGTACGTGGATGCCGGAAAGTAGAGAGCCCGCTCCGCCCATGGCCGCCATGGCGACGCCGTAGGAGCCAAGGAGCACGATCGTCGCGCCCCAGATCAGAAATTGCGTGACGGCGACTCCAGCCACGCCGAGGATTTTCCCGGCCAGAAGCTGCGAGGGCGTGACGGCTGAGATCAATACCTCCATCGTCCGCGTGGTCTTTTCCTCGAGCACCGACCGCATGGTGATGATGCCGTACATCAGCAGCGACATGTACAACAGTATGACCAGCGCGATGGCGATGCCGATCGTCTGGCCTTTCTCGACGGACTCGCCCTCTTTCGTCACTTTGATGACCTGCAAATCAGGACCTTTCACGAGATCGCGGACGTTGTCCACATGGACGCCGCGAGCATTCAATCGGGCTTCGACCACGCCTTCGTTCACGGCGGAAGAAACCGGACCTAGCAGCGAGAAATTGCCGGAATTTTTCGTATGCAGCTCGACCGACTGGCTCAAGTCGGCGGGAATCACGAGATAGCCGTCAAGGGTTCCGGCGTTGATCTTTGCGCGCAGGTCTTTTTGGACGGCGTTGGCATCCGCCGGCCGTTCGATCAGCTGGTCCACCGTAAATTGCGGCTTCCCGTTCGACTGCCGGGATTGCAGGTCGGAGGCGACTACGGGCGCGATGCCGCCGCCGTTGTCCATAATCGAGATGCGCATCGCCTTCGACGACTGATGTCCGACCAGGTACACGATGAACAGCGTGAATCCGACGCCGACCAGCGGCACGATCAGCGTGCCGATCACGAAACCTTTTGTCTTTACGCGGGTGATGTACTCGCGCTTGATAATCAGCCAGAGTTTATGCACGGGTGGTTTTCTCGATGAAGATGTCGTTGAGCGAAGGCTCGAGCAGCTCGAACCGGCTGATTTCGACGCCGGACTGAACGGCGGCACGGAGCAGCTCCTGCGGATCGGCTCCGGGTTTCAGTTTCGCTTCCACTCCCGAGCCGAAGCGGTTGATCGCGGCGATCGAAGGATGATTCAGGAACGCGTCCGATCCGGTGAATTCGATGTGAGCCGTATTCTTGCCGTAGGAATGCTTGATGGCGCGCAGGTCGCCGTCCAAAACGTTCCGGCCATGGTTGATCAGACAGATCGAGTCGCACATTTTCTCGACCTGCTCCATGCGGTGCGTGGAAAGAATGACGGTCGAGCCTTGATCGCGCATTTCAAGCATCACGTCCTTGATCGTCGCGGCGTTCACCGGGTCGAGACCGGAGAATGGCTCGTCCAGAATCACGAGGGGGGGCTTGTGAATTACGGCGGTGATGAATTGCACCTTCTGCTGCATTCCTTTCGAAAGGTCGACCATTTTCTTTTCCGACCAGTCGCCCAAGTCAAATCGCGCGAGCCATTCGCGGGCGCGCTTGTCGGCCTCCTGCTCCGTCAGGCCGTGCAAAGCAGCAAGAAAAATGATCAGCGCGCGGACTTTCATCCGCGGGTAGAGGCCGCGCTCTTCAGGCAGGTAGCCAATCGAGTCGCGCGATTCGTCGCTCACGGGCTTGTCGAGCACGCGGATCGAGCCTTCGTCCGGCACCAGGATATTCATCACCATGCGGATGGTGGTTGTCTTGCCGGCGCCGTTGGGACCGAGCAGACCGAGCACGGCGCCCTGCCGCACGCGCAGGTTTACCGCGTTTACGGCGGTAACGGAGTCGTAGGCCTTGGTGACGTTTTCGAGCGAGAGCGCGTCCACGCATTCCCTCGGAATGAGCGTTGGGCTTCTTCTGCTGCTTACTACGTGACTGCCGGGCCGATTATTTCACGGGAGTCGCCAAAAATGTCAAATCAAAGGTCGGTGAACAGCTGGGAGCCCCTGGAGCTAATCGGGAAGGCGCTGGCCCGTGGTTTCGAGACCGAATGGTAGCAGGAAAAGTCCGAGCACGAACGGGATTGCCGTCAGCGCGACGGGAATGCCGATGGTGTGGAAATGTGCGACCCCGGCGCCGACCATGAACGAAATGCCCGCGCCTACAAACCGGCCTACCGAGGTGGCAAAGGCGAAGGCGCTGCCGCGGCAGGTCGTGGGATATTGCTCGGGCAGCCACAGCGTGTACATGGCGAAGTTCGCTCCGCCGACACCCAGGAAAAACATGCCGATGAAAAACCATATCATGGCGTGCTGTGGCAGATAAAACGCCCAGCCGAAGCTGGCGCTGATCGCAACCGCCATCACGACGAAATACATGGCCAGCGTCTTGCGGCGGCCGAATCGCTCGGCGATCAACGGAAGGGGCAGGCAGCCCAGGATCGTGCCAAGAGAAATCACCATCGTGGCGTAGGTGGCCAGCTTCGGGCCGAGTCTGGCGGCCAGATGCATGCGGCCGGCGATCTCGTTGACGCCCGTGGGAACGTAGACCGTCCCGGCCCACAGGCCGATGATCGAAATGAGGACGTATGCAGAATTCAGCAGTGTGCGCCGCAGGTATTGCGAGTTGAAGATGGCAACGAAGGGGCTGGCGACTTTCGCCACGGGAGCCTTCCAGCGCTCCGGCTCGTGAACGCTGTAGAGAATCAAACCGATCAGGATCGCGGGCGCGCCACCGATGATGAACATGGGCCGCCAGCCGTGATTTTCGCCGACGAAGTGATTCGCGAGCGCGGCCAGAAAGAATCCGAAATAGTAGCCGGTGTGCATGTAGCCGGCGCCCATTTTTCGTCGATCTTCGGGCCACTCTTCGGCGACGAACGTGCCGCCCATGGCCCATTCGCCGCCGATGCCGACGCCGGCGAGCAGTCGGCAGATGGCGACCTCCCAGATGTTCTGTCCGAACGCGGCGAGGAAAGTGAAAAGCGAGTAGCACAGGATGGTGAACGCGAGAGTGCGGACCCGGCCGAAACGGTCCGCGACAGGGCCCCAGACGAGCGCAAGGCCCCAGCCGACGAGAAAAAGCGCGAACAACAGGCCACCGTAAAAGCCGGTGTTCGCGGCTGTCGCGGGGATGCCGGATTTCGGAAGCAGCTCGCGCATCGCCGGCACCAGGACGAGCGCGTAAATGAACGAGTCCATGCCGTCGAGCGCCCAACCGGCCCAGGAGGCCCAGAAACCGCGCACCTGGTTCTTCGTCAGAGGCGTTTTCGCGGATGGGGGCATGAGATTGTTTTGGGAAGCAAAGCATTGTACGAAGCGGGTGCGGCGTTCGCAAGCGCCCGTGCGGGTGCCATTCAAGAACTCTCGCCGCCGAGACGGGAGTGGGCGCAGAGAAAACACACACATCGAACAGGACGGTGGTAAGGTGCGGCATCACGGCGGGAGCCGCTTGATTGAAATTCAGAAGCGCGGAGGCGAGATTGTATTTGCCGTGCGGGTTTCGCCCCGAGCGAGCCGCAATGGGATCGCAGGCGAATATCAGGGCGCGCTAAAAATACAGCTGACTGCGCCGCCCGTCGACGATCGTGCAAACGACGCGCTGCGACGATTGCTGGCGGAACGTTTGAAGGTGCCCGTATCGGCTGTTAGAATCCTCGCAGGCGAAAAGAACCGCACGAAAAGGGTTTCAATCGCGGGCGTGACGCGCGAGCATGTCGCCGAGGCTTTCGAGCAGCAGCCCGACTAAGCGCGTGCGCACGCGGCCACGGTCGACAGCGCAGACACCGAGATGCCCGACATCAAAGCGATACAGGCCGAATTGAAGGCCGGCAAAATTGACGGCTGGCTTTTTTACGATCACCATCATCGCGATCCGATTGCGGGGCATATTCTTGGCCTCGGCAACAATGGGATGGCGACGCGCCGATGGTTCTATTTTATTCCGTCGCGAGGCGAGCCGCGAAAACTCGTGCACACGATCGAGCAAAAGCAGCTCGATTCCCTTCCGGGCCGTACGCGGGCCTATGCCGGTTGGGAAGAGCTCCGCAAACAGCTGCAAAAGCTGCTTTCGGGTTCGCGGAAAATCGCGATGCAGTATTCGCCGGACAACAACATTCCCTACATCGGGCTGGTGGACGCCGGGACTGTGGAGCTGGTGCGCAAGCTGAAGAAGAAAGTGGTGACTTCGGCCGACCTGGTGCAGAAATTCGAGGCCGCGTGGACGCCGGAACAGCTGCAGTCTCATCTGGAGGCCGGCGCGATCGTGGATCGCGTGGCCCGTGCCGCCTTCGAACGCGCGGCGGCATTCGTCCGCGACGGCCGTCCGCTGACGGAACACGAACTCCAACAATGGATACTCGAACAATTCCGCGCGAACGGGCTAACGACTGCGGAACCGCCGATTGCGGCGGTCCAGCCCAACAACGGGAATCCGCATTACGAACCGCAAGATACCCATTCCCGGCCGATTCGCGCGGGCGACCTGCTGCTGCTCGACATGTGGGCGAAATGCGATCGGCCGGGGAGCGTGTATTACGACATCACGTGGATGGGGTACCTTGGTGCGCGGGTGCCAGAAGCCTACGCGAAAATCTTCAAGATCGTGCGCGAGGCCCGGGACCGCGCGATCGACTTCGTGCGCGATAGCGTGTCGCGTGGGAAAACGATTCACGGATGGGAAGTGGATCGGGCGGCCCGCGATGTAATCCGTAGGGCCGGCTACGCGAAAAATTTCGTTCACCGCACCGGACACAGCATCGGACAGGAAGTCCACGGCAACGGCGCGAACATGGACAGCCTGGAGACTCGCGACGACCGGCGGATCGTTCCGCGCACCTGTTTTTCAGTGGAGCCCGGTATTTATATGCCGGAATTCGGTATGCGCAGCGAGGTGAATGTGTACGTGGGCGAGCGTGAGGCGCGCGTGACGGGTGCGATTCAGGAAGAAATCCTACCGCTGCTTGGCTGACCTCCGATGGCGAGCGATACTCCTGCAATTCAAAAACGTCCGGACGCGATTGCGGCTACCGCTTTGATCGTGGCCATTGCCGGATGGATCGTGCCGGGGCTCGGGCATCTGCTCCTCGGGCGATGGGGCCGAGCGGTTTTTCTCTTTCTGGCGGTGGGCGGACTGGCGCTCGTCGGGTTTGCCATGCGCGGGGAGCTTTTTGCGCGGGAATCGGGCGATCCCTTCGGGGCGCTGGGATTTTTTGCGGATGCCTGCTCGGGGGCGTTTTACTTTTTGCCGCGAGTGATGCACTGGGCGGGGCCGGACGTTTCGCGAGCTGCTGGGGATTATGGGACGCGATTTCTTGCCGCGGCCGGTGTGGTGAATTTGCTGGGGGTGCTGGACGCGTGCGGAATCGCGCTGGGCCGGAAGCGTTGATGATGGGCGGTGGATTTCATGTGAGCCATTTAGCGGCGATGGCCGCGTTTGCGGCGTGCGTTTCGGTGGCGCTCGCTGCGCTGGCGCGGGGAACGTTCCCGGCCCGGTTCAAGTACGCGCTGCTTTCGCTCGTTTTATTTTTGGCGATTGGGGTGGGGATTGCCTGGTTGATGTATCCGTTTTCCCGCTGAAGACGGATAGCCAACAACGACGCGGTGACGCCGAGAAAACTTTGGAAAGGGAAAAGGGCGTTCGCCGCGGCGAACGCCCTTTCTCGTATGGTCATGCTGAGGCTTACGCCAAATCTTCAGGCTTGATCGGCAGCTTGCGGATGCGCTTGCCCGTGGCGGCGAAGATCGCGTTCGCGATGGCGGGAGCCACCGGCGGCACGGCCGGTTCACCCAGGCCCGTCGGGGTTTCGTCGCTGGGCACGAAGTGGACTTCAATTTTCGGACATTCGTTCATGCGGAGCGGCGGAATGGTGTCGAAATTGGTTTGAACCACACGGCCCTTGTCGATGGTGATTTCAGTGTTGAGGGCAGCGGTGATGCCGTAGACGATGGCGCCGGAGACCTGCACCTCGGCGGTCATGGGGTTGATGAGGCGGCCGCAATCGACGGCGGCGACGACGCGATGCACCTTCACGCCATTGTCCTTGTCGAGCGAGATTTCGACAACTTCGGCGGCATACGTCGAGAAGGCCTCGAGACAGGCAATGCCGCGATAGTGGCCTTTGGGCAGCGGAGTGCCCCATCCGGCTTTTTCCGCGGCGAGATTCAGGACGCCCAGGTGGCGCGCCTTTTTCGAGAGCAGGTCGCGGCGGTATTGATAGGGATCTTTCTTCGCCGCGTGCGCCAACTCGTCGACAAAGCTTTCACTGAAAAATCCATTCTGCGATGCGCCCACCGATCGCCAGAAACCCATCGGAACCGGCCCGGTCATCAGGTGGTAATCGACGAGGATGTTGGGAATGTCGTAGGCAATGTCGGAGACGCCCTCGACGCTGGAGCTATCCAGGCCGTTGGTAATCGAGCCCGGGAAAAACCAGCTCATGATCGAATCGCAGGCGACGCGCGCAGTGAACGCCGTCGGGTTGCCGCTGGAGTCCAGGCCGGCGGACATTTTAATCAGCGAAGCGGGTCGATAGTAGTCGTGCTGGGTATCGTCCTCGCGTGTCCAGGTGACCTGCACGGGCTTGCCGATTGCTTTGGAGAGCTGCGCGGATTCGGATACGAAATCCGACCAGCCGCGGCGACCAAAGCCTCCGCCGAGGTACGTGGTGTGGACTTTCACCTGCTCAGCCTTCAGGCCGGAGATGCCCATGCCGGTGAGCTGCGAAGGCGTCTGAAACTGCGTGGGCACCCACAGATCGACGCCATCGGGACGGACGTCCGCAGTGCCGTTCATCGGCTCCATGGTGGAGTGGGCTTGATAGGGCGCCCAATAGACGGCTTCGATAGTCGATGCGGCGCTCTTGAAACCGGCGGCCGTGTCGCCCTCCTTGCGCGACGTGACGCCGGGCTTGTCCATCGCGTCTTCGAACGATTTGCGGATGCTTTCCGTCGAGGCGTCCGCGCCCGGGCCTTCGTCCCACTTGATGTCGAGAGCTTTGCGGCCTTGGAATGCGGTCCAGGTGTTGTCGGCGATGACGCCTACGGCCGTCATCACCGGCGGCTTCTTGGGATCGCGGACAGTCATGATCGGCACGACGTCCTTCACGCCAGGCATCGCTTTGGCCTTCGTGGCATCGAAGCTGGTAACGGTGCCGGCAAAAACGGGACAATGTTCAACCGATGCGTGCAGCATGCCGGGCAGGCGAACATCGACGCCGAACTCGGCAGTCCCGTTCACTTTTTTCGCGGCGTCCACGCGCTTGGTGGGCTTGCCGAGAATGGTCCACTGGCTGGGGTCCTTGAGCTCTACTTCCTTGGGTGCCGGAAGCTGCGAGGCGGCCTCGGCGAGGCTACCGAACGTTGCGCTGCGCTTGGTCGCTGCGTGCACGACGCTGCCGTGTTCGACGTGGCACTCGGACGCGTCAACGGACCATTGCTGCGCGGCGGCGGCGATGAGCATCTCGCGTGCCGTGGCGCCGGCCTTGCGCATGGGGTCCCAGGCGGAGTGAATGCTTTGGCTCCCGCCGGTGCCCTGCATGCCGAACGCGGGGTCGAAGTAAACCTGCGCGGCGGGAGCGAATTCGGTGCGGATGCGTTTCCAATCGCAGCCCAGCTCTTCGGCGGCCAGCATGGCGATTGAAGTTTCGACACCCTGGCCCATCTCGGACTTGTTGATCAGGATGGTGACTGTATCGTTCGGAGCGATCTGGATGAACGCGTTGAAAACACGCGGGTCTGACGGCGTCGTGGCCGCGAGAACCTCGCTGCGGCCCGGCAGATAGAAACCGACGATGAGACCGGTTACGCCGGCGACTCCGGTTTTGAGGAAGCTGCGGCGGTTGACCGGATTCGTAATGGCGCTCATTCCGCACCTCCCGCAAGAACTTCTTCTGAATCGGGAGCGGGCTCGGCATACGCACTCGGGCTGGTCCCTGCGGCAGGCTTGGTTGCAGCGGCCTGCAGGGCGGCGGCGTGATGGATCGCCTGGCGAATTCGCGGATAGATCCCGCAGCGGCAGATGTTGCCGGTCATGGCGTCGTCAATCTGGGCGTCGGTGGGCTTGGGTGTCTTGGCGAGCAGCGCAGCCGCCGTCATGATCTGTCCCGACTGGCAATAGCCGCACTGCGGAACGTCGATTTCGACCCAGGCGCGCTGGACGGGATGACTGCTGGTAGCGGAAAGGCCTTCGATCGTTGTGACGTGCTTTCCGGCCATCGCCGAAATTGGGGTGATGCAGCTGCGAATTGCATCACCCTCAACGTGCACGGTACACGCGCCGCAGAGCGCCATGCCGCATCCGAATTTGGTGCCGGTCATGTTGAGCGCGTCGCGAAGAACCCAAAGCAGGGGCATGTCGGGATTGACGTCGACCGTTGCGGGTTTTCCGTTGAGGATGAAATGAGTCGCCACGAAGAAGCCTCCTCAGAATTTAGCTTGCAGCCGCGTATTGTCGGCGGCTAATCGCGAACAAATCGCTGCACTTATCCGCATTTTTCCTTTGAGTTCACGCTACGCCTTCGATGTAGGCGAGTCAAGATCGAAGCGGCATTCGAATACGTGAAAATGCATGGTTTGGCGATTGAAACGTATTGAAATAACGGTTATCAGCGAAGTGAATTGAAATCGCGCATGCCGATGAAAGGTAAAGCAGGAATGTCCTGAAAGCCGGACTCACGGGGCACATGTTCGGATATCGCCTATAGAATTCGCGGTTTGACGCGTTTTCGGTAGGGATGCTAAAGTCGCATCTGCTGCCGAGGTAGCTCAGTTGGTAGAGCAGCCGATTCGTAATCGGCAGGTCCCCGGTTCAAGTCCGGGCCTCGGCTCCAGAATTTTTCTAACCTACTTTGTTTCAATCAATTCCCTTTTCCAATTTCTGCAGCCGCTGGACTAGGGAACGCTGAGGGGAACAATAAGCCGGCCACTTTCCCTACAATTCGGCAATAAGGAGAGTCAGTGACGGTCAGGTGAGACGATAAGACGAAACAGGTGCACATGCTATGCTGGGCATGGGAGATCCTTTATGAATAATTCTAGAGCCGACGTGATCGTCAAGGACGCCGAAATTCTGGGAGGGACTCCTGTGTTTCGAGGAACACGTGTGCTCTTCAAGAACCTCCTCGATTACCTTGAGGGCGGTCACACACTGACCGAGTTCCTACGTCAGTTTCCCACCGCGACGCGCGAAATGGCTGTCCAGGCGCTCGAAGAAGCCCGCACGAAGCGCTGGACATGAAGTGTCCCGCGGAGGTCTACCAACCTTCTCCGCGGCCCTACACCGGCTTGCCGGACATCGACTACTCCCTCCACGATAAAACCATCGTGGTCACTCGTTGCGGGAGCATCTGTCTCGGTCGCAAGAAAATTAATTTCAGTCAGGTCTTTGCCGGTCAGGCCGTGGGCATCACAGAAGTTCAAGACGATATCTGGCTGGTGAGCTTTATGGATTATGATCTGGGATACTTCGATCTGGAGACTCGAGTGCTCGAACCGCTCGAAAATCCATTCGGCCCAAAAGTGTTCGTTGTGTCACCCATGTCTCCGGGCTGGACCTCTAAACCTGCCTTGTTTCAATCAATTCAACCGTCGGGACACCTCATCATGAGTTTTGTGACCGGGACGGTTGTTGACCACAACCGTTCTCAGCTGGCTCGTTCCTTGCCGAATACGGCGATATCCCGGGGCGTCACGAAAACCAATTCGTTTTTTGCCAGCCGCAGGGCCTGAAATCTTTCTTGTGACATCTCGACATGCACGGGAGCGCCCCATTCCGTGATCGCGTCGACTTTCACCACCGGGCCCGCCGAATTGATGTGCGTAGTCGTGGCTCGGAAATGGTTGGCGCCGTTGGGCTGGCGCGTGATCTCGAGCAGGTGCGGCCGGACAAACGCGAGATTTCCGGTGTCTGTTTCCTGGATGTAGGCTTTTCCGTCGTCGACGCGGCCGTGAAAGATGTTCACGTTGCCCAGAAAATTGTAAACGAACGGCGTGACCGGCCGATTGTAAACTTCTTCGGGATTGCCGACCTGTTCGATGTGGCCTTCGTTCATCACCGCGACGAGGTCGGCTACTTCGAGGGCTTCCTCCTGATCGTGCGTGACGAACACGCTGGTGATGTGAACTTTGTCGTGCAGCTGCCGCAGCCAGTGGCGCAATTCCTGCCGCACTTTCGCATCCAGCGAACCGAACGGCTCGTCGAGCAGCAGCACGGCCGGCTCGACGGCGAGCGCCCGTGCCAGAGCCACTCGCTGCCGCTGCCCGCCGGATAACTGCGATGGATACCGCCGCGCCTGGTTCTTGAGTTGGATGAGCGAGAGCAGCTCGTTCACTTTGTCGCGGATCTCCTGTTCCGGCGGCCGCAAGAGCCGCGGGCGGACGCGCAAGCCGAACGCGATATTTTCAAACACGGTCATGTGGCGAAACAGCGCGTAGTGCTGAAACACGAAACCAACGTGCCGGTCGCGCGCCGATTGATCGGAGATATCCCTGCCGTCGAACTGCACGGTGCCGCAATCGGCGAATTCGAGTCCGGCGATGATGCGGAGCAGCGTGGTCTTGCCCGATCCCGATGGGCCGAGCAGCGCCACGAGCTGACCATCCGGAATTTCCAGGTCGACGTCATCGAGCGCCTGAAATTGACCGAAGTTCTTGCGAATGCCGCGAACGCTGATGCTCATTGGGGCCTCTCCGTGTCAGCAGCGGTCTGGGCCGCAGATTCTTGTCCCGCTTTCCATTCGGCGATGCTTTTGACCACGAGCGTCGCAAGGGCCAGCAGCGCGAGCAATGACGCGACCGCAAACGCAGCGACGAACTGGTAATCGTTGTAGAGAATTTCGATGTGCAGCGGCATGGTGTCGGTCAGGCCGCGAATGTGGCCCGAGACGACCGACACCGCGCCGAATTCGCCCATGGCGCGCGCGTTGCAAAGGATCACGCCGTAGATCAGCGCCCACTTCACATTGGGCAGCGTGACGCGAAAGAACGTCTGCCAGCCGCCGGCGCCGAGCGTCAGCGCCGCTTCTTCTTCATCGTTGCCCTGCGACTGAATCATCGGCAGCAATTCGCGCGCGACAAATGGAAACGTGACGAAGATCGTCGCGAGCACGATTCCCGGCACGGCAAAGACGATCCGGATGCCGTGCGCGATCAGCCACGGACCGAGCAATCCCTGGAGGCCGAAGAGCAGCACGTAAATTAAGCCGGCTACGACGGGCGATACCGAGAACGGAAGATCAATCAGCGTAATCAGCAGGCTTTTGCCGAAGAATTCGAACTTGCCGATCAGCCAAGCGGCCGACACTCCGAACACGACGTTTAGCGGCACAGCGATTCCGGCGGCAAGCAGCGTCAATCGGATGGCCGCCTGCGTGTCGGGATCGCGAAAGACCTGAAAATAAACTTCGATTCCCTTCTGAAAAGCGGTGCCAAAGACGACCGCCAGCGGCAGAAAAAGGAAAATCGCCAGAAACGCAACGGCGATTCCGATCAACACCCACCGCACGGCCGCGGGCTCGGACGTGGCCACCCCGGCCGCAGTGCTGTGTGGGGCCAAGGCTGCTCGGAACTGGGTTTGGGCGACTGACGCCATGGCGATTCTCAGCGAGCCTCGACCGGATCAGGCTCTCGCTCGGTCCGGCTGCCGCTCCAGCGCTGCAGAAGGTTGATCGGCAACAGCAGCGCGAAGGAAACGACGAGCATGGCCACGGCAATGGCCGTGGCGCCGGCGTAATCGTATTCCTGGAGCTTGGTGATGATGAGTAGCGGCGTGATTTCTGTGCGCATGGGCATGTTCCCGGCGATGAAGATCACGGAGCCGTACTCGCCCACGGCGCGCGCGAACGCCATGGCAAAGCCCGTGAGCGCCGCCGGTAAAATCGTCGGCAGCAGGACACGGATGAAGGTCTGCCAGCGGCGTGCGCCGAGGCTGGCGGCTGCTTCTTCGAGTTCCTTGTCGAGATCCTCCAGCACCGGCTGGACGGTTCGGACGACGAACGGCAGCCCGATAAATGTAAGGGCGATCGTGACGCCGAGAGCCGTGTATGCCGCCTTGATTCCGAGCGCCGCGAGCGGGCGGCCGAGCCAGCCGTTCGGCGCGTAAATCGTGGTAAGAGCGATGCCGGCGACGGCCGTGGGCAGCGCAAACGGCAAATCGATCACCGAATCAAAAAGCCGCTTCAGCGGAAAGTCATAGCGCACCAGCACCCACGCGACCAGCACGCCAAAAACCATGTTGATCGAGGCGGCGATCAACGACGCGCCAAAACTTAAACGGTAGGAAGCCAGCGCGCGCGGCGAAAGCACGACGTGCCAGAACTGGTGCCACGTGAGCGTGGACGTCTTGATGAACACGGCGGACAGCGGAATGAGCACGATCAGGCACAAATAAAAAACGGTGAAGCCCAGCGATAGTCCGAAACCCGGCAAGATGCTCCGTCGCTTCAGCACAAATTTCATCGCTCGGCCTCCCGTTGTGGGGTGGGTGGGGTTATTGCGCTGGCTGATAAATCTGATCGAACACGCCGCCATCGGCGAAGTGGACTGTCTGTGTTTTGTGCCAATCGCCCACTACGTCCGCCAGCGTAAACAGCTTCACTTTCGGAAACGTCGAAGCGTATTTCTTCGCCACGGAATCGAGCCGCGGCCGGTAAAAATTCCTCGCAGCAATCTCCTGCCCCTCGGGCGTGTAGAGGTACTGCAGGTAAGCTTCCGCGACGGCGCGGGTTCCTTTCCGGTCTACGACCTGGTCCACCACCGAAACCGGCGGCTCAGCCAGAATGCTTACCGACGGAACCACGACCTCGAAATTGTCGGGGCCGAGCTCTTTTACCGACAGAAGCGCTTCGTTCTCCCAGGCCAGCAGGACGTCGCCGATGCCGCGTTCGACGAATGTGTTCGTTGCGCCGCGCGCACCGGAATCGAGCACCGGAACGTTCTTGTACAGCTTCGTGACGAAGTCTTTCGCCGCCGCGTCGCTCTTGCCGTTTTTCAGATAGGCGTAGCCCCAGGCCGCGAGATAGGCCCAGCGTGCGCCACCAGACGTCTTCGGATTCGGCGTGATCACCGACACTCCCGGTCGAACTACGTCATCCCAGTCCTTGATGTTTTTCGGATTGCCCTTACGCACCAGAAAAACAATCGTGGATGTGTACGGTGTGCTGTTATTGGGCAGCCGCGATTGCCAATTGGCGGGCAGCAGTTTCGCCTTTTCGGAAATCGCGTCGATGTCGTACGCCAATGCCAGTGTCACCACGTCCGCCTGCAGGCCGTCGATCACCGAACGCGCTTGGGCTCCCGAGCCGCCGTGCGACTGCTGAATCGTGACGGTCTGTCCGGTCTTTGCCTTCCAATACTTCGCAAACGCGGCGTTGTAATCCTGGTAGAGCTCTCGCGTGGGATCGTAGGAAACGTTTAGCAATGTCACCGAGCCCTGGGCGTAGACCGGCGGGACCGAGGACACCAAAAGAACGGTGGCGACGCCGAGTGCCACCACCGTCCTGAGGGGGGTGAGGAACAACTTCTTGGCTGTCACAGGGGAGATTCCTCTCATTCGATCCGCCTAGAACGTGTAAATCACGTCGAACTGCAGGCGCTTCAGGAAATCCTCGGGTGGCGCGGTACTGCCGAAATTGAGCGGCCGGCCGAAGAGTCCGGTCCACGAAAGCTGGACATTGTTTTCGAGCTGATAGATCACCATCGCGCGGTGCTCGGTCACGTTGCTGCCCTGGCGAATATCGCTGTAGTCGAAATTCGAAAGGACCGCTTCGCGTTCGATGAACATTCGCGTGTAGTCGAATTGCCAGTCGCCCTTCTTCTGGCCACGGCCCACCTGCGCTTCACCCCAATACCCGCGGCGCTGGTGCGAATTGCAGGGGAAGTTGGTAGTCTGCGTGTAGTGAACGGTGGCCGTGTTCGCCGGCGCGGCGAGGATGTCATCCACGTTGGCGCAGGCTTCCAGGTTCTGGACGTAATCTCCGATGATTGCCACGGGCCACTTGTCCGACCCAGTCTTGGCATCGAAGCGTGCGATGTTGTCGAACAGCGCGAATTTCGAAGCGAACTGCGCATTCGTGACTGTGGTGACGCCGGTCGGGTAGGAGGTGCCGCCGATTGTCACAACGTCGGTTGCCGTCGTGGTCACAATCGAGTTCTGCACGGTGTTGCCGGTGCCAAGCGGCAGCAGGCCGGTCAGCGGCGTTTGCGGGTTCTTCGTGCTCGCCTTGGCTAGCGCGAGCGCGATGGGATCGGCGTTGTGCCAGTCGTAGAGGGCGGAATACGCACTGAACTTCAGCCACGGCAGGAGTTGAAACTGGGTCTGGATCTGCCCCCCATAGACGATGCTCGTGACCGCGCTCTGGTTGACGGTCGATGTTTTGGCCACCTGCGCGTACGGCAGCTCGAATCCAACGACTGCGAACTTCTTAAGCACGGGAACGGAGTCGAAATTCCACGCCAACGTTTCCGCTACGCCTTCCGGATTGAGATCCTTGTCCCAGGTCAGTTCCGTGTTGTACCAAGGATAGGCGAATTTGCCGCCGATCACCGTGAGCGCATGCCACTGGTGCGGGGTGTAGTCGACGAACGCCTTGTCGATGGCGATGGCCTTGCGCGTGTAGAAACCCGTCACCGTCTGGTTCGTGCTCGTCGGATCGTTGATATCGCCCGATGCCAGCGAGAAGCCGCCCGCAAAATCCTCGTCGAGCTTGGCGGTCACGTTGAACCGCAAGCGGAAGCGCTCGCGATCCTGGTCCAGCGATTGATTGGCCGGTCCGCCGAAGAATGGTTCGTCGCGGAGACGGAAATCACCGCTGAAAATGAATGGTCCGAACTGTTTAACGCGATCTTCCAGGTTCTGCACGCGGGTGGACCAATCGGGATTGGTTTGCGCTTGCACCTGCTGACCGGCGCCGGCCGCCGTCGAGTTGAATGCCATCGGAGCTACATTCGCCGCTGGGGACAAAGCGTCGGAGGCGGCAGCGGCGGGTACGGCGTCGGGCGAGACGCCGAGTTTGGTCTCAAGAGCCGCGATCTGGTCGAGCGCCGTTTTGAGCGTCGCGCGCTCGTTTGCCAGTTCCTGGCTGTCCTGCTCGAATTTCTTGGCCTGCGCCTCGACGCTGGTGCGAAGTTGTTCGAGCTCGCTGGCGATTTCCGCAGGCGGCGCAGCAGTCGGTGTAGTCGCGGCCGCCGGTGCAGCCGCGGCAGTGGCACTGCTCGCAGGCGGTGCCGGGCTGGTTGCCGACGCGGTCGCCGCGGGCGAGGCGTCACCCGTGGCGGACGGTGACTCACCCTCCGGGCTCGCCCAAACCGGCGGCACTGCGGTGATCAATGCGGCCAGTAGAACGATGGCCATGCTCTTCGATTTGCTTTCCGACCTTCGGTGCATTGAACTCTCCTGTGTTTTGGCTTCTGGCCTCCAGCGGACTGGTCGGCCGGCCTGATTCCGACGTCCCTCCCGTTGAGCGGGTCGGGTCAAAACGATTTGAGAGCGCTAGGTTCCAGTCTTGCGAATTCGCTCGGTCTTGTTCAGCTCCACGATTCGCCCGTCATGAACCGTAAGCACCACGGAGCCGTACCGTATGCCCCGCAACGCTAACGCGACTTCGCGTAGCAGTTCGCGCTCGCTGGCCGAAAGGTCCTGCTGCCAATTCGTTGTGCTCGTCGTGCTTGCAGTGCTCATAGGCTGACTCTCGTCTCTGGACCGGCTCCGGGGCCCTCTGCCTGCACCCGGAGGTAGAAGCATTCAAGAATCAAAAATTTGAAGTGCTATTGGCTGACGGACGAACTGCGACGGAAAACTAGTTGCGGCTGCGACAACACAAATCGGAGAGCGAGGTATGATCGAGGATTCCAGCCGTGGCGTTGCGAACGTCGAGCAGAACCCGAAACAGCGGACGGTGCTTGGGGTCCGTCTCCACGCGCCGACGCAGGGACTCGGCGTCCTCAAACGGCGCCAGCGGCCCGTCGATCCGGCGAAGCACTTCGCCGAGCGAAATCTTTTTCGGCGGGCGCTTCAGCTGGTAGCCGCCGTGCGCGCCGCGAACGCTGTCAACGATTCGCGCGCGCTTGAGCTCCAGTAAAATCGCTTCGAGAAACTTTTCGGGCAGGTCTTCCTCTGCGGCGATGTCCTTGATTTTGACGACACCCGTGGGATGTTCGGCAAGCACGGTGAGCGCCTGCAAGGCATACAACCCTCTTTGTGAAATTCTCATGGTGTCGATTACTGTCTACTAATGCCCCTAAGTCTACTTAGTTAGTAGACTTTGTCAAGCATAAAAACGCACCGACTCGGCCGAGGGCGGCCTTGCTCGCCGTTTCTCTAGCATGTGCTAGCATGGGCGCCGAAAAAAGGAGCCGAACGATGCCGGCAAACTCAGCAACAGCCCTCAACCGCCAACTGCTGCGCCACGCTGTAGCCACCGTCGCTTACCGCGGCGGCAAGGCACTGCGCGGTGCGGCCGATGGATTTGCGGAATTTCAGGTAGGAAAGGGATCACGCACGCCCGGCGAGATCCTTGCGCATATCAGCGACGTGCTCGATTGGGGATTGACGCTCGCCAAATGCTCCGAAAAATACCACGTCGCCGATTCCCTGCCCTGGGACAAGGCCTCACGGCGCTTTTTCGCCAGTCTCGAAGCGCTCGACGTCTATTTGGCGTCCGACGCTCCCGTGGCCTGCTCGCCCGAAAAACTGTTGCAGGCCCCGATCGCAGACGCGCTCACACACATCGGTCAAATCGCAATGCTCCGGCGCCTGGCGGGCCATCCGATGCGCCCGGAAAACTACTACCGGGCTGAGATCGTCGCGGGACGCGCTGGCGCACAACAACCTGACCCGATTTTGGAATTCGATTCTGAGTAAAACGGCCAGCCGGAACCGGCTGCCGCACCACGCCACGCTACAGCAGCAAACAAAAATAAAACGGCCGGGGGCTAGGCTGAGGGACCCAAGCCCACCGGCCTCTTCTCACCCATCTCCGCAGGGTCTGGGTAAGAAACTTTTATGCGGCGTTTTCACCGTTCCGCATGAATTCGTAGCGTTCAATTGCGGCCGCCACTCCCATTTCTCCCGAGTGCTCCTGGCTGCTGCGCAGCAC
>CAZLWY010000094.1:0-3543 GCA_964563425.1 uncultured Acidobacteriaceae bacterium | reverse complement strand
CGCCTCCGCCTCGTCCTCCGGCAGATAGGCGAGGGTGGCCTTCGCCGCGGCGGTGCAATGGGGCGGGAATCGGGCGCCAATCGGGGTCCGGACGTTGATCACGCTGTCCCTGGAATCCACCCGATCCAGGCAGACCACGCCGCCCAGCCCGGCCACTGCCAGGCTCACCGTCTCGTGCGTCGCGCGGGAAAGCTCGACCAGAAACCGGTGCGCCTCGGTTCGAAGCGTCCGCGATTCGACCGCCCGGGTGCCCAGTTCGTGCAGCTTCAGACCCAGCCGGTAGCGGTCGCTTTCGGGATTCCGTTCGATCAGGTCGAATTTTTCCATGGCGTGGAGAAGGCGGTGCACCGTGGTCTTGTTGAGATTCAATCCCGAGGCGAGCTGCGTAACGCCCAGAGCCGGTCCGTTGTCGCCCATGTACAGCAGAATACGCAGCGCCTTCTGCAGCGATTTGCTGGCGCCGGCCTGGCCGCGCGCAGGCGACCGCTTTCTGATCGATTGAGACACTCGTGCCCGCATGATCCCCGCCCCCCGGTGATTCCATATTCTTATTCCAGGGAGGGCCCGAATGTCAATATGACCGTGCGTTTCACATTGTAAAACAAGTGGGCCCGGCCGTCCCAGCCAAGGCCTACTTCGGAGGGAGCGCCACCTGGGGCCGTATTATAATGCGCCTATGACTAACCTTGCCGCCGCGCCCCCGAGCGTAGCCGACATGCTGCGCAACTTTTCGATCGAAGTGAATCCCGGCGAGCCCAAGATCATCGACGCTGCCCCCGTGCGCCTCGATCCGGGTACGGAAGTTTTCATGACCTGGATTCCGGGAAAGAATCCGATGGACACCATCGGACCGGCCAAGAAACTCCGCGATGGCGGGCTTTACCCGACGCCCCACATCGGCGCACGACACGTCCAGAGCGCTGCGCAGCTTGAGGAATTCATCGGGCGCCTGGTCCGCGAAGCGGGCGTTGACCGCGTGTTGATCATCGCCGGGGACCGCGACACGCCTGCAGGCCCTTTCGATTCGAGCCTCGCCGTGATCCAGAGCGGCATCCTGCAGAAAGCGGGCATCACGCGGATTTCCGTCGGCGGATTTCCGGAGGGCAATCCGAAGATTCCCGACCCTGTGCTCTGGGAGGCTCTCGGGGCGAAAACGAAGTTCGCGCGTGAGAACGGCTTGAACCTCACCATCGTCACGCAGTTCGCGTTTGCGTCCGAGCCGGTTGCGGAATGGGTTCGCAAGGTCCGTGCGCAGGGCATCGACAATCCCATCCGCTTGGGATTCGCCGGCCCCGCGGGGCTGATCGCGCTGACGCGGTACGCCATGGTTTGTGGCGTGGGCGCTTCTATGAAGGTGCTCACCGAAAAGCCGCAGTTCGCCAAGTTGCTGATCGACAAGGGACCCGAACCGCTCATCCGCGGAGTGGCCAATCAATGCGGGCCGGGTACTGGCTCGGAATTGCCACTCGGCATCAAAGGCGTGCACTTTTTCGTCTTTGGCGGCTTCAACAAGACGATCGACTGGATCAACGCCCAGCGTGCCCAGCAAGCCTCCGCCTGAAACCCAACCACGGCTGAAATTCGAACCGGCACAGTTTTAGTTTCCGAGCGCGATTGCTCCCATTCGCCGAGCGGCGTAACATACTGCGCTCATGCCTGACTCGAGTCCCATCGTGGGCCGTACGATTTCCCATTACACCGTGATCGATAAACTCGGCGGCGGTGGCATGGGCGTGGTCTATCAGGCAAAAGACACGCGCCTCGGCCGCAGCGTCGCACTGAAATTCCTTCCCGATGACGTCACCCACGACCCTCCGACGATCGAACGCTTCCACCGCGAAGCGCGCGCTGCCTCCACGCTGAATCATCCGAACATCTGCACCATCTACGACATTGGCACTCACGAAGGCCGCCCGTTCATTGCCATGGAGTTGCTGGAGGGTCAGACGCTCAAGCACCGCATCTCCGGCAAGCCGATTGATATCTCCGAGCTGCTTGAGATCGGCATCCAGATCTCGAGCGGTCTCGACGCCGCGCACGCCAAGGGCATCGTCCATCGCGACATCAAACCCGCGAACATTTTTCTTGTCGAACGCGGCCAGGCGAAAAATCTCGATTTCGGTTTGGCCAAACTCTCGCCGCTGCTCAAGCACTCGGCCGAATCGGTCGGCGCCACCGTGACGGTCGCTCAGGCACATGGACGCCCGTTAGAGGACGAGCACCTCACCAGCCCCGGCAGCTCGATGGGCACGATTGCTTACATGTCGCCCGAGCAGGCGCGCGGCGAAGCGCTCGATGCGCGATCCGATCTTTTTTCGTTGGGCGTCGTGCTCTATGAAATGGCCACCGGCACGGCGCCATTTTCCGGCACGACCAGTGCCGTGATCTTCGATGGCATCCTGCATTCCGCGCCGACGCCGGCGAAAGAATTGAATCCTCGGCTGCCGATCGCTTTTGAGAACGTGCTGAGCAAAACCCTCGAGAAGGACTCGGATCTGCGTTGCCAAACCGCGGCCGAGCTGCGAGCCGATCTGAAGCGGCTGAGGCGCGACATCGAGTCCAGCGCCAAGCCCGCGGCGGCGAAAACCGGTTCGGGCTCGGGCAGCCATCCCGTCGCGGCCCTGCAGAAATCCGTCGCGGTGCTCTACTTCGAAAATCAGAGCGGGGCCAAAGAAGACGAATATTTCCGCGACGGCATTACCGAGGACATTGTCACGGAACTCTCGAAAATCGCGCAGCTCGAAATCTTTCCGCGCTCGGAAATGCTCCAGTTCCGGGACAAGCCTGTGACCGCGCAGCAAGTGAGCCAGAAGCTCGGCGCAGCTTATGTGCTGGAAGGCTCGATCCGCCGCGCGGGCAATCGCGTGCGCATCACCGCGCAGCTGGTCGAAGCCTCGACGCGGCACTCCGTCTGGGGCGAACGCTACGACCGCCAGCTCGAGGATGTCTTCGCCATTCAGGAAGAAATCGCGCGCAGCATCGCCCAGGCCCTGCGCATCACGCTGACCCCGCAGGAAGAAAAAATCATTGCGCGCAAGCCCACCGAGAATCCTCAAGCCTACGATTTCTACCTTCGCGGCAGAAACTACACCCACCGCGAAAATATCGAGTACGCCCTGCAGATGTTCGAGCAGGCCATCGAGCTTGACCCGAATTTCGCCCTGGCGCACGCAGGCATCGCGAATCTCTGCGGCCTGAACTATGAAATTCGCGAGCAAAATCAGAAATGGATCGACCGCGGCCTCGCCGCCTGCGACCGCGCCACGGCGCTGGCCCCCGATCTTCCCGAGGTGCTCGTCGCGCACGCGCGTCTTTTCTACGCGCAGAAGAAATATCCCGAAGCGGCTCTGATGGCGCAGCGTGCCAGCGAACGCAAACCCGATTGCGACGGACTCTGGAACATTCTCGGCCGCGCGTATTTCGCCTCGGGACGCTTCGAGGACGCCGCGGCTCTGGCCGAGCGCGCCATGGAGTGCAATGGCGACGATTACAACACCTACATCCCCTACGACCAGTCCCTCGAGCGCTTGGGACGCAAGAAAG
>CAZLWY010000093.1:0-21770 GCA_964563425.1 uncultured Acidobacteriaceae bacterium | reverse complement strand
CGACTATTTCATCGCTCTCGCGCCGTATGCTCCGCGTTTCCCGTTCGAAACCTGGGTGCTGCCGCGCCAGCACAGCTCCGCATTTGAAAATATGCCCACGCCCTACTACGGCGCGCTCGCAAGGACGCTCCGCAAATTCCTCGGCCGTCTCGACGCGGCTCTGGCATTCCCCTCCTACAACTTCGTCATCCACACCTCGCCCATCGGCGAGGAGCTCAACGATCATTACCACTGGCACATCGAGGTGATGCCGAAGCTCAGCAAGGTGGCAGGCTTTGAATGGGGCACCGGTTTTTACATCAATCCCACGCCGCCTGAAGAAGCCGCCCGTTTTCTGCGCGAAGCAACTCCAAGATAGCGAACGGCACCGTCCTCCGGAGCCGAGGGCCGACGCAGTTGGTGGGCCCGGAGCCGAAGGCGCTCTCTTCGCGCGACCGGATGGCGACGATCTCCCACAAAGCGCAGCTGGCACGGCCTACGTTTGTTTCAGTTTCCGCCGCGCGGAAAAAAACAGCGTCGCCGCCAGCAGCACAAACAGAAGCACTCCGAACCCCGGCGAAGCCGACAAATGCGGCATGTGCCGTTTCGCAAAGCCGTTGAAAAGATCGTCGCGCCACGGCAGGCGCAGCACCGCGCCCAGCCAATGCGGCACATGGTTGCTCAATTCCTCATCCTGTAGAAGGTTCAACACGATCGCGAGCAGCCCAAATACTCCGCCGGCCGCGATCAGCCCGCTTGAATAAAGCGATCCAGGGCTCACTTCGCTTTCCGCCCCGCTTGGTTTTTCGCGCCCCTGCTCAGCCAGCCAACGCACCACGCCTCCGGCAAACATCGCCATCGTCGTTCCGATCGAAAGATACGATCCGACCGCAAACGGCAGCGATCGCACGCCCAGAATTTCAATCGCGATCACCAGAAATACGCCGAGAAACACCAGCCGCCACGGCAGCCGCCGGTTCAAAATACCGCTGATCACGGTGGCCATCAGTCGCGCCTGCGGAGCCGCCGCGCGCTGGCTGCCGATCCCTTGCTCCCATTGGATCTCAATCTGTCGGGTCGAAGGATCGTAGAGATATTTCCCGTCTTCAACCACGCCCGACCCGATGGCATTCAGGAGCACGTACGATTTCCCGTCGTGCGCGAAATTGCTGTCCTGGCGCTCCACGCCCGTGGGCAAATTGTCCACGTCGAGCGGAATCTGCACCGGTTTGTATTGTGCGAGGCCGATATTCATCAGGATCAGGGTCCCGCCGATCGCCAGCGACGAAACCAGCACGCCGATCACCAGCGCCACCTGCTGCTTTGCCGGCGTCGCGCCCACCAGATAGCCCGTCTTCAAATCCTGCGACGTCGCCCCCGCAATCGCCGCGGCGATGCAGACCACGCCGCCGATCGTCAGCGCGAGCACGTTGTACGCGCTGGCCGTCCAATGAACCACCAGGAACACCGCGCACGTCGCCATGAGCGTCGCAATGGTCATGCCGCTGATCGGATTCGACGAGTTGCCGATCAACCCGCTGATCCGCGACGCCACGGTCACGAACAAAAATCCGAACACGATGATGAAAATCGAAGCCAGCAGGTTCGAAAAAACTCCCGTCTGCGCGCCGGGCACAGGCTTGAACGTCAGAAACGCCCAAACCATCAGCAGAATCAGCACCGATCCCCCGACCACGATCTTCATCGAAAGATCGCGTTCCGTGCGGCTCATCGCCGGCGCCGATTCCTGCTTCGCGCGAATATCTTTGATCCCCGATCCCAACGCCGCGAAAATTGTCGGCAGCGTCTTGATGAGCGTGATCAATCCGGATGCGGCCACCGCACCGGCGCCCATGGGCCGGATGTAGGTGCTCCACAACTGATCCGGCGTCATCTGCGGGATCGGGATCGTGCTCGGATACAGCGCCACGCCCGGCGCCAGCGATCCGAAAAATCGCATCGCCGGCATCATCACCAGCCACGAAATCACTCCGCCCGCGAACAGAAATCCCGCCACGCGGGGCCCGATGATGTAGCCAACACCCAAATATTCCGATGTGATCGTGCAGCGCATGGATGCGCCCGGCAGCCACTTCGGCTGATAATCCGGCTGTAGGGGCCAAAGCCCCAGCGTGTTCATGGCAAACGTGTAGGCGCCGCCCAGCCCGAGTCCCCAGAACACGCGCCCGGCAAACGATCCGCCGCGCTCGCCCGCCACCAGCACGTCCGCGCAGGCCGTGCCTTCGGGAAACGTGAGGTTCCCGTGCTCTTTCACGATCAGCTGCCGCCGCAGCGGAATCATGAACAGCACGCCGAGCGTCCCGCCCAGCAGGGCCAGGTAGAAAATTCGCCAGTATTCCGTGTTCAGCGAGTAGCCCAGGAAAATCAGCGCCGGCATCGTGAAGATCACGCCCGCCGCGGCCGATTCGCCCGCCGAGCCGGTCGTCTGCACGATGTTGTTTTCGAGAATCGTCGATCGGCCGAACGCCCGCAGGATGCTGATGGAAAGCACCGCGATCGGAATCGAAGCGGAGACCGTCAGCCCGGCGCGCAGCCCCACGTAGACTGAAACCGCGCCGAATAAAACCCCGAACAGCGCCCCGAGCACGATCGCCCGCAGGCTGAATTCGGCGACGCTTTCCTCTGCATCGACATACGGCCGGAATTCCCCCGGTGGCGCCGTCGAGCTCCAAGGCTTCCTGGACACGCTGTGCCTCCCTTTGGACACCGTCATGCGCGGGCGGAACTGCCGGTGCGCGGCTTGCAGTGGAGCGGCAAGTTAGCATCAGCCGTTCATGCTGGCAAGCCGCAATCGCCGCTGCAATCGCCGCTCCCCGAGCAAGTTACAGCTCGCTCAGCGGACCGAATCGGCTGTGTTTGCGGGGCTGAGCGGGTTCCGTCTCAGGGTCGGGGTACGCCTGGAACGCCCAAAACCTCGTGTTTGGAATGCTGTTTGCAAGTACGATAGTGCGATTGACAGTCGCTCAATTTCGATATAGCGTTGGCCACACGTCACTATCTGTAAACTAGAAGCCGTACGAGATGCGCGTTCGCGGGTGTCCGTCCCAGCCCCGGAACCGCTCGCAGCGGCGAATAGGTCAGGAGCGCCGCATGAGCCGCATTGCCAGGATGGTTGTCTGCGCTGTCTGCTTGAGTGCCTTTTTCGTCGCGCTGCCCCGAACTTCGCACGCCGACGACTGGCTGCCGATTCCGCCCGAAGACCTCGCCATGAAAGACAATTCCAAGCAACCTGGCGCGGATGCGATGATTCTGTACCGCGATGTCAAGGTTGATGTATCGAAAGCCAACATCAGCGGCGACGCGGAGCACGAATACGTCCGCATCAAAATTTTCACTCAAGAGGGTACCAAACAGGCCCATGTAAATGTTGAGTACAACAGGGCCGTCGCGAGCGTCGTCCACGTGGCGGGCCGCACCATTCATGCTGATGGCAGCGTCATGAACTTCGACGGCCAGGTTCTGGAGACTACGGTTGAGAAGGCCAGCGGACTGAAAGTGCTCGCAAAATCGTTCACTCTTCCGGACGTCCAGCCCGGCTCGATTATCGAGTACACCTATTCGATCCAGGGGCAGCCGAATCGCGCTATCTATTGGAGTTGGTACGTTTCGCAAAGACTGTACACGCGAGAGGCTCATTTCACGTATGTCCCCTTCGCTGGCTGGGGATCAAATTTGCGCCCTATTATCCGTCGCAATCTTTTGCCCGCTGACACGGCGCCGCAGCTCCAAGCGAACGGGTCCTACGTGATGACCGCGCACGATATTCCGGCGACGGTTGAGGAACCCCTTATGCCGCCCCTCCGGCCATTCCAGGCTCGCGTGGATTTTACTTATGAAGCCGATGACGCTCCGTCGATCACAGGCCCGTCGGATAAGTACTGGAATCACTATGCGGAGAAATGGGACGGCGATATGGAGAAGTTCATCGACAAGAAAAAAGCGCTCGATGCAGAGATCGCAAAAATCGTCAGTCCCAATGATTCGCCGGAAGTCAAGCTCCGCAAGATTTACGCGCGGGTTCAGCAAGTCCGCAACCTCGACATCGAGGACTACAGGTCTTTGAAGGAAAACAAGGACGAGAATATTAAGCCGAATTCCAACGTCGAAGACGTCTTGAGCCGGGGCTATGCTCACAGTACGCAGCTGAGCTATCTATTCGTAGGCTTGGCTCGTGCTGCCGGATTCGAGGCTACTGAAGTCTATGTCGCTCCGCGCAACGCACAGGTCTTTCTGGCCGCTTCCAATGATCTTAGCCAGGTCACCGACGAGCTGGTATGGGTTCGGGCCGGTTTAAAGGAATATTATCTCGACCCCGCTGCACGCTATTTCCCCTTTGGATTGCTGCCGTGGTATGAGACCTCGACCAGTGGGTTCCGAATCGACAAACACGGCGCCACGATGGTGGACACCCCCAATCCCGATTCATCGGAGGCAACCATTGTCCGAAAAGCTGACCTTGCGGTCTCCGCAGAGGGCGAAATCGCGGGAACGATCCAAGTGGACTATACCGGCCAACGAGCGGCGCTCATCCGCGAGGAGGATAGAAAGGAAGACGAAACGGGTCGGACGAAGTTATTGGAAGGAGCGATAAAGAGTTGGCTGCCAGCAGGTTCCGAATTCGAGATATCGAAGATCGCAAACTGGGACGACACTTCGCAGCCCGTGCACGTCGAGGGCAAGCTTACCATTCCCTCCCTGGCCACGACCGCTGCGCAGCGCATGCTGATGCCGATCGAGGTGTTCCAGATGACGCAAACACACGAATTCGCCGCCGAAAAGCGAGTAAACACCGTTTATTTCCATTTTCCTTATGAGGAAATTGACGACATCAAGCTCCGCCTGCCACCCGGCTATAAAATGGAAGGCATGCCCGCGGCCAAGAATCTGGATCTTAAGGCCGTTTCCTGTGAGATTTCCGCTACCGAGCGGGACGGCATCGTGGAAATCCAACGACATCTCACTGAGAGAAATGTTCTCTACTCGAAAGAACAATATTCGGCCTTGCGCAAATTCTTTGAGATCGTGAAAACCGATGACAACGCTCAAATGGTATTTCAAAATGCGGAATCCGCTCACAATTAGAATCGCTGGATTTCTCATAT
This sequence comes from uncultured Acidobacteriaceae bacterium, assembly GCA_964563425.1. GTDB lineage: Bacteria > Acidobacteriota > Terriglobia > Acidiferrales > UBA7541 > Palsa-295. The sequence continues at coordinate 16,668 of CAZLWY010000093.1, read as the reverse complement.
TCGTCGCGGCCACGTTTTCTTCTCTGGCTATTCGTGCCTCCGCCGACAATGCCCCTGATTGGCTTCGCGCCGCCGCGCAGGAAAAGCTCCCCGATTACGACAAGGACACGAGCGCTGTCATCCTGCTCGACGAGACTCAAACGACCGTCCGTGACAACGGCGAGATTGACACGCTCCATCGCGGAGCGATTCGGCTATTACGCCAAGAGGCTCGCCGAAACTACGGATCGATAGCCGTCGATTTTGACAAGGACACGAAAGTTTCCTATCTCAAGGCCTGGACGATTGAACCGAACGGCCATGAAATCGCACTGGGCGATAAGGACGTCGTAGAGCACGGCTACCTTTCGGACATGGTATACACGGACGTGAGAGTTAAGGAGATCCAATACCCCGAAGCCAATCCCGGAAGCGTCGTAGGATTCGAATACGTCCAACGGAATCGGCCCTATGTTTTCGAGGATTGGTGGGAATTTCAAAATACCTCGCCTGTCGTGGTTGCGCGATTCGTTCTCCAGATCCCGGCAGGATGGGAGTACACCACCTCCTGGTTCAATTTCCCGGAACAACAGCCGCAAACACCTTCGTCGAATGAATATGTTTGGGAAGTGAAGAATCTTTCCGCCGTCGAAATTGAGCCCTCGATGCCCAACTGGAGGGCGGTGGCGGGCTGGGCGGGTATTAAGTACTTCCCCCGGGACCCCGCCATGCGCGCTAAGTCTTCAGGGTCATGGCAGGATGTGGGCATTTGGTATGACGAACTGACCAAAGCCAGTCGCGTGCCGTCCCCGGCGCTCCAGCAGAAGGCGAACGAAATCGTTGCCGGCATTTCCGATCCGATTGATAAAATTCGCGCCATCACGCAATACGTTCAGAAAAACATCCGCTATTTTGCGGTCGAAATCGGAATCGGTGGCTTTCAACCCCACACGGCTGCGGAGGTCTTCGCTCGTCAATATGGAGATTGTAAGGACAAAGCGACGCTTCTCAGTTCGATGCTGCATGTTGTAGGAATCGAGTCGTACTACTTGTTGGTGGATACGCGCCGCGGCTTCATCCATCCTGGCTTTCCTTCTCCCCATATGGACCACATGATTTTGGCGATCCGCATCCCGGACGGCGCACCGGACGAAGACTTATTCGCAATCGTAAAGGACGGACAGCTCGGTCGGCTGCTTATCTTCGATCCCACCAGCGAGCACACGCCGCTCGGGTATCTGCCGGCGCAGCTTCAAAACAATTACGGTTTGGCGATCGCGCCTGACGGGGGGCACCTGATTTCGCTGCCGCTGCTGCCCTCGGCGACCAATCGTCTGCTCCGGATAGCGCAGTTCAACCTTTCCGCCGCTGGCGATCTCTCCGGGCAAGTTCGCGAAACCGAATGGGGAGGCCCGGCTATCGCCGAGCGGCAGGAATTTCTCGACACGCAACCGGCAAAACGGGCCGATCTCTTTGACCACATGCTGGCCTATTCCCTGAATAACTTCACGCTGACCGGTGCGACTCTCCAAAACCTGGAGCAGTACGATAAGTACTTCGCTCTCGAATATAAATTCGTGTCCCCAGGATACGCGAATGCGGCGGGCGATTTGCTGTTTGTTCGCCCGCGGGTCGTTGGCGATAAAGGTAGCTCCACTTTGCGCCTGTTTACACAACAAAAGCCGCGAAAGTATCCGATTCAATTCGAGGAGGCGACACGGCAGGATGACGTTTTTGACATCACGCTTCCCTCGGGGTACATAGTCGATGGACTCCCCAAGCCAGTGAACGCCGAGTGCGCGTATGCGACCTACAAAAGCGAAACGAGTGTCGCGGATGGAGTTCTGCACTATAAGCGCACTTTTGAAATTAAAGACGTGACGGTTCCCACGGAGAAGCTCGCGGAAGTGCGCGATTTCCTGCAACAGGTTGTCGCGGATCAGCAGTCGTCAGTCGTTCTGAAGCGCGCTACGCCATAATCGTTGGATCGGGAGGAAACTGCTGTGAATCGTTGCGGCCGATTTAGGATTTGACGCTGAGGCGCTCGCGGACTTTGTCGCTTAGGACTTTCCCGTCGACGTTCTTGCCTTCGAGGCGGGCTTTGGCGGCTTTCACGACCGCGCCCATCTGTTTCAGAGAATCGGCGCCTTCGGCGGCGATGGCCTCCTCTACGGCGCGCTGAATTTCCGCGTCGCTCGGGGCGACCGGCAGGTATCCCTCGATAATTCCGATTTCCTTGGTTTCCTTGTCGGCGAGATCCTTGCGTCCGCCGCGCGTGAACTGATCGACCGATTCACGGCGCTGCTTCACGAGCGTCTGGAGCACCTGGAGCGACTCCATATCGTCCAGCGCCCGCTTTTTTTCCACCTGCTTGTACATCAGCGCGCTTTTGACCATGCGGAGAACGCTGAGCCGGAGCTCGTCTTTCTCCCGCATGGCTGCGGTCAGATCTTTTTCGATGCGGTCCATATAGCTCATTCGGCGTTTCTCCCGTTCAAAAAATCATAGCATATGCCTTGCGGGCGGCGATTCGCCGAATTGACAGCAAGGCGCGCGACCGATAACCTTGTTGCCCCATGAAAATCGTGATCGCAGACAAGATCAGCGAGCGCGGAATTGCGCTCCTGAAAGATACCGGATGGAACGTAGTGATGCCGGCGGCCGCGTCGCTGCCGAGCGAGCTCGCGGACGCCGATGCGCTGGTGATTCGCAGCGCGACGAAAGCCACGGCGTCGCTGCTGGAAAAGGCGCCGAAGCTGCGGGTGATCGGGCGCGCGGGCGTGGGCGTCGATAATGTGGACATGGACGCGGCCACGCGGCGCGGCGTGCTGGTGATGAACACGCCGGGCGGCAACGCTGTGAGCGTGGCCGAGCATACGATTGCGCTCATGCTGGGACTGGCGCGCGCGGTGCCGCAGGCGAACGCGTCGATCCAGGCCGGGAAGTGGGAAAAGTCCGCTTTCTCCGGCACGGAAATGCGCGGCAAAACGATCGGTCTCGTGGGTCTGGGCCGCGTGGGCACGGAAGTGGCGCGGCGGGCGCGTGGCCTCGAGATGAAAGTGCTGGCGTACGATCCCTTCGTCACGCCTGCGGCGGCGCGCGAGGTGGAGGTAGAGCTGCTGCCGCTGGACGACGTCCTGAAGCAGGCGGATGTCGTGTCGCTGCACACGTCGCTGAGCGGGTCGACCGAGAAAATGATCGACGCGGCAGCCATCGCGAAAATGAAAAAGGGCGCGCGGCTGATCAATTGCGCGCGCGGCGAACTGATCGACGAGGTCGCTTTGGCAGAAGCGTTGAAATCGGGCGCACTGGCCGGCGCGGCGGTGGACACGTTTGCGACGGAGCCGCCGAAGAATTCTCCGTTGGTGGGCTTGCCGAATCTGATCGCCACGCCGCACATCGCCGGATCTACTGCCGAAGCTCAGGAAGAAGTTGGCACGGCGATCGCGCTGCAAGTCCGCGACTATCTTGCCGACGGCGTCATCAAGAACGCCGTGAACATGCCCGCGCTTTCGCCGGACCAATACCGTCGTCTGAAGCCGTATCTCGAGCTCGGCGAGCGGCTGGGCGCGTTCGTGGGCCAGGCGGCACCGACCAAGAGCTTTAACCGCATCCTGATTCGCTACGCGGGCGAGCCGGCGGAGCTCGGGTCGCACATGATCCGCAGCGCCGTGCTGATCGGCGCGCTGAACGCGGTGCTGCCGGAAAAAGTGAACCTGGTAAACGCGGCGAGCGAGGCGGCATCGCGCGGTTTGCAGGTGGAAGAAACGATCCGGCGGCGCGAGCGCGGGTTTCCGAACACCATTGAAGTCGCCGTCGTCGACGGCAGCCGCGAATTCGCCCTCGAGGGAACCGTGGGGCAGGACGGCTCGCCGCGGATCGTGGCGCTCGACGGCATGGGACTGGAAGCGCCGCTCGAGGGCACCATGTTGCTTTCGCGGAATGTTGATGTGCCCGGCGTCATTGGCCGGATCGGCACGGAACTCGGGTCGCTAGGCGTAAATATCGCGACGTTTGCGCTGGGTCGGCGGGCGCCGGGCGGAGGCGGCGAGGCACTGGCGCTGGTTGGACTCGACGGCGCGGTGGATGCATCCGTGGTACAGAAGATCCGCGCGCTTCCTTCGATTACGGACGTGCGCCTGGTGCGATTGCCGGCGGCGCCGCAGGTGGCTGTTGCGCAGAGGTCGGTTCAACCCCCTCAAGAAAGTGGCTTGTAGCGAGTGATTGGCGGATCCTAGGCCCGCACTCGCTACCCCCGTTTTATTGTCGAATGAACCGCGCACCGATCGTTTGTTTTCTGTGGGTGGGGCGATTTCTACTGGGCGGCGTGGTCGAACAGAAATCGCCCATGCGGAGATTTGCAGTCCTAGGGGCTTGAAGAAGCGTCCCACTGGCTAATTCGCTACACGATCTACCTGATTGAGCGGGTTGGGCTTCGAGCGCGAGGATCGATGCGTTCGGAGGGCCGGCCATGTCTCCGTTTGGGGAGAGTGACTGTACACGGCGACCCCAGGCAGGACTTTGCAGTTTGACTGCCACGGAAGTTGCCCTTGGCTGGCTCCCGGCCTTCTCTTGCGAAAAGAAAAAACAGTTGCGGCGATCGAGCAAGATTACCGGACGATATCGCGCCAAGAAATGGTGCTGGGCGCGGAAAGCGGAGCCTCCCGGAGACCGATGCCGAGTGACCGGGTGAATTTATGACTCAATTCTTGGCGCGCGTCTTGGCGTTCGCTTTGGTTTGTGCTGCCGCGCTGGCGATTTGTGCGCTGCGGGCGGCGCCCTAAGGTGCCGTCAGCCATTCGCCCGGGATTCTGCGTGGGAGCTGAAAATGGCCGTCCGGCAGAAAAAGGCGAGAAAGGCGAATGCGGATAACGGCATTCGCGGGCCTTTCCCTTGACAACCCGCAACCTACTGACTAGCATAGATTTCCGGCCCATCAACGGGAGTTTCCGGAGGGATTTGTGATCAAGCTCGACATCGTAAACGCAATCGTACAGAAGACGAATATCACCCGGACCAAGGCCGAGCAGGCGGTGGAAACCGTTTTCGAGGCAATGAAAAATTCGCTGGGGCGCGGTCGGCGCATCGAACTGCGGCGCTTCGGCGTGTTCAACGTGAAGCCGCGCAAGACCGGCATCGGGCGCAACCCGCGCACAGGCCAGCAGGTGAATATTCCTCCGGGAAAGGCTGTGCGGTTTAAACCTGGCAAGGAATTGCAAGCGCTTCCTACTCCTGCCGCAAAGTCCTGAGCCGTCGCGCGTTGCAAGACCGCGAAGTAGCAGTGCCGCAAGATCGGCGCGACGCTGCGAAGTTTCCGCGCGATAATCGAGATTGCACCCGTCGACTCACCGCTCGTCGTCTTTTCGCACGGGTGCATTCAGTTACCTTTTTCCGTATGAGCGCATGAACATGAGCGAAGGGAACGGCCGGACGCGTCCGCCGGTCGAAATACTCGACATTCCGTTTGCCGCGCCGCCCGATTACCGTCCGCCGAAGCCGCCGGAGGATGCGTTGTGGCCCGCGCTGATTCTTTTCTTGCTCACCGTGGTTTCGACACTTGCCGTCGGCGCGGAGTTCGGGCTGTCCTACGCGCAGAATCGCGAGCCGTTTTCCGGCTACCAGAATCCGTTTGCGCTGATGCTCCTGCCTTTCCAGCATCCGGCGCTGCTGGCGATGGGGATTCCGTTTTCGTTCACGCTGCTGCTGATTTTGTTCACGCATGAAATGGGGCACTACGTGGCGTGCCGGATTTACGGAATCAACGCGAGCTATCCGTATTTCATTCCTGCGCCGACGCTGTTCGGGACGTTTGGCGCGTTCATCCGGATTCGTTCGCCGATCACGACGCGGAGGGCGCTGTTCGACGTGGGACTCGCGGGACCGGTGGCGGGATTCCTGGTGGCGCTGCCGGCGCTGGCGTATGGCGTGGCGAGTTCGCGGATCGTGCCCGGAGCGGAGGCGAGTTCGGCGGTTGTGTTCGGGCATCCGTTGCTCGAGCGGCTGCTGTGCGCGCAATTTCATCCGCGGGTGGATGTGACCTGGCTGCTGCTCAATCCGGTAGGGCGCGCGGCGATCGTGGGATTATTGGTGACGGCGATGAATTTGCTGCCGGCATGGCAGCTGGATGGCGGGCACATCATGTACAGCCTGACGAGCGAGCGGCATCCGCGCGTGTCGCTGGCGGCGTCGCTGGCGCTAATCGGGCTGGGAATCTGGGCCTGGAACGGGTGGGCGGCTTGGGGAATTATTTTGCTGATTTTGTCGCTGCGGTTTAAACATCCGCCCGTGTATGACCCGTGGCAGCCCATCGATCCGGCGCGACGATTGTGGGCTTTCGGGGCGCTGGCGATTTTTGTGCTGAGTTTTACGCCGTGGCCAGTGACGCTGTACTAAGACCTTCGCCCGGCTGGAAATGCGCGGCAGCGCTCGAATGGAGCCTGGCGAAAACTTGCGGCGATAGAACCTGGGCGCGGTCGTCGTTTCCCCAAGCCTTCGGCTAACCTCCTGGCGCGTGTGCGGCGCTACCCATGTCGCACGGCGATGGCTCAGGCTGGCCTGGTCCGTGCGCGCCAACGGACGATCAGGTCCCGTGCCGCGGATGGCCATTCCGGAAAATCAAACTGAAAGCCATGGGTCCGCATGCGGCCGGGAATGACACGGCGGCTTTTCAGGATCAGCTCGGTTTCGGTGCGCAGGAAGACGGCGCCCATTTCCAGCATCCATTCCATCGCGGGCAGGCCGATCCGCGTGCCCCACGCGTTTCTCAGTGCGGCCATGAATTCGGAGTTCGGTATTGGATTCGGCGACGCGAGATTGACGGCTCCGTCGAGATCGTCGTTCGCGATCAAGTAGTCGATTGAGCGCAAGAAATCGCAGTCGTGAATCCACGAAACGAATTGCTCGCCTGATCCGGAGGCCCCTCCCAATCCAAAGCGGACCAAGGTCAGGAGCGTGTCGAAGACGCCGCCGCGATCCGGACTCATGACCATGGCACTGCGGAGCGCAATTTTGCGAGTGGCAGGGGTGAGTGACGAGAAAAATGCATCCTCCCAGCTTGTGGCGACCTCAATGCTGAAACGCCAAGTGGACGGCGCCTTTGGTTCTTGGCCCCCCATCTCGCCTGTGGTTTCGTCCATGGGACGGTCGAAGGCGTGGCGATAAATGGTGGCGGTACTGGCGTTCATCCAGATCTTCGGCGGATGGGCCGAGTGACGGATGGCCTCCCCCACGATGCGCGTGGACTTGGTTCGCGATTCCAAAATTTCGCGGCGATTGGCTCGCGTGTAGCGACAGTTCACGCTGCGCCCGGCGAGATTGATCACAAGATCGGCGTTTTCAATTTCGGCAGCCCAGGAGCCGAGGCTAAGGGCGTCCCATTGCACGACCTTCCACGGGGCTGGAACCGACCGCCGCGCGAGGACGATGACGGCGTGCCCCTGGCTATGAAAGTGCCGGGCAAGCAGTGCGCCGACTTGACCGGAACCGCCGGGAAGAATGATTCGGAGCGAGCGCGAATCCATGCGCGGCATTGTGCCTCAATGGGGTAGGCTCGTGCCAATTCAGCAATTCACTCATGCAAATACTTGCGGCGAGAGGGGACCGCGCAAAGGCGCACGTTTTGCGCGGTCGGTCCCGACGTGGTTGACGCTGTCATGACAGCGAGCGCTGAAGGGCGATCCTGCGACTCCGCCTGAGATGACCTACATCGTGAAATTCGCGCGACAGCCCTACCCTGAGATCCTCGAGCAGGCCTCGGACTCATGATTCGCAAGCCCCGCCCTGCGTCACAGCGCTACTAGGTCGCAGTGGTCAGGAAAGGTTTTGGGGGTCTACGTCGACAAGGGCGGCGGTTTCGGGGATTTCATTCTTGGCGCAGTAGTCGATGGCGGCGGCGAGAGCTTTGCCGAGCGCGCTGCGGTGCGGGGATTTTAGAACGAACTGGAAGCGGTAGTCGCGGCGGAGGCGGGCGAGGGGAGCGGCGGCGGGGCCCAGGATTTTTACTCCTTGTTTCTCGAAGGGGGCGAAACAGGCGGCCAGGGCGCGGGACCAGCGGATTGCGTTTTCGACTTTGCGATCGCGGACCAGCACGGTGGCGAGCGCGGTGAACGGCGGATAGTGCAGCAGTCGGCGGAAGTGCGCTTCTTTTTCGTAGAAGGAGACGTAATCCTGCTGTGCCGCGAATTGGATGGCGTAGTGCTCGGGGTAATAGGTTTCGACGAGAACTTCGCCTGAGAGCTGGCCGCGGCCGGCGCGACCGGCGACCTGGGTGAGGAGCTGGAAGGTGCGCTCGGCGGCGCGAAAATCGGGGCGGCCGAGAGCGAGATCAGCGGCTACGACGCCGACCAGCGTGACGCGCTCGAAATCGTGGCCCTTGGCGACCATTTGCGTGCCGACAAGCACGTCGAGTTCGCCTTTTGAGAAAGCGCCGAGCACCTGCTGAAATTCGCGCTTGGTGCGGACGATGTCGCGGTCCAGGCGGCCGATGCGGGCTGCGGGGAATTGCTGGCGGAGGTATTCGTCGACGCGCTCGGCGCCGTCGCCGACGAAGTACATGTGCTCGGCTTGGCATTTCGGGCACTGCTTGGGCGGGCGGATCGTGTAGCCGCAGTAATGGCATTCGAGGCGCTGGCGGCTTTTGTGGTAGGTGAGCGCGATGCTGCAATTCTCGCACTGGACCATCGCGCCGCAGCTGCGGCAGAGCATCGACCAGGAATAGCCGCGGCGATTGATCAGCACCATCGCCTGGGTTTTTTCTTCGAGGCGCAGGGCGATGGCGGAGCGCAGGGCTTCGGAGATCGGCGCGACTCTGTGCTGACGGAGAAAATCCTCGCGCAAGTCGATGATGCGGACCTCGGCGAGCGGGCGATTTTCGACGCGCGAGGTGAGCAGGAGGAGCTTGTACTTTCCGGCGCGGGCGTTGTGGTAGCTCTCGAGCGACGGAGTGGCGGAGCCGAGGAGCACCGAGGCGTTTTCGAGGCGCGCGCGATAAACGGCGGTGTCGCGGCCGTTGTAGCGCGGCGTTTCCTCCTGCTTGTATGCGGATTCCTGCTCTTCGTCGACGATGATGAGGCCGAGATCTTCAATCGGTGCGAAGACGGCGGAGCGCGTGCCGACGACGACGCGGGCTTCGCCGCGGCGGACGCGCCACCATTCGCGGGCGCGCTCGATATCGGGCAGGCCGCTGTGGAGCACGGCGACGGAGTCGCCGAACCGCGCGCGGACGAGGCGGCCGACCCAGAGCGTGAGCGCGATTTCGGGGACGAGCACAATGGCGGCCTTGCCGCGCGACAGGGCCGCCTGGATGGCGCCGAGGTAGACTTCCGTTTTTCCGCTGCCGGTTACTCCATGGAGAAGGCCCACGGTGAATTTTTCGGAAACGAGCCAGCGCCAGATTTCGGCGAGAGCTTCGTTTTGTTCGACGTTGAGGATGTTCGCGGGCGGAGTGAAATCCGTATCCCAGGGATCTTCGCCGGGCGTCATCGGTTCTTCCCATGTGTCGACGAGGCCGGATTTTTCGAGGCGTTTTACAGCGGCGCGCGATACTTTCGCTTTTTCGAGCAGACGCGCGAGCGGGAGCGGGGCGCCCGCAGCGGTGAGAGCGTCGCGGATGCGGGCTTCCGGTTCACCGGCGGGAAGGTCTTTGGTATCCGCGCGCCAGGTTACGATTTGCTGCGTGCGTGTTTTTCGGTGGCGCATCATTTCGCGCGCCGTCAGATAGCCGCGGCGGACTAGTTTTTCGGCCAGGGCTTCGCCGCCGGGCCAGCGGCTGATGCGTGCGGATGGCGCCGGCGATTCGAGCTCGTCGATGCGGCGCAGGAGGGAGAATTCGGCGCGCTCGTCTTCTATAAGCTCTTCGGCAGCGGCAAGATTGCGAAGATATTCGCGGCCGGGATTGGTGAGCGAGTATTCGCGGTCGTGGCGCAACTCGATCTCGGGCGGCAGCATGGCCCGGAACGCTTCGCCGATGGGGGCGACGTAATAGCGGCTGATCCACTGCCCTAGTTCGATAAGCCTGGGCGGAAGCGCGGGAACGGAATCCATCACCTCGGCGATTTCTTTGATACCTACGAGGTTGGGCGGGTGATCGGATTCGGCCAGGGCGACGCCGGTCATGGCGCGGCGACCGAAGGGGACGACGACGCGGCGGCCCAGGAGCGGCTCGCCATGGAACGCAGCGGGGACCGCGTAGGTGAAGGTGGAGCGGAGCGGCACGGGGAGCGCGACTTCGCAGTAGCGAGCGGGCATGGCAGCAAATCAGTGTATCAGTCCCGCGAATCGTTCTCATGCGCCGAAGCAGCTGGTACGACTTAGAGGCTGACGAGGATTACTCCAGCGAAAATTAGGGTGATGCCGAGCCATTGGGTGCGTTCGATTTTTTCGCGAAGGAAGATCGCCGAGAGCAGGACCGTCACAGCGCCGTAGAGCGAGGCGAGGACGCTGACGACGGCGACGTGGCCGGAGACCAAGCCGGCATTGTTGGCGACAAAGGCGGACGTGTCCATCAGGCCGGTGACGAAGAGGAGCCACCATACCTTCCCTCGCGGCAGAGGGAAGGCGCGACCTGACGGCAGGCCGACGAGCACGAGCGCACAGAACGTGGTGAGACGAATGACCCAAACCGAAAGGCCGCTGCCGATGAGAGGCACGACGTGAAACCCGAGCCACCAGAAAAGGACGCCGTAACCGAGCGCGGCAACAACCGCGAAGGCCGCACCTTTCGACAAATGTGCGGCGGCGTGGTGATCCTTTCGACTGGGGTGATCGACATCCGGCGCGCGCGTGATGGCTGCGAGAATCATTCCGAAAAACGTAAGCGCGAGCCCGGCGGCCCGGAGCGCATGGATCCGTTCGCCGCTGAACAAGGCCAGCGCGACGGTGAGCGCGGGATAGGAAGAAGAAACGGGGCCGGCGATACTGATCAGGCCGACCTCGAAGGAGTGATAGAGCGCGAGCCCCGAAATCATGTTGATCAGGCCGGCGATGATGGCGAAGGCCCACGGCGTCCAGCCGGGCGCGACGCTGCGAGAAAACCCGCCTGTGAGCCACAGATACAGACTGAGCGCGGTCAAGCCGAAAAACTGCATGAGCATTAGCGTGCGGAATGCGCCGATGCGGCGCGAGGCGAAGCGTGCGGAGAAATCCGCTACACCCCAGCCGAATGCCGCCGATATTCCGAGGAGGATTTCCAAGAACGGTTCCGCATGCGCGCTAGCGTTTTTTCGGGAGCTCTAGGCCTAGATGGGCCATGATTTTCTGCAGATCCTTCCAGACTTCTCCCTTTGCCGGCGGATTGCGCAGCAAGTAGGCCGGGTGATACGTCGCGATCAGCTTTGAGCCGTGGTAATCGAACCATTCGCCGCGGAAGCGTGAGATGCCCTGCGTGGTTTGGAGCATTGTTTGGGCGGCACAGCTGCCGAGGGCACAGATTACCTTCGGCGCGATTACGCCGAGCTGGCGGAAAAGATACGGCGAGCAGGTGGCGATTTCGTCTTTTTCCGGGAGGCGATTTTCCGGCGGGCGGCATTTGACGACGTTGCAGATGTACACATCAGATCGCCTGAGCCCCATCGCCTCGATCATTTGCGTGAGCAGTTTTCCGGCGCGGCCCACGAAGGGCTCACCTTGTTCGTCTTCGTCGCGGCCGGGGCCTTCGCCGATGAAAACCAGCTGGGCTTCAGGATTGCCGACGCCGAAGACGATATTCTTGCGTGCTTTGTGCAGCTTGCAGCGCGTGCAGTTGGGGCCGATGTCTTCGCGGATGTGGTCGAGCGAGTCGTTCTCGACTTTTTCTTCGAACAGCGATGGAGGGGAGGATAGCTGGACAATCGGCAACGTCGGGCGAGCGAGCGCGGGCGTTGAAATCCTCAGGGTCTCGGGCGGCTCACTGTCGGAGTTGATGCTCCGCACTCCCAAACTGCTCGTGTCTTTGGGCATTTGTACCTGTTCGGGAGCCGAGGGAGGTTCGATCGCTGCCGAATGCGATGCGGCGCGGTCGCGGTAGTAAGGGCCCAGGCGGAGGTCCTGGGCGTAACGCAGCCATGCCTCCGCGCGGACGCGAGTTTTGGAATCCATGGTTCTCCTGCAGCCAGTCGCCACCGGCATTTTACACGCGCGCGCGGACTATTTCTTCGGGTTCAGTAGCGCCTGATACACCGCGGGACGGCTGATCTGTTCCACGTTCGGCTGATGCGGGCCGATCATGTGCTGGGTCATGCCGACGAAGACAATATCGTTCGTGGGATCGATCCAGAACCATGTGTCGGCGGCGCCGAGCCAGAAGAATGTGCCCTTGCCGACGATTTCGTCCGCGGCCGACGGATCGGTGAAGACCGCACAGTCGTAGCCCCAGCCCATGCCGGGGCGGATCGTTTCGGGTCCGATCGAGAATTCGCCGGTCATCAATCGCGGAGCGAGATGATTGGCAGACATCAGCTGCACGGTGGCGGGCGCGAGGATACGGACGCCGTCGAGTTCGCCGCCATTGAGCAGCATCTGGGCGAAGCGCGAGTAATCCTGTGCGGTCGAAACCATGCCACCGCCGCCGGAAGGCATCGTCGGCTGGGATTTGTAATCGCCTAATCCGAGAGTGGGAGTCGGCGCGACCGCTTGCAGCGCGCCGGATGAATCTTCGCCGTATAGCGTGGCAAAGCGATCCCATTTTTCCTTCGGAACGTAGAAGCCGCTGTCTTTCATTTTGAGCGGCGCAAAGATGTGATCGTGCATGAAGTCCGGCAGAGAATGTCCGGAAAGTTTTTCGATGATGTAGCCCTGCACGTCCATGGACACGCTGTAAACCCACTTCGTGCCCGGCTGGTAGAGCAGAGGAATCCGGGCGAGTTTGTCGATCATCTCCTGGAGATTTTTCGATGACAAAACACCCGCGGATTGATAGGCCTTGTCGACGGGGCCGTCGCCGAACAGGCCATAGCTGAATCCGGCGGTGTGCGTCATCAGTTCGTGCACGGTTGGAGGATGTGCCGGATCCTCGACGATCATTTTCCCGTCCGCGTCGAGGCCTTTGAAAACTTTAAGGTGCGTGAATTCGGGGATGTATTTCGAGATGGGGTCCTGTGGATTCCACTTACCCTGTTCGTACAAAATCATCATCGCGACGCCAGTGACGACCTTGGTCATGGAAAACGCTCGAAAGATCGTGTCGGTGGTCGTGGGCGCGCCGCTGGCGAGGTCTTTCTTGCCGTAGGCTTTTAAGTCGACGAGCTTTCCATGGCGCATCAGGAGAGTAACGGCCCCGGCCATGGTCTTTTTGGTGTCGATTTCCTGCTGCAGGGCGGTGTGGAGACGCTCCAGGCGCTCGGAGGAGAAGCCGAGCGATTCGGCTTTTGCCGCGGCGGGGGTCGACGAGGTCGCACCCCCGGATTTGTCCGTTGCCGGCTGTTGGGCGGAAACGATCGGTGCTGGGGCAAGCGCCAGCACCAACACGGGGAGCCAATGGCCGCAGAGCAGTCTTCGAAGCGTCATTTGCGTTTGTCCTGTTCGATCAAAGCCGCGAAGCGAGAGGTGGCGCGCGAAAAAAATCTCGACGACGTTTGTAACGTAGTCGGGCGGGAGTGTCAACGCAGGCTGAGGAAAACTAGCGTGCCTGGAGTTCGACGACGCGGTCGAGGATGCGGTTTGCGACTTCCAATTTGGTGAGCTTGGGGAGGGGGATTTCGCGGCCGTCGCGGGTAAAGATCGTGACGATGTTGGTGTCGGTGTCAAACCCGGCACCTTCCTGGGTCACATCGTTGGCGACGACCATGTCGGCGCCCTTGCGCGTGAGTTTCAAGCGGGCGTTGTCCGCGAGAGCGTTGGTTTCGGCGGCGAACCCGACCAGGATGCGACTTGCGGCGTGGTGCGCGCGGTCGCGGCCAAGCTCGGCGAGGATGTCGGGAGTGGGCTCGAGGTCGAGCGTGATGCCGGCTTCACCGCGTTTCAGCTTTTGCGATTGTGCGGCGACGGGGCGATAGTCGGCCACGGCCGCGGCCATGATGATGACGTTGGCCTCTGCGAAGCGCTCGCGCACGGCGTCGCGCATATTCTGGGTGGAGCGGACGGGAACCCAGTCGACTCCTTCGGGAACGGCCAGCTCGGTCGCACCGCTTACGAGCACGACGCGCGCGCCGCGGCGTGAGGCTGCTTCGGCGAGCGCGTAGCCCATTTTTCCGGAGGAGCGATTGGTGAGAAATCGCACCGGATCGATATCCTCGCGCGTGGCGCCGGCGGTGACGACAACGGTTTGGCCTTCAAGATCGCGGCGGAGCCCGAGGACGAGGCGAACTTTTTCGACGATGGCTTCGGTGGCGGCGAGGCGCCCTGCGCCGGTCATTCCGCAGGCGAGATAGCCTTCGTCGGGATCGACGACGTGTACGCCGCGCACGCGTAGCTTCTGAAGATTTTCCTGCGTTGCCGGATGCTCCCACATATTCACGTTCATCGCGGGCGCGACGAGGACGGGCGCTTTCGTGGCGAGATACAGCGTGGTCAGAAAATCGCGCGCGATGCCTTGGGCGAAGTGAGCCAGGATATCCGCGGTGGCCGGCGCGACGACCAGCAGATCGATGCGCTGGGCGACGGCGATGTGCTCGATGGCGCTTTCGACGTTGGCGGGCGCGGCGTCATCGCCGCTGAACATTTCGGTGATGACTTTCTTGCCGGTGAGCGCGGCGAAGGTGAGCGGCGTGATGAATTCCTGCGCCGAGCGGGTCATGACGACCTGCACGTCGAGCTTTTCCTGCTGCAGGCGGCGGACCAGCTCCGCAGCTTTGTATGCAGCGACCCCGCCCGTGACTCCGAGAGCGATTTTCATCGGATTACCGCGGAAACGGAATCAACGTTCCTTGCGGCGCTTGGCTTCGCGTTCTTCGGCGTCGGCGATTTCGGGCAGCGAGTATTCAAGTAGCCCGAGCTGCAATTCCTCCTCGGCGATGCGCGAGGTTTTGCGGGATCGAGGATTATCCACGAGCGGACGGCCACCAATCATCAGCTGCCGGGCGCGGCGCGAGACGACCACGACGTATGCGAACTTGCTTTCGGGAATTCCTGTGAGTGTTGCCATGATTACATCAGCCTCCAAATGATTTCAAAATTTCAAGAATCCGATCTTCGGTCCGGGCCACCCGGCATCGCGAGCCGAGAGCAATGGCCTGCACTTCACGGCCGGCGCGCTCGAGATCGTCGTTGACGACGGCGAAATCGTAGCTGCTGTAACTCAGCATTTCGTGCCGCGCGCGATCGAGGCGGCGGCGAATTTCGTCCTCCGAATCCTGGCCGCGCTCTCGGATGCGGCGTTCCAGGTCATCGCGCGACGGCGGAATCACGAAAATCGCGATGGCCCCGGGGAGCTTCTGCCTTACCTGCAGCGCGCCCTGGACGTCAATTTCAAGGACCAGATCTTTCCTGTTCGCCAGCGCTTCGTCCAGCGCCGTGCGCGGCGTGCCGTACCAATTCTTGCCGAAGACCTGCGCGTATTCCAGAAACTCGCCGCGGGCAACCATGCCCTGGAACTGCGCCTCGGAAACGAAATTGTACCATTTGCCGGCGCTTTCCGTCCTGCGCGGGGGGCGCGTGGTGGACGAAACAGCCAGCATGGTGTCGGGGAGTTCCAAGATCTTCTGAACAAGCGTGGACTTTCCCGAGCCCGAGGGCCCGGAAACGATCAGGACCGATGGCTCCGACTGGCTCATTCGATGTTCTGCACCTGCTCGCGGATTTTTTCGATCTCGCCTTTGATTCCGAGCGCGAGCTCGGTGATTTCGAGGCTCTCGTTTTCGTTGCCGGGTGTTTTCGAAAGGAGCGTATTGGCCTCGCGCTGCATCTCCTGGAGAAGAAAGTCGAGTTTCTTGCCGACGTCGGATGCGCCGGCGAGCAGCGATTCGAACTGGCGCACGTGGCTTGCGAGCCGGGCGAGCTCTTCGGAGACGTCGCTCCGCTCCGCAGCAAGGGCAGCTTCCTGGGCAAGGCGCGCGGGATCGATCGGAAATTCTCCGAGAAGCTCCTTCAGGCGTGTTTCGAGGCGGCGGGCGAATGCCGGGCGGGCGCGCTCGGCGAGTACGGCGACGCGGGCGGCGTGGGTGGCGATGGTCGCGAGGCGGACGGACATGTCGTCGCGCAGGGCGGCGGCTTCCTGCTCGCGCATCAGGTCCAGCTTGTCGAGCGCTTCGTGCAGGCAGCTTGCCACGGCAGGCTCGAGGCGGGCGATTTCGTCGTCTGGCGAAGCGGCGGCTGAGCCGATCACGCCAGGCAGGCGCAAGATCGCGGCGAGGTCGGGTTCGGACTTAACGCCGTATTGTTTGCGCAATTGTTCGACCGCCCGGAGATAGGCAGCCGCTACTTCCTGATTAACGGAGACGGCGGCCGGCCCGGCGAGTTCGTAGCGCAGGGTGACGTCGAGATGGCCGCGACGGAGCCGCTCGCGGACGATCTGGCGGATGCGCGGCTCGAGTGGTTCCAAACCCTCCGGCACGCGGAGATGCAGATCGAGAAAACGGTGATTCACGCTGCGAATGGAGATGCGCAGGCCGACACCGCCAGCGCTCGACTGAGCCTGGGCGTAACCGGTCATGGATTTAAGGCCGGACTTGGGGCTGCTGGCCGGGGCTTTTTGCGCAGTCACCGAGCCCGCCTGGGATTTTGCGCCGGGCATGATTATTCAAGCCCTGCGACCGGCGTAACGGGCTCCGCGTCGCGGAA
>CAZLWY010000092.1:0-6921 GCA_964563425.1 uncultured Acidobacteriaceae bacterium | reverse complement strand
TTCACTTCGTCAGTTAACTATTGTCGACGTGCAGGTTGTTGGTCACCGAGGAAGCGCCGGGAACGGCGTTCGCCCGGATTCCGGCCGCATCCTTATCCGACTCCCGGGCCACGGAACCCTCCAGAGTCACGTGACCGTTGTCCACGATGATGTGAATCGTGGGCACGCTGCGCAGGGCATACATCTGTAGAGTCGGATACGAATAAATGGCGCGAAATGTGGCGCGGCGAATGCGATCGTCGTTGAAAGAAGTCGGCAGAACCTGGATCTGGTTGTCGACTGCTTCCACACCTTCGATGTGCTTCACGGCGCTTTCCGCGTCACTTTTGATATTCGGCCGAGTGACTTGGCCCAACAGAGTCACCTTGCCGCCCTCGACTTTGTACTCCAAGTTGTCGAAGACCGAGTAGAAGGGAAGCATCACCAGCTCGTGGCGCACCTGGTGGGTGAGCCACGTTTCGTAGCCCGCCGAGTCGCGAGCCGGTGCCTGCTGGTTGGTCCCCGCGAACGAGCTGGCCGCGGTTCCTAGGGTAAGCATGAATAAAACCAGTAAGATAGCTGAGCGCTTGTATGATTTCGCCTGGATGTAACGCATGGTTGCTCCTTTCAGAAACTTTCCATCTGCCTACAGCTACATTAGACGCGATCGATGCGGCGGGCGTTGTAACGCTTTTGTAATCCCCGGCATCGGCAGGGTCGGGTGGCGGATCCTGCCCGCCGATGATGTCGAATAGGTGGCAGCAGCCTCGCTGAAATCTGGCAACTTGGCGGGGATGGTGCTACAAAAAAAGAGCTTACGAAGGATGGGTTCGTGCCAGAACCGTGTGCTGCAAAAGGATGCAAGGCGACTGTCCCGGCGGGACTGGTGCCTGTACATATGTGCATCCTGCACTTCACCCTGAACATCGAGCAGGAATGCGCGGAGATGCGCCGCGAAACTGCTCTGGGGCCGGTCGTCCACGAGCGGCAAGTTGAACTGATGGAAAAGATTGCGTCGCGCGGCGAGATGCTCGTGAACGTGGCCATGAGCGGCTTTCCGATGACCGATGAGCTCAAGGCCCGCATTCTGAGCACGTTGCTGACGCTGATGAACACCCGCGAGAACATGGACCGCGCGGCCATGCGGCAATCCGCGCTGCGCCGGTTTGCAGGCTGAAAATCCCCCGAGGATCTGGAAATTGCTGGCGGCTTCGTTTACGCGCTGATGTAGCGGGCGTAGAGCGAGCGCGCCACGGCTGGATCCTGCGTGCCTTTTACGACCGCGCGCCCGTCGGCGAAGACCGTCAACTCGTAGCGTGCGATCCGGCAACGCAGCAGAAAATCGTTGCTGCGTACCTGGTCGGCGGCCGCGGAGCTTAGGCGCCTGCCCAGTTCCGTGAGATCGATCCGACGGCTGCGCTCGTGGATCTGCACGGAATCGCGTCCGCACATCGTGATGTGAGGTTGCGCTTGGCCTTCGAGATAGGTGAAATCTTGACGGGCGCAGGCGCGACATTCCGGATTGCGCGAGATACGTATGGACTGAAATTTCCCGGACCACACGTCGCAAGAAACCAGCCGGCCGTGCAGCGCCTCCGGTTTGCCAGCGAGGAATTTGATGGCTTCTGTCGCTTCGATCGATGCGATCGCGCTGGCGGCAGACGCCAGGATTCCGGCCGTGTCGCAAGTGGCTTCGTTTTGGCTGGATGCGCCGCCCCAGGCCGCTTCGTCTCCCTTCTCGACCAGGCATGCCAGACAGGCCGTCTGGCGGGGACGAATTGTCATCGTCACGCCGTAGCTGCCGACCGCGGCGGCATAGATCCACGGCGTGTCGAGCGAGAGGGCGGCGTCGTTCACGAGCAGCCGTGTCTCGAAATTGTCTGTTCCGTCGAGGATCAGGGGAAAGCCTGCGAGCAGATCGCCGGCATTGTTCGGCGTCAAGTCGGCGACGACTCCTTCCACTTGAACGCTGGAATTGACGGCGCGCAGGCGCCTTTCGGCGGCCACGGCTTTCGGGAGCGCGTCGCGAGCATCGGTCTCCTCAAATAGCGTCTGGCGCTGAAGGTTGGAGGATTCGACGAAATCGCGGTCGATGATGCGCAGCTTGCCGACGCCGGCGCGCGCAAGCAGGCTCGCGGAAACGGTCCCCAGGGCGCCGCAGCCGACCAGCACGGCGCTCGACGCCAATAGCCTTTCCTGGCCGGCTTCACCGATCCCGGCGAAGAGAATCTGGCGCGAATATTTTTCCCGCTGCTCGCGATCCATGCGATTGTTTCCGTGTTCAAGGCATGATAGCGCCTTTTCGTCCGGGCGAGGCAACGCGGCGTGCTAACCTTTCCTCTTAACCTCTTGGGGCGCATGCGAATTCGGCGCAAAAGATCGTGTTTACAATACATTCCGGTCCCCGCGGCGGCCGCCACCTGGGCTTTCGGGATTGCCGCGTGCTTATTTGCCTGCATTTCGCCTGCGCGGGCGCAGGAATCATCGGTCGAAGGCCAGCGGGTCACCGGCGTGCGGGTGGTCGATCAATCCGGCGGCGAAGTCCCGGACAAAATTGCCCCGCTCCCGCTTGCGGTTGGAGAGCCCTTTGACTTCTCGGCCGAGCGCCAAAGCCTGCGCCAGCTGTATCGCATGGGCGACTACGCGGACATTCGCGCCGAAGCCTCGCCGGATGCGGGCGGAGTGCGCATTGATTTTATCGTCCGCAGAAACTACTTCAACAACGTCATCCGCATCGTAGGGCTCAAGGAACCTCCCACGGAACCGGCGGCGCTGGCGTCGCTGCGGCTTGTGCTGGGCGAACCGTTCCGCGAAAGCTCGGTTCGCGAGGCGGCGGACCGACTGAAATCCGCGTTGAGCGACGACGGCCTCTACCAAGCGAAAATCAATTGGTCGCTCACACCGCACGAAGACACCCGGCAGATGGACGTGACCATGCTGGTTGACTCCGGCCCGCGCGCGGTGATTGGCGATATCGCCATCGACAATCAGACTTCCTATCCGAACGATGAGCTGCTGCGGCGCGCGAGCCTTTTGAAGAAAAAACCGATTGAAATGACCTCGGCACGCCTGTCCCGCGGATCCGACCGGCTCCGAAAATTCATGGTCAATCAGGGATACTTGGGCGCGAGCGCGCTGATCACCACGGGAACCTACGACCCGAGCACAAATCTGGTCCCGCTGAAGATGTCGGTGGAAGCCGGTCCCCGCGTGCGCATCGAAATTACCGGCGCGCGCCTCGGCAAAGGCAAGCAGAAAAAGCTATTGCCGATATTTGCGGAAGGTGCGGTGGATGAGGATCTGCTACAAGAAGGCCGGCGCAACCTGCGCGACTATCTGCAAAGCCAGGGCTACTTCAACGCGGACGTTCAGGTGAGTTCGCAGTCCAACGATAAGCCGGTCGAGCGCGTGATCCACTACGACGTCTCGCGCGGCGACAAATTTCGGCTGGCCGGAATCGGCTTTGAAGGGAACAAATACTTCAGCAACAGTTTGCTTTCGCCCAGATTGCTGTTGCAGACGGCCTCGTTTGCCTCCAGCGGCCGGTTCAGCCAACAACTGCTTAAAGGCGATCAGGATTCGATTCGCGCTGTGTACCTCTCGAATGGGTTTCTCAGCTGCCAGGTCACGTCCGCCATCGATGATCATTATCGCGGAAAGAAAAACAATCTGTTCGTCTCGTTTCATATCGTGGAAGGCGCGCAGAGCCGCATCGAGGGCCTGAAAATCGACGGCAATCACGCGATTTCGACCGACGAGCTCCTGAACGTGACCGGGTCGACGAAAGGCGAGCCCTACTCCGAATCGGGCGTCGCAAGCGACCGCAACAACATCCTCGCGCTTTACTACAACGAAGGTTTTCCCGAAGCCGGCTTTCATGAGGAAGTAATACCCGGCGCCAACGCGAACGAAGTCAGCCTGATTTATCACGTCACGGAAGGGAAGCAGGTCGAAGTCTCGAAGGTCCTGCTGACCGGCTACCAATTCACGCGCCCGGGAATCATACGGCGGCAGGTTGACATCGAAGCCGGCGGCCCGCTGCGCGAGGGCGATGTGGCCAAGACACAGCGCCAGCTCTACAACCTGGGAATTTTCAACCGCGTGCAGATCGCTCCGCAAAATCCCGATGGGACCGATCCGGAAAAAACCGTCGTGGTGGAAATGCACGAAGGGCAACGCTACACGATCGGCTACGGATTCGGCTTCGAGGTGCAGCGCATTGCCGGCGGCAGCACCAACCCCAGCGGCACCACGATCGGAGCAAGCCCGCGCGGCATTTTCGAGATCGCGCGCAACAATATGTTCGGCCGCGCGCAGACGCTTTCATTGAGAGCGCGCGTGAGCACGCTGGAATACCGCGTGGCGCTGGACTACACCGCCAACAATTTTCTGAACGATAAGAATCTGAGCGCCCAGCTCATCGGGTTCGCCGACAAAACACAGGACATCAACACATTCACGTCGACCCGTTTTGAGGGCGGCGCGCAGTTGGTGGAAAAGCTTACGCCGCACAGTTCGCTGCTGTACCGCTATTTCTACCGCCGCGTGAAGGCTTCGAACCTGGTTTCCACGATCAACGAAGAACAGATTCCGCTGCTGAGCCAACCGACTCTGGTTTCGGGATTCGGCATCACCTACGCGCGCGACAGGCGCGACGATCCAGCCGACGCGAAACACGGTACCTTCAACACCATCGACGTGAGCGACGCGATCGAACCGATCGGGTCGAGCGCCAATTTCTTTCGCGGCTTTTTCCAGAACTCGTCGTTCTATTCGTTCGGCCGCGCGTTCGTGTTCGCGCGCTCGGTGCGGTTCGGCGCGGAAGTGCCCTATGGAAACACGATCGAAGGCAACAGCTCCTATACTCCCGGCCAGTGCACGGAGCCTCCGCCGGATATCATTCCGTCCGTGATTCCGTTGCCGGAGCGCTTCTTCGCCGGCGGCGGCACCTCACTGCGCGGCTTCGGATTGAATCAGGCGGGCCCGCGCGATCCCTGTACCGGGTTTCCGATCGGCGGCCTGGCGATTCTCGTGTTCAATCAGGAGCTTCGATTTCCGATGAGGTTGCCGATTATCGGCAATCGCATTGGCGGTACGATCTTTTATGACGGCGGCAATGTCTATTCGGATGTAAACCACATTTCGTTCGCATGGAAAGCTCCGTCGATTACGGACCTAAATTATTTTTCGCATACCGTGGGTTTCGGTTTGCGCTATCCCACGCCGATCGGACCCGTGCGCGTCGACATTGGCTATCAGCTCAACCCCGCAGCGTATCAGGCAACGGTGATTCCTCCGGGCGGTACTGTCGGACAGCTCCAGACTCTGCACCTCCCGCATATCGGATTCTTCTTCAACATAGGACCGATTTTCTGATGCGGCGAGAACTGCTCATTTTCGTGTGCACGTTGTGCTTCGTGCACCAGGCGGAGAGCCGCGCCTTTGCGCAAGACCCTGCGCCGTCGCCGACCGTGACGGCGCCGGCTGCACGAGCAACCGCGCCGGGCGGCCAAGTTGTCGATGGTGTAGCGGCTCGGATCGAGGACGACATCATCCTGGAAAGTGAAGTGCGCGAACTGGGCGCGTTTCAAAAGCTCGTCGACGGAAAGGAAAAACCTCGCGACGAGCTGATTCGCGAGCTTGCGGACCAATGGGTCGTGCGTGGCGAAATCGAAACCGCGAAATATCCGGCGCCGTCAGCGGCGGACATCGACCGGGCGTACTCGCAGCTCGCCGCGCAATTCGGTTCGCCGGAAGAATTCGCGAGGCGCTTCGCGTCCGTGGGCCTCACGGAGGCCGCCGTGCGCCGGATGCTCGAGCAGCAGCTCTACCTTTCGCGTTTCTTGGATTTTCGGTTCCGGCCGGCGGCACAGATCGATTCAAAACAAATCGAGGCGTATTACAACGACCAGTTCGCTCCGCAATTGAAGGCCAAAAATGAATCCGTCCCGCCGCTCGACGACGTGGAAGACACGATTCGCGAAGTGCTGATCCAGCAAGCGATCAGCGATCGTTCGGCGCAATGGCTCGACGACACGCGCAGCCGCCTGAAAATAGACGTCGTAGCGCATGGAGCAAAGCAGTGAGCGGGCGTCTGAAGCGCTGGGCGCGCTGCACGCTATACGCGTTCGTGGCGATTGCCGCCGTCCTGGTGATCATTTTTGAGACCGGACTCGCCGAGAATTGGCTTCGCGACGAACTGATCAAAAGGATCGCCCAGGGTACGGGTGCTCGCGCCGAAATTGGCGGTTTTCATTTTCATCTCTGGGGACTGCGCGCCGAAATCGATAATTTAACCCTGCATGGCCTCGAGAGCTCCCATCAGCCTCCGCTATTTCACGCCGACCGAATCGACGCGTCCGTGCGCCTCATTTCGTTCTTCGGCCGCCAGCTCGCGCTCGACCGGCTCATCGTCGAACGCCCGCAGGCCGTCGTGCGCATTGATCGCAGCGGCCGCAGCAATGTACCCGCGCCGCCCGCGCCTGGCAGCAATCGGGCGTGGCGCGCCACGCTGTTTAATTTGCGCATCGGCCAGCTCGCCCTGAACGACGGCTACGCACAGTACAACGATCAACGCGTTCCGCTCGACCTCCACGGAAACAATTTCAGTTTCGCGCTGCACTACGACTCGCCCGCGGGCGGCGCCGATTCCTACATCGGCAATCTGACCTGGCAGCAAATCGAACTCGCGGCCAAAAAGGACATGCCATTTCCCTTCGATTTCGCGATGAAGTTCACACTGCGTCGCGATTCCTTTTCGGCCGACGAAGTCGTGGTCCGGGCGCTCCACTCGCAGTTCAATCTTCAGGCGGAGCTGCCCAGCTTCGCTCGCTCGGACTGGAATCTGAAATATCGGGGGCGTTTGTCTCTCGCGGACGTTCGCAGGATCACGCGCGAGCCCACCACTCCGGACGGCGACGCCGATTTTTCGGGCCAGGCGCG
>CAZLWY010000091.1:0-59879 GCA_964563425.1 uncultured Acidobacteriaceae bacterium | reverse complement strand
AAGAGTCAGGGTGGACGGAAAGTCCTTGCGCAACGCCGCAAAAAGGGACGCCACAGCCTCACGCGAGTCTGACGTGGCGGCTGGTGGCCTGCCGCGCGAATGCCGCGTGGCGCGCCGCGCCGAATACGACGCCGTGTATCGCGAGGGCCGGCGCCGTTCGAGCCGCGAGTTCACTATTTTCGTACGCCCCAATGGCCTCGAGCTGAGCCGGTTCGGCTGGAGCATCAAGAAGGCGCTGGGCAGCGCCGTCCGGCGTAACCGCATTCGGCGACGGCTGCGCGAGATTCTCAGGCTACACCGACAGGAGATTCCCCGGGGATGGGACATCGTAATTCACCCGCGCAGCTCGGCGGCGACGGCGGATTTTTCGGCGTTGTGCCGGGAATTGCTCCAGCTGATCCCGCGCGGCCACAAGCCGTGAATCCTTCTGGCGCCAGCGGCGGCGAAGACAGAGGCGGCAGATCGGCCGCAGCGTGGGCGATGCTCCTGCTGGTTCGCATCTACATCACGTTCCTTTCGCCGTTTTTCGGCGGCGCCTGCCGTTTTCATCCTTCGTGTTCGAATTACGCGTCTGAGGCGATCGCTCGTCACGGAGCGCGCCGCGGCACCTCGCTCGCGCTGCGGCGACTGTTGCGCTGCCATCCATTCCATAAGGGCGGATTCGATCCTGTGCCGGAGCAAAGCGAGCCCCCGGCCGCAGCGCGGGTGACGCAAAACCAGGGTGAAACGCAGTGAAGGAGATGTCGGACCAGACTCGGGGAATCGTTTTTGTCGTCATCGTGGTGGTCATCACATTTGTCTGGGTCAAGTTTTTCCAGCCACCCTCACCGCCCCCTCAGAAAAATCCCGCGCCCGTCAGCGGCAAGATCGTTCCCGGCCAAAATTCCGGCGCAGGCTCCGCGCAGCCGCCCGCCATGCAGTCTTCCGGGCAAGGGACCGTGGGCGGCGCGCCGGCTCCGGCTGCCAAAATTCCCGCTGTCGAGGCCGCTGGCGAACAAACCGTTGTTGTCGAAAGTCCGCTCTATCGCGTCGAATTTTCAAACCGCGGCGCGGTGGTACACAGCTGGACCCTGAAAACATATTTCGACGATCAGAAGCCGCCGCATCCTCTTGACCTAGTGAATCCTGACTCCGCGCAGGAGCTCGGCTGGCCTCTTTCGCTGACGTTGTCCGATCCGCAGCTTGAATCGCAGGCGAATTCCGCTCTCTATCAGGTCACTCCCGCATCAGGGAACCTCGCTGCGCCGGTTGAAATCGTTTTTCACTGGAGCGACGGCCACCTGGACGTCACCAAGAAATTGAAATTCGAACAGGGTTATCAGCTGTCGATGGAAGTTTCCGCGTCGCTCAATGGGCAGCCGCTGGCGCCGGCGATCGCCTGGCGCGGTGGCTTCGGTGATAAAGAGGTGTACCAGGCCTCGCAGCTCGTCACCGTCTTCTACAAGCAGGGCGACAGCCTGAACCTGCTGCAATACAAAAAGCTTGGCGTCCCCGGTAACCAGATCCAGGCATTCCAACAGTCCGGCCCGCTGCAATTTGCCGGCATCATGGACCAGTTTTTTGCCGCGGCCTTCATCCCGGACGGCACGGATCTGTCCCTCTGGCACTGGACGCAATGGCACCACTTCACCGGCTCAGACAATCAGCCTGCCAGCGAACCTGCCGCGGAAATCGCGGTGGGTACAATGTCCGCGGGGCCTTTGAAAGCGCGCGTCTTTGTGGGGCCGAAGGATTTGGGTCTGCTCACAAAAGTGCAGCCCTCGCTGGAAGGGCTCGTTAATTTCGGCTGGTTCAGCGCGATTTCGAAAGCATTGCTCTTCGCGCTGCAATGGCTGCACCGCTACATCCCGAATTGGGGATGGGCGATCGTCGTCCTTACGCTGCTGATCAACGTCGCCGTGTTCCCGCTGAAAATGAAAAGCTGGCGATCGATGCAGCACATGCAGAAAATCGCGCCGGAAATGCGCCAGATCCAGGACAAGTACAAGAAATATTCCATGACGGATCCGCGGCGCAAGGGCATGCAGGACGAAATGACCGAGCTGTACCAGCGCAACGGCATCAACCCGCTGGCGCAGATGGGCGGATGCCTGCCGATGTTTTTCCAGATGCCCATCTGGTGGGCGCTGTGGCGCGTACTCACCGGCGCCCTCGAATTACGCCACGCACCGTGGATTCTATGGGTGCACGATCTTTCCGTGCGCGACCCGTATTATATTTTGCCCATCGCCATGGCCATTACCATGTACGCTTCTACGGCCATGACGCCGCAGACAGCCGCCATCGATCCGGCCCAGCAGCGCATGATGCGGCTCATGCCGTTGATGTTCGTGGTTCTATTCTTCCGTTACGCCAGCGGATTGAACCTCTATATGTTCACCAGCAACCTGATCGCCACGGGCCAACAGTATTATCTGAACCGGACGCGCCCGATGCCGACCAACAGCCCATTCAAGAACAAGGGTAAGAAAAAGCAATGAACGGAAACCGTCCTACATCGGTGAACCGGCGCCCCAGCCGGCCATTTCAGCGCCGCGAACAATCGGCGCCCCCCCCGCCGCTCGATATCGAGCGCGCCACCGCCGAGCTGCGCCGTTTTCTGGACCTCGCCGTCCGCGAAATGGGGCTCGCCGTCGAGGTAGAAATCACCTCCACAAGCGGCAACGAAGCGGAGGTGGCCGCGATCTTCAGCGGCGCCGATCAGGATTTGCTGCTGGAAAAAAATGCGGAGCTGCTGCTGGCGCTCGAACACGTCGCGCACCGCTGGCTGCGTCTGGATCCGCGGCTGCACGATCGTGTCCGTTTCGATTGCGGCGATTATCGCGCGACGCGCCTGGCGGAATTAAAGCTTTCGGCGCGCGTGGCCGCGCAGCGCGTTCGGGAAACCGGGCAGCCGTTCCAGTTCAACCCGATGTCGTCGCGCGAGCGCCGCATCGTGCACCTCGAGCTCAGCGGCGCCGCTGGCGTCCGCACCGAAAGCGAAGGCAGCGGCGACCGCCGCCAGCTCGTAATTTATCCCGCCACGCCGCCGCCCAAGAGATAGCTCTTTTTTCGTTGTAGCGGTGCTGCGGGCGGCCCCCCGTCAGATCCTGGCGCAAAGTCAGCGATCGAGCGATTTCGACCGGCGGCGCTAAATCTCGAGCGCAAAGCCTTCCTTGCCGACGTTGATGCACTGCGTAACGCCAAGCCTGTCCGATAGGCCTGCTGTTTCGTGAATATGCCCGCAGAAAAGATACGACGGCTGCTCGCGTTCCACCCAAGCGCGCAGCGCCGTGCTACCCCCGTGCTTTCCGGGAGCGTATTCATCCAGCCGCGTGCCGTACGGGGGCACATGAATCACCAGGTGCAGCCCGGCGATGCCGCCAAACGCCGCAAGCGCCTCCGCAATTTCTTCCTCGGTGTACTCGCCCGGGGTCTTGAAGGGCGTGATGTTGCTGTAGCCGAGTCCGGCCCACGGCGTCCGTTTCGCCTGCAGCACCCGCCGGTGAAAATCCACGAAGCCGAATCGCCCGCAGAATTCGCGAATATCGTCGTGCGTTTCGTGATTCCCCGGCAGCACCCAAAGCTTTTCGCCCAGCGATCGCAGCGCCTTGCCGCATTTCTCAAGGCCCTTGCCGAACGTCGCCAGATCGCCCGCGCAGATGTAGAGATCCGCCGGCTGCGCCACGATCCGCGCCAACGCGCGCACGTCGCCGTGAATGTCGCTGAAGATCAGGACTTTCACGAAGGTTTAATCGGCGCGCGCGGCACGGGATTGTTGATTTGTGGAATGAGCCGCCGCATCCGGCTCTGCAGCATACCGTTCGTCAGCCAGCCTTCCTCGGCCAGCCTGCCGTCCGCGTCGAAAATCACTTCGTAGGTAAACGGCTGCGGCCCGCGCCGCCGGCCATCCTGAAAGCGGTTTTCGCCCAGCTCGACCACATGCTGATCGCCGTCGCGAAAACTTTGGATCGAGGGAAACCGCGCAAAACTCAAATACAGCCGCACATTGGGCATTTCGAGCGCCTTCGCGATGTACGGATCGGGTGGGGAATCGGGAATGTACTGGAACATCCGCGGCCCGGGCTGCCGCAGATCGAATTGCGATTCAAACAGCGCGTCCGGCGAACGCACCGCGTCGCCCCAATCCAGCAGCGACGGTGGAATCGGCAGCGCGCCCATCCGCTCGATATAGATGTGGTTCGCATCCGCGAACGCCTTCGCCTGCAGGATCGCTTCGTGGTGCGCCACCGAGCACGCAAACAAGTAAACCAGTGCTACAAACGCCCCGATCTGCGCCCATGCCGCCCGCGACCACCCGGAGCCCCATCCACCATTTGCCAGGCCGAAAAAGCACGCCGCAAACAGAACGCTCGCAGCCACCACGATCCAAAAATGAAACGGATACGCCGCCGCTCGCGCCATCAGCCAGAAAACCAGCGCGCCGGCCGTGAACAATACCCACATCTTCATCGCCCGCCCCCGGGCACGCGCAGGTAAGCGGCGGATCCACGGCATCACCTGCGGCAACAAAATGATTGTCGTGAAGCTGAAATCGACAATGAACAACAAATCCCAGGCCACCCGCCGCGTCGAAATCGGGTACCACATTCGCGTGCCGAACGACGTCATCCCGTCAAGCAGGATGTGGCTCACGATTCCCACCGCGTAGATCACCGTAAGCAGCCACAGTGGCGGCGCCTCCCAATCCGCGAATCGCGGCCAGCGCCGTCGGACCCGAGGCAGCAACGCCCGCGTAAGCAGCGCCAGCAACAGGGCAAACACCGGCATCGCCACGAACGAATGCGTGATCGCGCGATGGTATTTCACGATGCTCAGCGGATCGCGGGAAAATACCTCGCAGCTGATATCGACGTCGGGGAAAACCGCACCCAGTGTCGCGGCAAAAATGGCTACCCGTTCCTGGCGCTTTGAGAAAAACGCTTTACCGAGTAGCGCGCCCGTGATGCCGTGAGTGATCGGGTCCATGTAGGTTCACGAAAGATTGGGAAAAGGATTCAAATCGGGGAAAGTGTACACGATCCCTAGCGCCGCCGTGAACTTCGCGTTCGCTTCAATTTTCCGCGTGATTACTGTGCGGACGTCAGAGGACTTCGAGCAGGACGAGCGACATATCATCGGTGGGCGCGCCCTCGCGCCAGCCCGCCACGCGGTTCAGCAGCGCCTGCTGCATGTCGCCGAAGGGCAGCAGCGCCGTCTCGCGCACGATTTTCTGTACGCCTTCGGTGCCCAGCATCTCGCCGCGCGCGTCGAACACCTCGCTGATGCCGTCGGTATAAAGGACTACGCGATCACCCTTGTTCAAATCCACTTCGATCGCCGCCTCGGTCGCCACCGCGTCCGGCAGCCCGCCCAGCACCATGCTCCGCGATTCCAGCAGCCGGGGCTCTTCGCCCGGGGTCACGATCATCGCCGGCGGATGCCCGGCGCCCGCGAAAATCATCCGGCGCCCGCCCACGTCGATCCGCGCCGCGGCCAGTGTAAACAGCAGCGCCGAGCTGCCCAGGTCCTGCATCATGAAACGATTCAGGTGCCGCAAAATCTCCGCCAGCGGACGCCCGCTGCCGAGCTGCGTCATCGTCTCGCTGTAGATCCGGTTCGCCACCAGCGCTGACCCGATGCCGTGCCCGGAAACGTCGCATACCAGCAGATTCAGATGCCGGTCGTCGAGCGGATTCACCAGCCCGAAATCTCCGCCGATGGTGCGCACCGGATGGTAGTACGCATCCACCCGCATGTTGCCCCACACGAGGGATTGCGGCGCCAGCGACTGCTGCACGCGCGCGGCCAGCAACAAGTCCTCGTCAATCTCCGCCTGCCTTTGTTTCAGCCGCGCATTGGCGTTGCGCAGCTTGCTCTCCGCGTTTTTCTGCTCCGAAATGTCCGTGAAC
Organism: uncultured Acidobacteriaceae bacterium; assembly: GCA_964563425.1. Lineage (GTDB taxonomy): Bacteria > Acidobacteriota > Terriglobia > Acidiferrales > UBA7541 > Palsa-295. Next base: position 53,988 of record CAZLWY010000091.1, on the reverse strand, counting down.
GTCACCACGGCGAACTGCAAGCCCTCGGGATCCTCGAAATTCCGCGAGCTGATAATCACCGGCAGCCGATGTCCGTCCTTCACCGGCAAAACGAACTCGAAGCGGTTCTGCCCCATTTCGTGCCGCTTCTCCGTCTCCTGCAAAATCACGTCGTACTCTTCCTTCGTATAAAAGTCCGAGCCCAGATGCCCGACGATTTCCGACGCGGCGAATCCGAACATTCTTTCCAGGCAGGAATTGATGTAGAGAATCTTGCGGCAGTCGTCCAGAATCATTACGCCCTCGTTGAGCGTTTCGAGGACGTCTTCCATCTGGACCAGCCAGTCAGGACGCTGCATCTGTATTTCCATGGCTCTCCATTGGATGCACGGAGAACCGGGAAGAAGCATCTTACCGGATTCCGGCGCCGAATTCCCTCACGCCCCCAAGCGGTCCGTGGGGCTGTAGAATACTACGTAGCGGAATCCCGAAAATGTCTCGCAACGGCAAACACAATCCGCCGGGCCCGAAAGGCGCGCCCATCCTCGGCATGGTGCTCTCCCTGCGCAAGGATCCCCTCGCGGGCATGCAGCAAATGACGCACGACTACGGCGACGTGGTCCGTTTCTACGTCATGATGCAGGAACGCACGCTCGTCAACCGTCCCGACCTGATCCATCAGGTCCTCGTGATGCAGCAGGCCAAGTTCCACAAAAGCGAGCTCACCCGGCGCATCACCACCCGCATCCTCGGCCAGGGTCTGCTGATCAGTGAGGGCGATTTCTGGCGCCGTCAGCGCCGCCTCGCGCAGCCCGCATTCCATCGCGCGCGCCTGGGCGAATATGGCGCCACGATGCTGGAGCTCGCCGAGGCACACATTCGCGATTGGCGCGACGGCGAGCAGCGCAACATTTCGCAGGAGATGATGGGCCTCACGCTCGATATCGCCGTGAAAACTCTCTTCGGCACCACGCTGCCTGGCGAATCGCGGCAGATCGGGCAGGCCATGACTTTCCTGATGCGCTATTCGCTGCGGCGCAACCGCATGCCGTTTCGTATTCCCGAGACCTGGCCCACGCCCTCGAACCGCCGCGCCGACCGCGAGCTCGAATTCATCGATTCGCTCGTCATGCGCATCATCAACGAGCGCCGCGCGGAGGGAAATTCGAGTCATCACAACGACCTGCTGGCGCTGCTGATGGGGGCGATGGACGAAGACGGCAGCCAGATGACCCCGAAGCAGCTGCACGACGAAACCATGACGCTCTTTCTCGCCGGCCACGAAACCACCGCGCAAATGCTCGGCTGGACGTGGTACGCGCTGAGCGGAAATCCCAAAGCCGAAGCGAAGTTGCACGAGGAATTGCACGGAGTGCTCGGCGGCCGCGCGCCCGGCGCCGAGGATTTTCCGCGCCTGCCCTATCTGCGCGCGGTGATGAACGAGGTGCTGCGCATGTATCCGCCGGCCTACATCCTGGCGCGCGAAACCATGGAGCCCTGTGAAATCGGCGGATACGAAATCCACAAAGGCTCGACGGTTGTGATCTCGCAGTGGATCATGCATCGCGACGCGCGCTACTACGACGATCCCAATTCGTTCCGGCCGGAGCGCTGGCTCGATGGGTTGCAGGATCGCCTGCCGCCCGGCGCGTATTTCCCATTCTCTGCCGGTCCCCGTCGCTGCATCGGCGAGGGTTTCGCGCTGCTGGAAGCCGCCATCGTAACGGCCACGCTCGCCCAAAAATTCAAATTCCGCCTGGTTCCCGGTACCGAAGTAGTCCCCGAACCCCTCATCACGCTCCGCCCCCGCAACGCCATCCAAATGACGATCCACGCCAGGTAGCGCCGTTGCCTTGGGTCGACTAGGGGCACCCCAGGCTGTGCCCGGTAGAGACGCTTGCGAACGAAAGCAACTCGAGTATCGCGACCACTCGCCACACGCCGCGCTCTTAATGCACAAACTCACCCGTCCCTCCCGAAGCCCACGGATCGTAGGTCAACGAAAACGTTACGCGATCCCGCGTCGCGGGATGGTCATACGTCAAGAAGACATCCGTTGGGCTGGGATCGGGATATTCCAGATCGACTTCGCCCAAAATCTGAAACGTCTGCGCCGCCACCTGCCCGGAATCCGGCGTCAGCCCGTGCGTCACTTCCAGCGCATATTGATCCGCTTGATGCTCGAAATAGCGGCTCAAGGTGTTGGCCGCCGGAGCCACCATAAAACCCGCCACGCTCAGCAAGACCAAAAGCGCCGGCAGCGAAGCCAGATCGCCTACCGAGCGGATCTCCCACGTCTCGCCACGCCACGCAATAAAACCGCCGATCAGTCGGTAAAGGAGATAAAACAGAATCAGCGAGGCGATCGCTTCGATCAGCATCCCTTTCGGAATGTGGTTCAGCACGTAGTGCCCCATCTCGTGTCCGCACACGGCAACAACCTGCGCTGTATCCATCTTCATCAGCGTGGTGTCCCACACCACCATGCGCTTCGAAGCGCCGATCCCGGTCACGTACGCGTTCAGCTCGTTCACTTTTTCCGACGCATTCATCCAGTAGATGCGCTCGGGCGGAATGTCCTGCCCCGCTCGGTGAATCATCTGCTCCAGCGCGACGGTCAGCGCCGGATCCTTCTGCTGCATCGGTACGAATTTGTGGAACATCGGATCGATCACCACGGGCTCAAGAAAAATAAGCAGTGCGGTCAACGGCAAGGACGCCAGCCAGAAGTAAAGCCACCAACGCCGCGGGCTCACGCGAATCACGGCGTACAGAATCAGGATCAAAATAAATCCGACCATCACATTCACCAGCTCGCCCTTCGTCCAGTCCCAAGTCCATGAGCCCCATCCCTGCACCGAAAGCCCGTAGATGCGCGTGATTTTGTGGCGGATGATGTCGACGGGGAGGCTCAAGACGTCCAGCGTGAGCACGAACAGCGGCGCAAAGATCAGAACTTGCAGGAAAAGTCTGCGCGAACCGCTTTCGGCCCAGTTCCGAAACTTCGGCCCGAGCTTCCATCGCAGGAAAAGCCACAGCACGATCAACCCATAGACCGGGTCGAGCGCGAAAAACATCAGCTTCAGCTTTTCAAGTTTCCTGGTTTTCTCGTAAAGATCGGGAGGCAGCGTATAAGCCGTAACGGTTCTCGAGAAGTGTTGAGTCGCATCCGCCTGATCCTGCGGCGCAGCAGCCATCGGCCCGGGCGGCGCCTGCGACGCAGCCCGAGACGCATGCGACAGCATGGCACACCCGCAAATCGCCAAAATCACCGCAAACTTTCTCATCGATCCCTCGCCACCCATCAGATGCCGCGCTAGTCTATCGCGTCAGTCAATCGGAAGGGTGCCGGAATTGCGCCGGCGCGTGCGGCGGTCGAGCAGGTTCAGTAAACGCGGGGCTCCGCGGGCCATTTTTTTGGCAATGGCCACCCACGGGTTACTCCTGGCGGAGCACTTTCGCCTGACTTGGCGGCCAGGTGCCTCTTTCGACGCCGCGGGCCAAGCGGTTTGCCACTCGCGGTGTGGCGCGACTACTATGGTGCTGTGGGTCGCGCCCTCGAAACGGGAGATGTAGCATGAGAACTGCACGCTGGGCATGCACGATTTTGTTGCTGACGCCGCTGGCCGCGTCGCTGTTCGCCGGAGCCACGCGAGCGCAGGATCAAGACCAGGATAATTCCCTGGCCGCCGCCGCGCGGCGCGCGCAGGAACAGAAAAAGGACCAGCCCAAAGCCGCCAAGGTCTGGGACAACAACAACCTTCCGACGACCGCGCCCGTCAGCGTGGTCGGGCAGGAACCGGCCGCTGCCCCAACGAGTACCACGGACACGACAAATTCGAGCGCTCCGGCGGCGGATGCGAAACCGGCTCCCACGGCTGCGGAAATGGCGCAACTGAATTCCGATCTCGACGTGGCCAAGCAGCGCCTGAACGATCTGAAAGCGGATCTCGACGTCGCGCAGCGCAAGTACGCGCTCGATCAGCAGACCTACTACGGCAAGCCCGATTTCGCGGCCGACAAAGCCGGCGCCGCCGCGCTCGCTTCCGAAAAATCCGACGTGGACGCGAAAGCCGATGCCGTCGCCGCAGCGGAAAAGCTGCTCGCATCCGTGCAGATAAAGGTGGATGAAGCCGGCAAATCCGCCACGGCCGCCGCGCAGAAAACGACCCAGGACCAGGCGGCGCAGAACGCCGCCGCGAACCCCCCGCCCGCCGCACCGGCGACACCGGTGGCTCCCGCAACTGCCAATCCCGATAGCACTACCGTCAATCCGAAGTAGTTCGCCGCCCCGAATTCCACGGGGCCCCCCGCGCCGCCTGGAAACGATACCGCTACTAATAGTAGATATTTCGCTTGACACACAAGGCCCCCGGGCGCACAATCCCGCCTGTTTTACGGGGCGTTATTCCCTTCGAAACATCCGGTTCATACGGACTGCGAGGCTCAAGGATGCAATATCTGCCCGGATGGACGGTGCAGTGTTTGACTCCGGAATGTCCCGCGCGCGGCCACTGGCTCCGCGTGCAGGACGCGCCGCAGGAGATTTGCAGCAATTGCGGCGCCCCGCTCCACAACGTGCCGCCACCGCTCGCACCGCGCTTTCGCATGCGCCCGCGTCCGCTGGCGAGCTATCGCCCGGCGCGGCGCCCGCGCTGAATTTACCCCATGGCAGCGGCTCGATCGTTTCGATCCGAAGCGGTCTCGTCCCCGCCGCAAGCCCTCAGAACGCAGGCAGAGGCAGACCGGGCCCGAACGGCTTGGAATCCATCGGCGCCGTTCGGGCTTTTCCACGTGATAAGCACGTTGATTGGAGATTGAAATAGGGAGAGCGGTCGGCCGGGGGGGGGGGGCCGGCCGCTCGTAGGGCCGTAATCGGATCGAGTCGCATCCCTAATCCGCCGAGAAATTACCGCAACGCGATGGCCGCTGGATAATCCTTCCGCAACCCAACCTCATGACTCGCTGGCTCTGTCCGCGAAAAAGTTGACGCGTCCGTTTGAAGGCGTTCGAGTCGGAATCGAGTGCGACTCAGTAGAGGTGAGAAGGGGGGAGCGGCCGGCGGGGGGACCGGCCGCTCGTGGGCATTGGGGGTGATGGAGGTGCAGCAACTCGGGGCTTAATCCCCGAGTCCGTAATCAGGATGCCTGCAATGCGCGGGACGGTCGATAGGCTGGGTGGTTCAATCGGTTCGGTACCTTCGTACCTGGCCTCAGGATTCGATAGGTTTTCGCCTGAAGCGGCTCGGGCACGCGCCCGAGGCGGCTGAACGCCCGCGGGGGCGAGACTTCGGTGTTATTGCGGCGGGGTTTTCGCTAGAATGCGGGCCATGTCAAGCCAGCCTTTTCAGGTTTCGCAGCGTCCGGGGTCGCTTGCCACGGTGCAGATTATCAGCGTGAAGGGTTCGATCACGTTTACCACGGCGCCGCAATTTCAGGAGGCTCTGACCGGGGCTACTGCGCCGCGCCTGATCGTGGACCTCTCCGAGACGCCTTCGCTTGACTCGATGGCCGTGGGAACGCTGGTGCGAGCGTATGTGTCCTGCCAGAAGGCCGGGCGAAAGCTTGTGCTCGTCGGCTTGAATTACCGCGTGAAAAATATTCTGCAGATTACCGGTGTCGATCCGCTGTTTGAAATCTACCCCAGCATCACCGAAGCGCAAGCCGCGCTGATTTGAGCGCCGTGCGACCGAGGGTTCCGTCGCGGCACGCGCGCCTTCCGCAGATGGCGCGGAAGAAACGCGACCGGGCGGAGAAGCCGGCACAGGCCTCCGCCGCGCCCGTGAATGCCAGGCCCTCCGGTCGGCAATCATCCGACGATACACTGCCCGTTGAACTCCGCCCGTTGGCAGACGCTGCTGCCGTGCCCGGATTCTGGCCGGTTGCGGCAATTTGTGTGACGGCGTGCGCGGGCCTGCTGATCAATCAATACGGCGGCAGCGAGCAGACGTTCGCACTGCTTTTCCCGCCCAGGTACATCGATCCCTACTGGGTGCTGCGCGTGAAGGCGTGGTGGGTAGGCTCGATTTTGATTGGGTTTGTGGCGCTGCCGGGACTTGTGATGGCGGTGCTGCCCGGCGCGCGCGTGCGCGATTGCAATCTTGGCTTCCGCGGGTTCCGCGACCATTTTTGGGTTTACGTGGGATTGTATGGCGCGGTGCTGCCCCTGATCTGGATCGTTTCGCTTTCGCCTTCGTTCACGGCGTTTTATCCGATGTATGGACAGGCGGGGCGGTCGTGGGCCGATTTGCTGATGTGGGAGGGAATGTATGCAGGGCAGTTTATTGCCCTGGAGTTTTTCTTCCGGGGATTTCTGGTCGGCGGGCTGGGCCGGTACCTGGGAATCTTCGCCGTGCCTGTCGCCGTGCTGCCTTACATGATGCTGCATTTTTCGAAGTTGCTGCCGGAAGCGGCCGCGTCGGTGGTTGCGGGGCTTGTGCTGGGATATCTGGCGTGGAAGACGAAGTCGATCTGGGGCGGCGTGTGCGTGCACTGCGCGGTGGCGATGACCATGGATTTGCTGGCGCTGGCGCACAAGGGCGAGCTACCGTGGCTGCATGGGTGACGTCGCAGCGGGAGCTGCCCTACCACAGAACATACTGAGAAGGCACAGAGGGCAGCCGCCCAACCCGAGAGGGTTGGGCTACCTGGTGCCGCGCCTTCGGCGCTGATTTCAAGACGAAGGGACACTTCGCGGGCTTTGCTGCTTGCACGCGGAATGTACTACGATAGCCGCCCGTTGATGAGCGACTCTGCTGACGAGAAACCGCGCGATTCCACCTCCGAAATGCTTTGGGGATATTGGTATCCGGCGCTCCCTAGCTACCGCGTGCGCGGGCGGAGGCTCGAGCGGGCGATGTTACTTGAGGTGCCGCTGGTAATCGGGCGCAATGCGGCCGGCAAACCGTTTGCGCTACGCGATGTTTGTCCGCACCGGGCGTTTCCGCTTTCCTTTGGGCGGTTTGACGGCGCGACGGTGGAATGTGCGTATCACGGCTGGCAATTCGACGCGCATACAGGCCAGTGCCGGCACATTCCTTCGCTGACCGCGGATTCAAAATTGAAATGCGAGCGGATTTACGCCGGAGGCTTTCCGTGCGAGGAGCGCGACGGGTACATCTGGGCGTTCATGACGAATCCGGAAGGGCGCGCGGAGGCTCTCCCGGCGATTCCGCCAGCGCCGGAATTGCCGACGTTCAGTGCGAGTTACAAAACCGCTCGGCTCGCGGCGGACCTGCCTTGTAGCGTCGACACGGGGATCATCGGATTGATGGATCCGGCGCACGGGCCGTTCGTGCATCAGGCGTGGTGGTGGCGGAGTCGGCGGAGCATTCGCGACAAGGCCAAGCAGTTCGAGCCGATTCCGAACGGTTTCCGGATGAGCCCGCACGCGCCGTCGGCCAACAGCGCGCCTTACAAATTGCTGAAGCTGATCACCGGTGAGCCGGCGACCACGACGATCGATTTCGTGCTGCCGAATCAGCGGTTTGAGCAGATTCGCGCGGGGAAATACTGGCTATCGAGCCGCACCACGGTGACGCCGGTGAAGCGCGATTTGTGCCGGCTGGATTTCGCGGCGGCGTGGAATATTCTGCCGTGGGTTCCGCTGGTCTCTTTCATCATTCACGTGCTGGGACCGCGGTTTATCCGCCAGGATACCGAGGTGATTGAGAAGCAGGGGCTCGGGCTGAAATACGAGGACCGCATGATGCTCGTCGATGATGCGGACCGGCAGGCACGGTGGTATTTCGAGCTGAAAGCGGCGCTCGCGGAATCGCGGCGGACGGGGCAGCCGATGCGGCATCCGGTAACGGGGCCGGTTACGTTGCGCTGGCGGTCGTAGTTACCAGGCCCATGGGCCATTCGCCCGGCCGCAACCTCCCTACGAAGAAAAAACGGTCGTTCGCTCCATTTTTCCCTGAACTAATTCTGTCCCTTTGACCAATTGTATACCTGCGGCGTGATGCGTCATAGTTTTGTGGCCGGTTTTCGGCGCTTCTTTTCGTGGGTATTTAGGAGGATGCCGTGGCTCGGTCACTTCTTGTCGCACTGGCAATTGCTTCTTCGGCTCTGCCTGCTGCCGCGTCGGATATCGGCGCGGTGAAATGCGGGCCCAATCAGGATCGCGTGTGGGTGTATGAATCGCTGAACAGCTTCGACGTGGAAACGCGTTTGAAGTGCGGCGAGGCTGTCGAGATTTTGTCGCGCGTGCGCGGGTATGTGAAGGTGCGCACGGCGAGCGGTGTCGAAGGCTATGTGCCCGACGCGTCGTTCCCGGATTTGCCCGCGCTGCCAGCCGATGATCCCGAAAAGCCCATGGCCAGCGTGGCTGCGCGCGCGGCTGCCAGCACGCCGGGACACACCGTTGCGCCCATGCCGCCTCCTCCGGCAGCGACGCCGATCGCTTCGAGCTCGTCGGCCGCACCGCCGGCTCCAGCGAAAATTTCTGCGCCCGTAGTCGCCCTGCAGCCGTCGCCGGCCGCGAAGCCCTCGACACTTGTGGCGTCAAAATCCGCATCCGCATCCGCGACGCCGGCTCATGCCAAGACACACGAGAAAGCGGCCACGCCGACCGTGGTTGCCGAACCCGTGCCTTTGAAGAAAGCGCCGGCGAAGACGGCGCCTGCCACGACACAGACGGCGAAATCGACGATCGCCGCACCGCAGCCATCCGCAACGGCGGCCAAGATGTTGGCTGCCAAGGCTGATTTGACTACGGCGGGGGTGGCGATGATGCCGGCCACCGTGAACGCGTCGCCCAAGGTGGATCTGGACATCCACGAGGCGGAGCGCGATCCCGATCTTGAGGAATATCCCGACGCGAAGCCCGAAAACGAGAGCGCCGATCCCGCATGCCAGATTTTCTTCTCGGCGTATGGACTAGCACCGGCGCAGTACAAATGGATGGTGGAAAATCGCAAGAAGCAGCACGCGAGCATCTGCCCGGCTCCGGACCTGGCGCACGTGGATTTCGTGATTTTGTTCGCCCACGATTCCGATACGTACAACTCGGCCATGCCCGTGCCCGTCCACACCGATCGCAACGGATTTTCGGATTTCAGTCCGCTGACGACCGTCGATACGGCGCTGCAGTCGATGTCGGAGCTGGATAAGGCGCGTTATGAATTCGTGTGGGTGTTCCACACGAAGCGCGGGACGTTCGATCCGGCGAAGTTTTCGGCACGGCGACGGCCGTTGTTCACCACCGATGCGAAGGGCTCGCATGCCGCCGGGCGCGCGGTCGAAGATGCGTTTCAGTTTATCGAGGGGCAGGGAACCCCGGACCACTAGCCCGCGCGCTTACAGCAGAATTCACCGAAGGCTATCGAGATCGAATGTCTCGGTAACGTTGTTTCCGTCCGGCCCGAGGACTTCGACCGTCGCGGGAGCTTCCGAATCGATGTCGTCCGCGCTGTACTCCGCTGTCAGATACACACCTGCAACGGTGGGCCCAGAATTGTCGGTCGAGACCATGCCCTCGGTCCAGGTTCTCTTGATCGGAATTTCTTTGTCGTGCTGCTTGAGTTGGATTTCGTAATTCGTCTGATAGGGCCCGGCATAGGTGCTGGAGATTCCGTAATAAATTTCCACGCGTACGCGGCAAAGCCCCGGTTTTCCGAGGAACTCCTGCTCTGCATCCGGTGCGTGATAGCTCGAGAAGGCCGAAGCCTGCGAGATGCGTTCCGCGATGATGTAATAGGGGGTCTCAAAGCGTATCGAGGCGACGTACTGCCCCGATTTGGCGACCGGATAGCGCTTTGCATATCCTTCGAGGAAGTTGCCGAGTTTTACGGGGTCGGCGGAGCCCAGGAAGTAGGCGTCGCGAATGGCCGTGGAAGAGAGCGGATAATCGACGGCGGCCACGGGCTGCGCGACCACGATTCCCAGCAGGAGTATCGATAATCCCCATCGCAGGACCGTCTTCATGGCGTCCTCCCGCTTTTACTATTCTAGACGGAGCACCGTAACGGAGGGGTACAGCCGGCTGGTCAGCTGGCGACGCCGCCGAGGAACGGGTAGTGGTCGGCTGCGGCCATGAAGAAAAGCATCGGGAACGACATCCAGAAACCCGTGCGCGAGGCGAGGTAGGCCCAGCGGGAGAAATACACGGCCTCGGGCGGCATGGCGGCGCCTTGCTCGGCGGCGGCGCGCATGCAGTGGATGAGTCTCTTCTGCGCCCGCCAGATAATTCCCCAGGCGTTCAGCAGCATCAACAGGCCCATTCCACCGCCCACTGCAATTGAAAGATGCGCGTTCGACGATTGCGGATTTGCGTTCAGGACGAGGGTGAGCCATGAGGCGGCGATGGCGATGGCGCTGATGGCGATGGCGCGAACCCAGACGCTATCGAGAAATCCCTTGTGGGGAAGCTGAAACGGATAGATCAGCGCGAACGCGACGATCCACAACAGCAGCCATTCACCGAACCATTTCAATGCGAGCGAGGACTCGCCGGCGTTGTGCGCGTCAGCAGCGAGAATCATCCAGAAATAGCGCAGGCCGGCGATCACGGTCACAAGCGCGGACCAGCGGAACCACCACATGGCGCGCGACATCAGCGCTGGATAGATTTTTGCGCGCACGGGTGGGTCAACAAGCTTGAGGGCAGGCGTTGTGGCGAGATTATTGAAATAGAGCGTGCCGATCCAGATGATCCCGGCCACGATGTGCAGCCAACGCAGAGCGATCTGTTCCGTGATGGCCGGACCTTGCGGAAACGTGACTTGGGGCCCGGTGGCCATCGCAATCAACACGTGGGCAAAAGCCATTTCCGGCGCCTCCCGCTGCCAGACATCGCGCGCACCAGCCGGATACTATCGCAAAATCATCCGGGCTTGTGTTATAGAGTTGCGCGCCCGAGCGGTGACAGCTTGCCCTCGACGGGCAGCGGGCGCACGAAAACAACATGGGAAAAATCTACGCGGGCGCGTCGGGGTGGGCTTATGCGAGCTGGAAGCCCGATTTCTATCCGGCGAAGCTCGCGTCCGCCAAATTTCTCGGTTATTACTCCACGCGGCTCAATTCCGTCGAACTGAACTACACATTTCGCCGCCCTGTGACAAAGAAGGTCCTCGCCCGATGGATCGCGGCGACGCCCGCGGGATTTAAATTCGCGGTGAAGGCGGGCCGGTCGATCACGCATATCAAGCGGCTGCGCGGCGTGGGCGCGGCCACGTCAAAATTCATTACTTCACTCAAACCGCTGCGCGCCGCCGGAAAGATCGGACCGGTCTTGTTTCAACTCCCGCCGAACCTGAAATGCGATTTGGCACTGCTGGACGAGTTTCTGGCAGATTTGCCGGGAGGCGTGCACGCGGCGATGGAGTTTCGGCACCCGTCGTGGTTTACAGACGATGTATATGACCGGCTGGGCCGCGCGAACGTGGCGCTGTGCGAAGCGGAAAGCGACAAGCTGAAGACTCCCGAGATTGCTACCGCGAACTTCCGATATTTCCGATTGCGAATGGGCGAATACTCCGCTGGCGCGCGCAAGGCGATTTCGAAAAGAGTGACCGAGGCAGCGCACAACGGCGACGTGTTCGTCTATTTCAAGCATGAAGACCTGCCCGCCGGCGCGCTGTACGCGGAGAAATTGCTCCAGTCCGCGAAATAACAAAGCTGCGCCGAGCGGACAAAGATCTGAACCATGGCTGCGGCTGCCACGACCGTTCTGCCGGTAGGAAACGACGATGCCCTGACGGTCTGCGCCATCGGCCTGATTTCCCTGACGCTGGCCGATGTCCTGGGCGAAGGTCTGGGCATGGAGCGCTCGCACTGCTTTGTCTGATTCGCTCTTTTCTGGAACCGGCCCATCCATTCGGGAAGAGCGAGGCCGGTTTGAAGGGTCAGGCGACGAACAGTTCTTCTCCTGCAGGTTTGCCGAACTCGCAGATCTGAGACTTTTTATCAGGCCTGGGCAGACAGCCGTATAGCCTTTGTGCCTGAGACAGTTGATCGATGCTTACATTGGTGCCCAAGAGAGGACTCGAACCTCCACTCCCTTGCGAGAACTAGCTCCTGAAGCTAGCGCGTCTGCCAATTCCGCCACTTGGGCATTGAAGAATCAATCGGTTGCGCGGTACCCACTTGAAGCTACTCGGCCTGCGCCCATTCTGCGCCCGTTTTCAGGTTAAAGGGCGCGCGCCTTCCGGGCATCTTCCAGTTTCTTTGCGGCTTCCAGCAAATCATCCTCGGCCACGATGTTGTAACGGCTGAAGATCGAATCCGTTTTGTGGCCCGTGATCCGGCGCGCCGTGTCCCTATCTACCCCAGCCCGCACAAGCTGGCGGGCCGCTGTACGCCGTAGGTCGTGGAGTAGAAGCTCGGGAAGCCCGGCAGCCTTCGTGATCTTCCGCCACGCGCCCCGGAAATCTTTAACCGGCTTGCCGCTGGGCCACGTGAAAACATAATCGCCCGGCCCTTTATCTTTGGCGCACGCCTTCAGTAAGTCAAGCACTTCTTGGGTCATCGCCACTGTGCGCCCTTCGCCCGATTTCGTTTCGCCCGTAAATAGGTGCAGCGTTTTGGATTCAAAGTCTAGCTGCTTCACGCGCAGCCCCAGCAGCTCGCCTTTGCGAAGGCCATACGTGTAGGCCACGGCAAGAATGGCGCGGAGCACGTGTTTGTCGCACGCTTCCACAAGTTTCTTATATTCGGCATCGCGGATGAATCCGGACCTTGGGGCGTTTTCCGCCAGCTTGGGCGGGAACGCAGGAATGTGCGTGACCTTCGGCGGCGTGGCTTCCGCGCCCTGCTTGAACATCGCGTGGAATACCTGTAATTCGCGATTTACTGTGCCCGCCTGCACTTCTTCTCCCAGCCTGTGGGCGATATATTCCGCGATCAAATCAGTAGTCACGCGGCTAGCCAAGCGCCCGCCGAAAAAATCCTTCAAGTGGGCATTCCAAACCAGCTTGATCCAATAGGCTGATTTCGGTTTGGAATTTTCGGCATAAAGCAGATACGCTTTTGCAAGCTCATCGACCTTAACCCGACGCTCGACTTCAAGCACATCCGCATCGGCCTGCGCTAATCGGCGCTGAAGCATCTTCTCGGCCTTCTCGAACGACTTGTACGTCTCGCGGATTTTTCGCCCTGTGCGATCATAGAAAGCGATCTGGAATTTTCCATTGGGGCGCGGATAGATGCCGCCTGCGCCGTGTGCCCGGCGCTGCTTTTCCAATTCCAGCACTTCGATAGCCTGCGTCATCGTTTTATCCTCATGGCCCATCGGTCGTGCCGATACAGCCATTTGTCGTCAAGCGTGCGGGTCCAAAATCCCCACGCGAAGCACTTCATGCAGCCAAGGATGAAAGTCCACATGCGCCCATTCTGCGCCCGCAAAAGCTAGCGCGTACATGGTACGAGGGTACTACCAAGGTAATAAGGATGTGAGTAGCTGGAAACGGGGCGGCTTGTGGTATAATCGTGCTTCGCGCTGTGAAACCATAACGCAGACACAGCGCACCGATGGGCCGCAAGGCCCGGCGCACTGGCAGCGAAGTTAAGAGCCAGCCCGCGCGATTCGGAAACGGCACGCCGCCAACCCAACTGGGCACAGCCCAGCAACAAAGGCTCCGCGAAAAAGTGGAGCTGTGCCGTGGCTGGAAAAACCTCGCAAGCTGTTACCGATGTATCAGCACTTCTCGATCTAACCAACGCCGGAAAACTCCTTGGATTAACCCGCTGGCAGATGCGCGGCCTTGTGCGGAGCCGCGAGTTACCTGTGGTTTCGGTCGGAAATAAATTCTATTTCCGCCGCGCCACGCTTACCCGATGGGCCGAAAAATCCGAGGCATTGGTGCGCGGATGATCGTCAAACGGCGCTGTTTTGATTGCAAAAAACTGTTTGAGCAAAAGGTATCGGCCCAGCTCGCACAGATTGTCTACCGCTGTGCTGAATGTGCGCCGCCAGCGCCGATAAGAAAGGAGGGCACATGACTATCAGGCAAAACATCTGTGGCGTGAGTTTCTACGTTTCTATTCTTGGCCGGGGCGTGAATCTGATTACCGAATTACCTGAGACGGCCCCAGTATTGCCCGTTTCCGATTCCGAATTGGCGGCGATTAAGGCGGCGAGTTCAGAAAATGAATTGCGCCGACTGTTGCTGAATTTTTCGCAAAAGCCGTTTCAAGTTCCCGCATAACACTACGCGGGTAAAGCGGGCCGAGTGCGAGGCCTACCAAAACAATAACGCATCCGACGGGGTGGCACCCGCCGCGAAAAAGGGATACAGGCGGAAAAGATGGGCGCTGAAGTGAATTGAGGCCAATGCCCGAAGGCTAATGCCAAAAGTAGGGCTAACGTGCCGAAAGTTCATTTCAGTTTGGCTTACCCTGCCAAGGTAGGCTAGTTCATCTGTACGCCTGAATCGTGGCGCGCTGGTTTCTTGGGAGCGAAAGCTCAAACGAGTTCAGCAGCGCGCCACATCCCCTTCTCACAAGGACAAATGCCCACATGGCAACCAGCATTCCCACAAAGTAAACCATTCAAGTGCTGCACGGCGTGGCACCTTTGGAAAAGTGGACAAAGCCTTGCGATCTACACTTTTCTTGGCGCCCTAACCAATGGCGGCAAGAATTCCTTTTTTTCATCGGAGCGACGGATCGCGGACTATTTCGGCATGAATTATCGAGCCGCGTGCCGCGCTATAGGCGTACTCCGGTTGAAGGGATTCATTGAAAGGCGCGGCGACGGCCATCTGTACTACGTTTCGCACGATGACTGGATGAAAACACATCCGGGCCAGTGCACGAAACGGGAAATATTACCGTGGCAAGAATGCACGGACCCGGTTGTCGGGGAAATTTACAAGATCGCGGGCGGCAAGATTCGCGTCCAAGAATGGCAAATCAAGGCCATTCGGAAATACGCGGGGGGCGATGCCAAGTTTATTGAGGAATTTCGTAACGAGATGGAATTGGTAGCGCCCCGGCGTGTGCCCGGTGGCAATTGGGAAGGCACATCGCCCCGCCAGTGTTTCATTCGAGTTTATAAGCGTTTGCGGGATTCGGCGCGGGCGGCAGCCGGGTAGAAGCAAGTACATACAGGTACACCCCGAAAGGTACCTACAAGTGGACTGTGAAGGTACCTACAGGTACACCCGGCGCGCCAAAAAGTGTACCTGTGTGCACATCATAGATTTGGGGTTGGAGGTATGCCTTTAGGTTAGCTTGGAGGGTAGATACCGGCCATGCCGCGCCTGCTTTCCGTGGCTTGCCTCTTAAAACCTTTCTCGAAACCCGAAAACCAAAACCGCTTAACACGATTAGGACACAGCATGGCGATCAGATTCAGCGAATGGGCGCGACAAAATCCCGGCTTCAGCGTGGGCGGCGAAGGTCGCTGGCTTGTGATCTGGCACGGCGGGCGCTCTACGCGATACCCCAGCTACTTTGACGCTCAGCGCGAATCAATCGGCGAATGCAGCCGATGCGATGGGAAACAGCCACATGCCATTGTGGAACTCGCGGTAGAAAGTGCGCAGCAATTCCGGCCGTCAAGATCGTTTCGGAAGATGGTAGCAGCGGATTAAAGATTAAAGGAGAAAAGCACATGACGAAAGTTATTTTTAAGGTAGAACTCGAATTGGTCGGGAATGGAGATAGCGTTACAACCGATGACGTATCGCGCGTATTGGCAAAGGCATTTATCGACGCGGGAATCGCCGAATTCCATTTGAAGGATATTCGGCGGGGCGCTTACGTGGTATTTCCCGAAGACCCCAAGGCAAAGTATTTCGTCGGGGAAGATATTTTGAACGCCATCGTGAAGTAATGACTTATCTGTGCTGTTTGTTGGCTCGCCGGAAGCTGCCGCCGAATTGGAAGCAGCCGGATTACGGGCGGGCGAGAGATAGCACAGCAACTTAAAGGAGAAAAAGAAATGCAAACTTATCTAGCACTCGTATGCACCGATTTGGGCAAATATCGCCGGTTCGTCGTGCAAGCGCCTTCATTCTGGAAAGCCACCGCAGCCGTGGACGCAGTTATCGGGGAAAAAGAAACGCTTATAAAACTAGAAGCGGCAGTGGTGGCTCACTCCCCGAGTGAACTTTATGTCTACGAATTCGGGGAAAGCCAACTGTAAACATGGCTGACTGGATACAGCGCGTACGCGCGATCATTCGGAAAAATCTGGAAGGATCGCCGTTCACGGATGAGCAGAAAGAAGCGATCGTCGATGACTTCATCGCTGAAATGGAAAATCCGCCAGTAGAGGAAACGGCAAAGTCAGCGGAAGAAGATGAAGATGATCCGCCTGCCACGCCGCGCAAGCTGAAACCGAATAGCCTTGACGTGCAGCGCGAAGAAATACTCGCCAAGCAGAAAGCGGAAGATGATCCGCTGACAAGCAAAGGCGAAAAGCTAAGTGATCCGCGTGCGAGAGCGCACAAGGAATGGGAGCCTTGGAATGCCTAATCGACCGCCAGTGGCTTGCAATTTTCCTGCATGCAAAAAAATCGCATTGGCAGGTAGCTCCTACTGCGAAGATCACAAAAAGATTCCGGTAACATCGGACAAACCGTACACATCGACGGAGCGCCGCGAAGAAAATCCGTACCGCGCGCTGTACGACACATCAGCTTATCGAAAGCATCTGCGCCCGTTTATCCTTCAGCGCGATCCGCTATGCAAAGGCCAGTACACGGACTTGTGCAAACAGCATGGCGGCGACGGCACTACGATCCTCGATCACATCCGCGATCATAAAGGCGATCCGGCACTGTTTTTCGATCCTGCGAATTGTCGCGGGCTTTGTAAGCCATGTCACGATTTCAAGACTGGAAAAACCAGTAATCCGGGCGCGAATCCAGAAAACCAGCCGGTTGCTACCGGCGAAGATGGCGTGCAGTATGTCGCTACCAGCGATGCATTCGCGCTGGAAGAATACATGCGTCATTACGAGGATGAAAATTTCGATGACATCAAAATCCCGTGAAAAGCCTGTGGTACTTGACGTGTATCCCCCATCATCGTGCGATAACGATGGCACGCTGTTTGTATGGACACGATTCGGCAAAGTAGAAACATCGTGGGATGTATTGCCAAACGGCACGATCACTTCGGACTTCGCTTATCATGGCTTATCATGGCGATCACGAAGTAGAAACCGCCCGCGAAGCCACGCCGGATGAAAGCGCTGTGATTCTGGCTGCCGTGCAGCAGTGGCGCGCCGGAAAATGGAAACCCCGAATATTCCGCTCGCCAAATTGACACACTCCTCGGCGGAGGGAAAAAAAGAAGTTTCGACAGTAGGCCAAGCCAAGTAGGCAAATACCGCAAGGCATGTAAGCAATCCAGTAGCAGCCGTACAGCGCGAGAAAACCGCCAGTCATCCCCGAGAATCGGCATCGTAGCGCCCGCCTGTGGTAGCTAGAACAGCCTGATATCAAGCCGATCTGTGGCGATCCGCGATCATCCCGGCGCTGGCTGCATGCGGTGATGACGCTTCGCGCGCGCTTTTGGCTTTGGAATCGGGTACTAGGATGACTTTTGGTACCTTGACAAGCATGGCTGCAAATCATTGATTACAAAGGGGGTATGGCGCCTCAAGAACCGTTTTCAAAATCCCGTACAGCCGCACGCACGCAATTTCCGGCGCGGTCGGGAAATTCCCACGACTTTTTTCCCGCTTCGACTAGTCTTTTTTCCGGACGCCGACGACTTTCGTTTTCCTTCCTTCGACTTTCCGCACACTTCCGACACGTGACCCCATAACAGCGCCCGGATCAAGTGGCGTAAGACACGGCCATTTCTTTTCCGCAGATGGTACAGGCCGCGCAGCCCCGGAAGGATTTCAAGTCATGAAAATCAAATATCTATCAGGGCCGAAGGCCGGACAAATCGAGCACGTGCAGAATCAAGTCGGCGGCGTGGTTTGCGGCGCTGGGCTGGCTGAAGAAGTTTCTGACGGGGCTGTTACTGCGCCGAATATGCACAGCGAGGAAACCTATCGCCTGCCGCGCCCCGGCGAAGCGCGAATTCCGGAGCCGGTTTGGGATGTGGTCGAAGTTTCCGTTGTGAAGCCCTACCTTGCGATCCAAATGACAATAGGCGCTGAAAAATTCCTATACGCAGGCAGGCCCGAGCACGTGAATGCCCGGAAAGAATGGCAGGGCGGCGGGCGCTACCTGAATCCGTTTGGCCGCGCCGTGCCTGAAGAAATCGTGAAGCGCTACGCGAAGGCATACAGGGCCAATCGTGATCTGTGTATCGAAAATCAGCCCATGAATTCGGCGCTGGCCGGGGCCACTGGCAGCGGCGTTCAGCACAACAAGATGCAGGCCGAGATGCAGGCGAAGCTTGTTGCAGCGACGCAGGATGGCAAGCGCCTTCCGCTGAATCGCCCGTCTGTGCTCGTTAATGGCGACGATTCTGAAGTGATTTGGGAAGGATCGCCGCAATAGAGATTTCACCTGTGGGCAGGCAACGCCCGATGTGAAAAGGCGGCGGCTGGGTTGCCAAGGGTATCGGACCCTCTAGCCACTGGCTGCCGCCGAAAACTTTGCAGTGGAGGATGCCATGCCAGAAGCAAAGCGCAAATGGTGCCGCATCGTGCGGATGTTTGCTAAACGCGCCATAGGATGGACGCCGGATGACGAAAGAGTGTGGATTTCATACGCGCTTTTGGACGAAGACGTGGAAGTGGGCGACATTCTTTCGTTTGTGCCGCAGGCTTGGAAGCATCCCATAGCGCCCGGAGCAGCGCGCATAGATTTTTATGCATATGCGCCTATCCTCATCGGTTTCTCGGTGAAGGAAAAAGGGCAAAACACGCAGGGGAAGAAACACGATGCTGTACGCATACACGCCGAGGGAAACGGAGCTGTTATCGCTGGCTGTGCCAGCGCTGGGCCTTCCTGCGCTTGAGAATCCTTCTGTGCGCACGCTGGTTTTGCGCGCGATGGATTTGGATTGGCCCGACCCGCCGCTTTTCAAGCGCAGGGAACGAGATCTGGAAACGTTGCTGAAAATCCTCGGCGTGATTCCAAGTACTGAATCACAGATTTTGAATTCACTTCGATAGGAGCACAGCAATGAATTTCGACTTTGAAGCAGCAAAAGGCAAACAGGTTCGCACAGTGCATGCTGAGCTGCGCGACAGCGGATCAGACGATTTTGCCCTCGTGGGGTACGCTTCAGTTTTCAATACGCTCAGCCACAATTTGGGCGGTTTCCGCGAAACGATCAAGCCCGGCACGTATTCGCGCAGCATCCGCGAGAAGGCCGATGTTAAGGCGCTGTTCAATCACGCTCCTGATAACATACTTGGTCGAACGAAATCCGGCACGCTCACACTTTCCGAAGATGCACGTGGCCTGAAATTCCGCTGCCAGCTTGATAAGAATTCGCAGGCCCACCGAGATCTCTATTCTGCCGTGAAGCGCGGCGATATTGACGAATGCAGCTTTGCCTTCACTGTGCCCGCTGGCGGCCAGCAATGGGCACCCGGCAAGGACCCGGAAACTGGCGAGGATTGCGCGATCCGCACGATATCCGACGTGGATCTCATTGACGTTTCCGTTGTTACCTACCCGGCCTACCCGAATACGGCGGCGGGCGCACGAAATCAGCGCAGCAAGCCGGATTACGGCGTGCCTGTGGATGTGGATCAGTTAATCGTCCAGCTTCGCAAGTTGGCACTGGCCGGGGCTTTGTGCAGTGATCTGGTTACCCGGAAATCGCCTTATCCGAAACCATACGATTACGCTTCGCTTTCCAAACATTCGATGCGCGCAATGGAGCTGTGCAGCGCCGCGTTTGCATGCAGCGACATGATTGACGATTCGCTCGACGATTGGGATGACGACGATAGCGATAACGATGACCGGGCGCATGCCGCATTCCATCGGGCTTTGCGTGCGGCGCAGAAGGCTTCCCATTCTGCCGTGGATTCGGCCTGCGATCAGCTCGCCCGGACACATGCTGCGATGGCGCGCTGTATTGAAGCTGGAAAGAAGTAGCAAAAAAATGCGCCTAAAACTTGACCCGGATGAAGTGTCGAATCCCGTCTACTTTTGCAAAACAGCCGGTACCGGGCCAGATTCAGTAGTTATCAGCCACGGGCGGCCAGTGAAAACAGCTCGCAAGGGCAAAAGGATTATAAGAAAGGAAGCATCATGGCGCTTACTGAAAGCGAACTCATAGCCTTACTCGCGGCAAATCCGGGCGATGGTGGCGATGGAATTTACCTCCAACTGCTTCAGGATTGCGACTACGGCGCAGCCGGGGCGTGGGTGAAGGTATCCCGCTCTGTGGCGATCCATCTTCTTGTAAACAGGCCGGACACATTTTCTACGAATATGCGGGGCGGCTAACATATGGAAATCAGAGTTTTAGGCGGCGCAGCGAAGGGCACGCAGTCGCTTTGTGAAAGCTGCGGACAGGCTATGGTTATCAAGGGATTCAGGGAATCAGAAACGTTTTTCGGCTGTTGGCTGTTGGGCCAGAACGGTTATAACAACCAGCCGCCCTTTCCTGTAGCCGAATGCAATAAGTACATGGCCCCCGCTTTTGTGCCCAAGGACGAACTCGAAAAGATCGCGCTGCCAATTGATGGCACGCACGCGAGGGTAAAAGGCTTCAAACAAGGAGAATGAAAATGAGCACTACATCGTGGGATGACGTAACGCTGGTACAAACCGGCGCTGGCAAAGCAGAGCTTCATTCGGAATCGGGCGCTGCGCCACCGCCAAACTGGACCAAACCGCCGGTGCTAAAGGCCGGGCAATTCACCAAGAACGATGTAAAGGAAGGACGGATTGGCCGCGTCCGAATGAAGGATGGAAGCGAGCAGTATTTTGTGGGCGAATTGCTGATTACCGCGCTGAAGAATGGCGGCAAGCTTGTGGATGATCCGACATACAACGTATCGGACTTCTTCATGCACATCATCGAGCGTTCGCTTAGCGTAAAAATGACGTTGGGCGGTGCTGTGCGCGTGCCCCTGCTGGATTTTAAGGCTTAGTAGAAGCACACCCCACAGGAAAGAAGAATCAAAATGTCAGAAAAGAATCTCAGCAGTGCGGAAATCGACGCCAATCGCGCAGCGCGATCCAATGCCGATTCCCGTAATTCCGAAGCGATCCCTGCGGAGCCGACTGTGGACCCGAGTTTCGGCGAAGCTTCCGCGATGGAAGCGGCAGGCGAGGAAGCCCGGAAGAAGCGCGAAGCAGAGCGCGCAGCGGAAACCGTGAAGGAAGCACCAATTGCGCCGGGCGTGCCCGTGCAGAAAAATGTAGGGCCTCCAAGAATCTACACGCCGGGCTATAAACCGTACACGTCATAGAAGCAGACCTCACTTCGGAGTTCCCATCCGTGCCGATTGATGCCGTCTCATGGGAATGGAAGGATGACTTCATGCCTGAATCCACCGCTACCGCTGTCGAAAGGCCGCTACGCACAGCCGAGGATTATAACGACTGGCTGGCACAAGGCAAACGTCTGGCTGCCGAGCACAATAACCGGCAATGGCTGCTCGGCGATTGGCTCAACGAAGGCGATGAGGAATACAACGTTAAGAATCTCGATATACCCAGCTACCTGCTGATTGGAAGCCATCCCCCGAATTTCTGGAAAGATGTTTCCGAAAAAACCGATCTTGTGGTCGGTACTTTGAAACTCATGGCGCTGGTAGCGCGCCGGTTTCCCGATGACAAAAGAATTCCGCAGCTAAGCTGGTCGCATCATGCCGAATGCGCGCCATTCGAGGCGCCGAAGCGCTTTGAATATCTTGCTGCTTGCTGGGATGGCGTAGAAAAGAAATCGCTGGGCTGGCTCCAAGAATACATCCGCCAGCACGAAGGCACGCCGGAGGAGCGCGACCGCATTTCAGTGCCGCTGCGATTGCCAAGCGCACTGCTCGCGAAGCTGAAGGATGTGGCGAAGTATCGTGGCAAGACGCTGGACAAGCTTGTTTTCAGCATATGCGCCAAAACGGTCCATGACTACATTCAAGACGAGGAGCGCGACATCTCGCTGGAGCTTTTCCAGATACACGAGGAAGGAATATGGCCACTATCCCCGGAAGCGGAGCAACACTACAAACCGAAGAAGCGCCGTCGGGCGGCGTAAAGAAATTCCGCTGGGGCACGCTTGAAAGCCGCCAGCGTGGCGCGCGGATCGGCGGCGCAGTCGCAGCCTTCAGGAAGATTGGCGCGCATTCGCCGGGCGCTGCTTCGCGTGGCGGGAAGATTGGCGGGCGTGCGACCAATGCATCCACGGATGGCCGCAAAGGAAACGGCGGGCGGATCGGCGGCAAGGTAACGGGCCGCATGTTCGCTGAAAAGAAGATCGGGCTGTGTGCGCCAGGCGCTGCATCGCGCGGCGGCGCGCGGGGAATGCATACCCGCTGGCACACGCGCCGGGGTAAGGCAAATCCGGCTTGCCGGTTTTGTAAGGAGGAGCAATGCAGGCCGTGACCGAAGTACATGAGAGATACGAAATCTATGTGAGCTTTTGCGAAGCAACGCAATCGCAAGCGCTTTCACTTTCCGACTGGGCCGCAAGCGAATCCTACGATGTGGCTATGTTCGAGGGGATTGATGAGCCGGAGCCACAGCCCTCGCCCATTTCCACGGCGGATTGGCTTGCCGGGCTGAAACTGGATGACGACGATGAATATCTCCAAAACCCATCCAGTTAGAATCGTTTCGCCGGATGAGAAAGCTTACGAGTCAGAAGTTTAAGAGTGCCATCGAATCGGCGGCGGGCTGCGTCACGCGCCCCTTGTGACGCAGTGTATCATTATCTGATACGATAGCTTTACCAGCCATGAATTATGGGAATCCTCTTTTTCGCGTGCCCGTCCCCGTAAAAAGAAAGGTCTTCATCTCGTCTTTCCACGACGGCAACCAGAATGAAGTGGATAACTTCATCCATCGCTGGTCCGTGCAGGAGCCCGTCTTCATTCCCAAGGCGATCGGTGCTTTTCACAACGACGATTTCATAGATAGTAACAATCCCGACTATGTGATGAGCGAAATCAGGCGCAAGTACATAGACGACGCTAGCGTTACGATCGTTCTTATCGGGAAATGCACGCATAGCAGGCGCTATGTGGATTGGGAAATTAAGTCGTCAATACGGCAGGGTCAAGACCTCGTGCCAAACGGCCTCTTGGCGTACATTCTGCCGTCCGCGATACCTGTGTTCGTTCCCGGATTGAATTGGGACCAACAAGCATGGCCGACCATTCCGGAGAGGCTGGGTGCAAATTATAACTACTATCAACCGGCCAACTTTTACGGCCACTACTACGTGCCGCCCGATTCCGCTCAAAGGCTGAGGGAACACATTGAAGATGCATTCAGGGACAGAACGAACCGCTCGCATTTAATCAAAAACGCCTCGGCCATGATGGATATTGATGCTGTGTGCAAGGTTTGCCACGTAAGGCACTAATGCCCGGTTCTGATCTACTGCGCTTGCACGTCGAAGGTGGATTAATCAGGCTTGACCTGTCTGTCTGGCTCCTTGTGTTCGCTGTGATTTTGTTTACGGCCTTGCGACTTCTGGTTTGGAATCGGCGAAGCATTTTTCACAAGTACAGGGTGGTGAAGCTGAACGTCCAGCTTGGAAACGTCGGCTCCGTGGAACTTCAACCCAACAACGAAGACGTACAGATTGCCCATCGAATATGGACAGAGCTTGTGACCCGGAAAGCCGCCCAGCGAATAGATATTGAACACGATGTAATTGTGGAGATTTATGATTCTTGGTACGCACTATTTGGCCGTGTCAGACAGCTGATATCGGATATTCCGGGCCACATGCTGAGGAACGAGAAGAGTACCCAAGAGTTGGTGCGAATCGCTACCCAAACACTCAACAATGGTTTGCGTCCGCATCTCACGCGCTGGCAGGCGCGGTTTCGCCACTGGTACGCTAACTGCCCCGATCACGTGAAGTCTAGGAGTCCGCAGGACTGCCAGCGGCAGTTCCCGGAATACGACTTGCTGATTGACGATCTAAAGAAAGTCAATGACCAGCTGATCCAGTACGCTCAAGAGCTTGAGAAAATCATTCATGGGGCCGCAAAGGCATAGCAGGGCAACTGACGGAGTGCAGAGAGTTTTAGCGATAACCGAAGGGGGTGGGTCGTGCCACTTAATTTAGCTAATTTGGATTCAACTACGAGGCAATTCATGTTTGAAGAAATCGAGACTGATATCGCCACTGGTAAGTTGTACTTCAGCCCTCGATTGAGCCCCACTGGGAAGGCCGCGTATCCGGAGCTGCTGAAAAGCGCCGCGCAAAGCGGAACGGACGACACCCTTTCGTCGCAGCTGCGGGTCCCAGGTCGCTTGAATGCAACCGAGGAAAGGCGAAAACCGAAAGGGGGGACGACGATTGCGCAGGTCCCAATTACCGCACCTGAGACGCTTGCAGAAGGCGAATTCAATCGGTTCTACGCACGCGGCTTGTGTCGCCGCGCGATAGCAGAGGGGATTGAATCAGTGTTTGTTTACCGCGCGAAGGAAGTAATCAATCCGCGTTCGGAATCAGAGGCACTTATCGGCAAAAGCCTCCCTGCAAAACAGTTACTCGAGGACCTGCGGGCACATATCGGCACAGACACGGCGCTGGGACTTCCACCTGGCCCGAATTCTGGACTGAGTGTCAGGCTTCCCTGACAGGCCGCCGACGGTCGCTGTACGCTATTCCACATTATGCGTGAGCAGTTGACGAAGATTCTGCTTTCTTGGTTCCGTTTGAAACGCGGATGGTCTGGGCCACTCGCTCAACCATCTCATCATATTCGTGCGCAGAGATTTTCGTAAGCTGAAGACCGTTTTCTTCCATCGTTTTCAATTGCTTGTCTACGTAAGCTTTTGCAATCTCATACCGTTCTCTTGGGCTCATTTCTTTTCCTCCTTTACCTGTTGCTGAATTAGATGCTGAAAATATTTGTCTATGATGTAATCTCCGAAATATTCTCGAAAGTGTTTGTACCGCGCGTGGTGGTCCTCCTGATGATTCCTCAAATCTTTGCTTACCTCTAGCTCTGCTAGCAGGAGCTTGAGAACGTCATCAGGGCGTGGCGGACTGCCGCCAGTGACGTGGTCCTTGGCGAATGTGTAGGCATCCTCAACCATTTGCAGCCAAGCCTTTTCATGCTTTTTGTAGAGATGATCGAATTT
This sequence comes from uncultured Acidobacteriaceae bacterium, assembly GCA_964563425.1. Lineage (GTDB taxonomy): Bacteria > Acidobacteriota > Terriglobia > Acidiferrales > UBA7541 > Palsa-295. Next base: position 28,865 of record CAZLWY010000091.1, on the reverse strand, counting down.
CTTTTCTTCCAAGTCTTTAATTTTCAGCTCAGTAAGTCCCAAGGTCGGTTTCCTCCATCAAGAGGCAACGGATATGAGACCGATTATGGCGAAGACCGCCGTTATGGCTAATTGTATTCTTAGGACAGTGAGCAAATGGTACTGTGCCCACTGACAACCTTGGAGGGCATCAATACTCAGCCAACTCAGGGCCAGTGCGCCCAAAACAGGAATGAGCGTGCCAATCGTAAGCCACTTGTACTTGTCTCCGCGTCGCGTCTCATATGAACTTGCTTTTGACACTAGAAATCCAGAGAAGATTAGAAGCAAACCGGCTAGACCTATTCCGGTCTGAAGGACCGCGAGTATGGTATCTCGGTCGGTCAACTTAAGCGCACTATAACATGGGTCAAGTTACAATCACCAATGACCCGTCGCCGGTATCGACGATATTGAACTCCTAACCGCATGGACACCTTCGATTTCACGCTGGAATTCCCAACCTACCCGGATGCTGACGGGCAAATGGAAGAATGGCTGAATAACTACCGCGCTGGCGGAATTCCCGTTGATCGCACAGACGAGCACGGCATGACGAAGCTAGTGTTTCGTTTCCCCGATCCTAGGATGGTCGCGGAATTTGTGGCGATGCTGAGGAGCAAGGGACTGTTTCCAGACCGAAAGCCCGCGCTGAACTAGAATCGGCGGCTGCGAATATAACTGTACCGAGCGCGCAAATCCTTCGCCATTTCTTGTTTGGCCGCTGCGCGTTCAGCATCCTTGTACGTGATGTTGGGCCATGCCGCAAGGATCGCAGCCGCTTCGCGGTCAAGGCGATCCGCCATTCCGGGTAGCTCAGCAGTGCTGTTATATTGCATCGGAATCCTCCGTGTGCGCGTTAGAGGCCGTAGCCCGCTTCCATATCTACATTGTAAATGGTGCCGTCATCGTGAACGGGTCCCATGTGGGGGAATTGCAGGCCAGTTTCTTTGCGTGCGGCTTCTAGCAATCCGCTCGCGATCCTTTCGCCATACAAGCGGCCCAAGGCCCTTCTGTAGCCGCCTAGATGACCACGGCGACTAAGGGATTCGGAGCCGCCTTCATTTCGTTCTTTCGCATCATGGAAGTTTCGCAGCATATCCGCCAAATCCTCCACGATGCCCTTCCGGACGGCGGTATCCAGCATTCTTTGAGTCATAGCTACACCTCCTACGGAAAACGCTAGCAGCAGAACACGAAGATTGTCAAACGTGCCGAAATATTGCTGCACAACGGGGTGGTATAATCGCCGCATGGATTGCCAATGGGAAGTGAAGGAAATGATGGATGGGCTGGATACCGTGTACGTGTGCTCGGTCTGTGGCAGGCCAGCAACCGTATCCGGCGACCGGATGCCGCCCGCCCGGCGCTGCGTTGGGCGTGGGGATTGCGTATGCGGTCATCCTAAATCGTCCCACGAGGAAAGCCCGTACATGCGTGTGGATGATGCTTTGCTATCGCGGGTATCCGTGCAGTACAACATCGAAACAGATGAGCCGCGCGGAAAAACGCGATGCTATGCGGATGGCTGCGCGTGCCTTACTTACCGGCCTGCCGAAGCGCGCGCGAAGGCCGCTGGGCAGCGGTAGAGAAACAGTTTCTCCGCCCCAGAGCGCGATGTTCCGGGCATGGGCCGCACTGCCAGCCTTGCCGATCCGCCCCGTAGCGCGGGCCGCTGCGCCCATTTTGCGCCCAACACGGGATTTCAGGCTGCCCCGATCTACCCCGAACTACCCCTTTGGAATGTGAGTTTTCAGTAACTTAGAAAGATGGCAAAGCACTTGCAAGAATAGCTGTTTTGCATCCTGAAGCTAGCGCGTCTGCCAATTCCGCCACTTGGGCATTTCGTGCGGCAAAGCGAGGCGAAACCATATTGCCGCGCGGCCCTTGGTTTGTCAACGAAGCACGCCGAGGCGAAGTACCATTGACCCGAGGGCGGGCGCACCCTACAGTTATTTTGCGGTCGCGAGCAACAGGAGGGCAACCATGGCAACTGTCCGCGCGATGCTGGAGCGCCGCCGGTCGAGCCGCGTTCCTATTCGCATCCCGGTTACAGTCCGAGCCCCTGAAATGAATGGCGAGGCGCGCGACGCCTCCGCCGAAGCGATTTCCGTCAGCCGCACCGGCGCACTGCTGCGCTTGCCATTTTTGCCGGAGATCGGGTCCCGCATCGAGGTTCTGCACGGGCTTTCGCAGGAGAGACGTGAATTTCGCGTGATCGCCGTGCGGGAACGCAAGGATCACGGCCCGTTCGAGTTGGGAGTCGAGATTCTCTATCCCGGCCGGAATTTTTGGGGCATTTCGTTCCCGGACGAGCGCCGCTAAGCGATTCCTTCCTGGCATCGCCAGGAAGCCCGAACGGCCGGCCTCCTGACACTCTTGGTACGCGTTGGTGCTATAATCCCGCCCAATTGAGCCGAAGGGCCCGCAGGGCCGGACGCCGCCTGGCACAGTCCCCACGACCCGCGGGCAGGGGAGGTTTGTATGGGAACTCTTCAGATCTTGCTTCTCGCCTGGGGTGTCGTTACCGCCATTCTGGTCTTCATGTGGATCTACCGCAGCGCCCTCGAAAACCGGGAAGAGGATCAGATTTTTCTGGACGCCGCGGGAGATTCCATGGCGCGCGATCAGGCCGCGCTGGTCGCCCGGATTGAAAAGCTCGGACGGCCGATCATGGCACTCATGATTGTGTCAGGCGCGTTGCTCGTGTCGGTGGCCGGACTCTGGGCGTACCAAAGCCTCCAAAGCTTCTAGCTTTTCCGACTTTCTCACGTCGCGGTTGATCGGGCTAGGGCTTTGCCGTCGCGGGCGCCGATTGTGTGGCTGCGTGTGTTTGCAGGGGCGCCTGCGCAGTCTGGGTCGTGGTCGATGACGTGTGGTTGTGCACGATCAGCCAGTTTCCCCCCACTTTGTTGAAGACCAGCGTAGTTTGCCCGCGCAGATCGTAGGGCGCTCCGTTCAATAGGGCGCTGAATTCCCACTGATACATGGCCCAGGCCACGTCGCCGTGCGGGAAGATGATCGTATTGCGGCGCACCAGCTGCATGGACGTGAACGCAGCCTTCTGGCGCTCGTACAACGGGACGTAATTCTGCCAACCCATGATCGGCGGAGCGAAATCGCCGCTGACGAACGTCACGCTGTCGGAATAATATTTGTGCATCAGCTCGACGTTGCCAAGCTGGAATGCGGCGAGCATCTGGCCGATATCTCCTTCGATCTGATCGGCATCGGAGCCCACGGGGACCGGCACGGGGTTTGAGTCGTCCTGCTGTTGCGAGTTGTTCTTGCCGTTCTTGTTTTTCTGCGCGGTCGAGGAACTGCAGGTAAGAGCCAGGATGAATATCGCGGCGAGCACGCCGATCAGCCGGCGCGGGAGCGCCGAATTCTCAAGCTTCATCGTAAAGCGACCTCCTTCTCGGATCGGCTGGGAGCATAGCACGAAGCGAAAATCGACCGGCAAGCGGAAGTAGCGCCGTGTGTCGCAATGAAGCACAGCGGCGCCGGCGGCGATCGCTTATCTTCGAGGCGCAGAATGAAGAGTCTGGCTCAGCAGGTTAACGAACAACCGATACGCGCCGGGAACCCCGTCAGGCAGCTCGCGGAAAAATGACAGGCCGGTGTAAATGTACAGCCCCTTGCCGTCATGCGCGTACACAAGGCCGCCCGTCGCTTCCGGCTCGCCCGGATCGGTGAGGCCGAGCACGGGCTGATAGCGCGAATCCCAGGTGCTCCAGAAATAAAGGCCGCGCTCCTGTCCCCAGCCCTTGAAATCGTCGAGCGTGATCTTGTTCGGCGAATTCAGCAGAGGGCTCTCGGGCGCCAGAAGCCGCACGGGAGAATTCTGATCGGTGACGCGAACCGCCCCTTTCGGGTCCATCTCTGCGCGGAAGGGAGCCGGCAGCAGCTTGGCCCACGCAAAATCGCGCTCGTAAAGGACCAGCAGCGTGCCGCCGTTCTGCACGTAATCGAGCAGGCGCGGATTCGCCGCCATCGCGTCGGGCCGCAGCTCGTAGGCGCGGATGCCAACCACGATCGCGTCGAAGCGGCTCAGATCGCCGAACGCCAGCGTCACTTCATCGAGCCGATCCACCTGGATTCCCACCTGCCGCAGAGTTTCCGGCAGCACATCGTTGTCTCCGGCGATATAGCCGATGTGCAGCCCCGCGGGCACGGTGAGGTCGAGCATATGCACGGTCACATCGGCTGGCTGGCTGAAGTTGCGCGTCGACAGCGTGGGAATCGGCTCAACTGACGTGCGAAACGTGTCGTCGCCGAGCTTGGCATACGGACGCAGCGTATAGGCGCCAGGCGCGATATTCGCCGGGGCTTTCACGATGTAGCGCACCAATTGATCACCGGCTTGTTTGAAATCGAGCGCCGCGACCGGCGAAACACTCCAATCCTGCGGTGCATCGAGGCCGATCGAAACGCTGGCTGGCTTCGTGCCGTGATACCGCACGCGCGCGAGCAAATCGACGGGCGCCCCGGCGCGCTTCTCGGGAACCATCACCTGCGCGGGCTCGACCGTCAACGTGACCGCCGGCACAAGTTCGAGCGGATAGACGACGATCGCCGTGGTCTTCGCTTCCGCGGATTCGACGGCCTTCTGATACGTGAAATCGTAATCATCGACGCTTATCCGCAGAACGAGGCTGACCAGCGCCGGTGGAAACGGAAGCACGGCGTCGGCGGGCGAACCGGGCGGCTTCGCTCCGGCAGGCACGGAGACGGTGAAGTGGAAGGTCTTGCCCTTCGCATCGGCATCGTCGAGCTTCGAAGTCCACCCCTGGGGTACTTTCAGGCTCGAGGGGTCCACTTTCCATTTTGCGGGCGTCGCCGGTTCATCCAGAAAACTCACATCAACCGTAAAATCCTCGCCGGCAACCAGCTCGTGGCGATTCGCCTGGGTATCAACGGGAAGCGCGATGTCATCTACCAGCGCGGCGTCGATTCGCTTGGAGATCTGGTCGATCTCGTAGAGCGCGCCAGCGGCAGAATCGCCGTTCGCGGCGATTGAACTGCGCAATGCGGCGATTTCCTTGCCCGCCCTCGCCAGCGAACTCGCCGCGGCAGCGCGGTCGAGCGCCAGTGCTGATCTCGACGCGGCCGCTAAATCCTCGTCCGCGGCTGCCAATGCCGGCGCCATCGCCGATTGCCAGTGCTCGTAGCGGCCTGCAAGCGACGAAATCGACTCCGCCAGCTCCTTCACGTCGAACGAACCGCCGCCTTGCTGCCCATGCTCGAGGACCAGCACCGGCGGCCGGCGGAAAAACGGATTGCCGTAAAACGACGGAGTGCCCTGCGAACGATGCTGCGCATGGCCGTCCATGCCCATCTCCACGTAGCTCTGGCCCCAGAGCGGCGAGACGTCGTTCACCGGCAGCGTGATTCCTCCCGGAGCGGTGGTCGTGGGGTTCGGGCCGAATCCGAAATTCCCAGGACGCAATTCGAGCGACACCTTCCATGCCGGCAGCCCCTCGGCAATCTGTTCGGGGAATTTCGCCGGATCGGCGGCGTCGGCGATCGCTTGCGGCGTCAGCAGGCCGCTCGCCTGATGCTGCCCGTGTCCGAAATGCACGCCGCCCCATCCGTTGATCACCACCTGCGGCCGGTACATGCGGATTACGCGCACCATGTCCTCCAGCGGAATCTGATCTCCCCAGATTTTCATGGTCCGCTCGGGGCTTTTCGAAAATCCGGGGTCCACGGCGCGCGTGAAGAATTGATGGGTCCCGTAGTGGGAATCCGCGGCCAGCAGCTCGGTGGTCCGCACGATGCCGAGCGGCGCGTCCTGCTCTGGACCAATCGCGTTCTGGCCGCCCTGGCCGCGTGTAATCGTCAGCAGCGCCACGTCCGCATACAAACCGCGTGAGAGGTAGGCCAGCAGGCCGGCGGTCTCGTCGTCCGGGTGTGCCGTGACGTAAAGAATTCGCGTCGTGACGCGCGCCTTTTCGATCGCCTGCACTGTGTCCTCGAGCGACTGCGCGGATGCGGCGGGAATCGCGGCCGGGGCGGCCGCGAGAGCGAGTAGGATTGCTGCAATCGCCGCGAAATTCTTTCTGGCAGGAACTCTACGCATCAAGCAATCTCCTGGAAAGGCCATTGCCGCATCCATCGCGCGCGCACCAAATATACAAGAATCCCGGCGGCTGCCGCAGCCAGCGACGCCAGCATCGGTTTGCGGCCCGTGGCGACGAAAAGCGCAGCCCATCCGGCGATTGCGACCACCACCGGCAGGGGATACAGCCACATTCGAAACGGCAGCCGCGCGCTCCCCCAGCGCCGGCGCAGCACGACCAGCCCCACGCCCTGGCCGATAAATTGGATGAGGCAACGCATGGCCAGGATGGAGCGAATCGCCTGGCCCAGGCTCAGTGCCAGGCAGAAGATAAGCGCCGCGCCGCCCAGCGCCAACAGCGAAACGTAGGGGAAATGCTTCGTGGGGTGCAGGCGCGCGAAGATTTGGAGAAAATTTCCGTCCGCGGCCGCGGCGTAAGGCACGCGCGAATAGCCCAGCATCGCCGCGAAGACGCTGCCCATCGCGGTGATCAGTATCAGGATGGTCACGACGGCCGCCCACTGGCTGCCGTACAGCCGCTCGATGAACACGCTGGCGATCGCTTTCGATTCCGCGGCTTCGCGCCAGGGGATGACGGCCAGGATGCTCGTTTGCATCGCCAGGTAGAGCACCGTGACGCCGATGATCGAAAGGAAGATCGCGCGCGGGATATTCTTCTCGGGGCTTTTCATCTCGCCGCCGAGGTTGTTGACGTTGTAGTAGCCCAGATAGCTGTAAACGGTCTGTACCGTGCCGTGGCCCAGCGCAGCCAAGAGCACCCAAGACGAATCCCAACGCATGCCGGAAAAATCGAAGGCGCGGTGCGCATCGAAATGCGTCACGCCGCCAGAGACGATCCACAGAATCGTGGCGATCACGATCGCGCTGAACACGATGGAAATGCGGCCGATCTCCCTGATGCGCCGGTAGAGCAGTGCGACAACGATCAAGACCACAACTGCCGCGACCGTCTTGGTGAAGTACGGCCCGGCGCGGGCCACCCATTCGCCCGGCAGGTTATTCAAGAAATATGTGGAGTAGTTTGCGAACCCCAGCGCGCCCGAGGCGATGCTCAGCGGTCCCTGAAACAGCGTTTGCCAGATATACAGGAATGAGAGCAGCCGGCCCCAGCGCTCGGCTCCGTATGCTTCGCGCAAATAGACGTAGCTTCCTCCGGCTTGCGGCAGCGCCGCGCCGAGCTCCGCCCAGATGCAGCCGTCAAAGAGCGCGAGCGCTGCGCCGGCGAGCCATGCGAACAGGCTCCCCGGACCGCCCATCGCCTTGATCACGATCGGAATCACCACGAAGGGGCCGATGCCGACCATGAACGTCATGTTCAGCGAAGTTGCTTCAACCAATCCCAGCCCGCGCTCGAGTTTTGCCTTGCCATTCAAAGCGTTGGAGTCCTCTGCATCGGGGTGCCTCGGTGGTCAATCGTTCTCGGTGTTTGCTGCTCGAAAGGCCCGCCGAGCATAGCAAGAAACGCTACGGCTCCGCCGAAAACTGCACATTCCTGCGCTACCATACTCGCCGAATCTCATGGACGCATTCGCCCTGCTCATCCCGGTTCGGCTCTCGATCGGATTGTGCATCACCGCCGCCACGGTCTCGATTTTGGTCGCGCGATATTTCCGGGTGCGGCACCGCCGCGAATTCCCCGCTCATGGGTGGCTGGGAATCGTCACCCTGGTTTGCGCGGAGATTCTCCTTTTTCGCGGCGTCGATCCGGTGGCGACGTATTTCACGCCGATTGCCTGGAGCGCGTACATCCTGATTGCCGATGCCGCCGTCTTTGCGATTACCGGCCGGTCGCGGTTGCACGACGCGCCGAAGGTTCTGGCGCAGATGGTGTTTCTCTCAATTCCGTTATGGCTGATTTTCGAGGCTTATAACACCCGGCTCCAGAACTGGACCTACGTCGGGGTGCCGCACGAATGGCCGGCCGCGCTGCTCGGCTACGCCTGGTCCTTCGCCACCATTACGCCCGCGATTTTCGAAACCGCGGACTTGGTGCAGGGGCTGCTGCCCGCGGTGCCCATCGAGCCCTGGAAACTCTCTGCGACAGCCGAAATTGTGGTGATGGTCGTCGGCGCGGCTTGCCTGATCGTGCCGCTCGTTGTGCCGCAGGCCATCGCGCCCTACCTTTTCACGCTGGTCTGGCTCGGATTTATCTTGCTGCTCGATCCGCTCAATCACCGGCTGCGGCTGCCTTCGTTCCTGGGGGACCTCTCCGACGGTTTTGCGCGGCGCTTCTATGGTTTTCTGGCCTCCGGATGGATTTGCGGCTGGCTCTGGGAATTCTGGAATGAATGGTCGCACGCGAAATGGCACTATACGTTTCCGATGTTCCAGCAGATGAAGATTTTCGAGATGCCCGCGCCGGGTTATTTGGGCTTCATTCCCTTCGCGCTGGAATGTTTCGCGATGTACGTCAGCGCGGCCTGGCTCGCCGGATGGCTCAAGAGGGTGAAATGAAGGTTCGCGTATTTTTCTGCTTGATAGCCTCTGTGTTGCTGGCGACTCCCGCGCGAGCCGGCGGGCTTACGCTTTCTCCGCAGGCACAGCAGGCGCTGGATGATATCTATCGTGGCGATCCGGATGCCGGCGTGGCGGCGGCTCGCGACATCGAACGTGCCCAGCCGCAAAGCCCGGTCGGCTATCTGTTGGAAGGCGAAGCGGAGTGGTGGAAATTCTATTGCGCGTCCTGCGAAATCAAATGGGGCCAGTTCGACGCCTGGCATCGCCCCAAAGAGCCCGAGGACGATGCCTACTTCGCGCTGGCCGACAAAGCCATCGACCTCGCGCGCGCCCAGATCGTGACATCCGACACGGCCGACATGCACGTCTATGCCGGGCTCGGCTACGCCTTAAAGGCGCGCCTCTATTCTCTCCGCGATGAAAAGCGCGCCATCGCCCACGCCGGCGTCGCCGGCCGCGCCGAATTCATGCGCGCGCTCGAACTCGATCCCGATATGGCCGACGCCACCGCCGGAATCGGCCTCTACAACTATTACATCGACACCCTTTCGGCCATCGCCCGTATGCTGCGATTTTTCATGGGCCTTCCTGGAGGAAACAAGCAGGAAGGAATCCGCCAGATGCGCGTGGGAATCGAGCGCGGCGCATGGATGTCGGTCGATTCGAGCTTTTATCTCGCGCGGAATCTGCGAACCTACGACGAACATTACGAAGAGGCGCTCGCCGCCGCGGAGCCGCTCGCCACGCGCTATCCGCACAATCCCGTTTTCTTGTTGCTGGCAGGAAATCTGAACGCCGAGCTTGGCCGCAACGCCAAGGCCGCCGAATATTTTCACGCCGCGCAGGACTCGCCGCCTGCCGATGCCGTCTGCGCCGCGCGCGCTAGCGATGTTGCCGGCCAGTTTCTGGCCAACCTGCACTGACGCGTCTCGATTTATTCATCGCTCCGCTATCTATCAGGGTCCGGTGCGCATTAGAATGTCGGCGACGCAGTCATGTTTCGCGCGCTCCAGTTCGGGTTCTTGATCACGCTGCTGCTCACTGCGAGTGCTACGCGTGGCGGCACGGCGGTCCCCGACAGCAGCATTCTTCCCGCGCAACTTGAAACATCCCTTTCTTCGAGGAACACGAAGGTCGGCCAGTTGATCACGGCGCGCGTGATGCAGGACGTGCCGCTGCCCGGCGACGCCAAGATTGCGGCTGGCGCAACGTTGCGTGGCGAGGTCATCAGCGTTCGGCCCGGGTCGGGCACCGACGGCGGCAGCATCTCGTTTCGGTTCGACACCCTGCGCCTGGCGCATGAAAATGTCCTGCTGACCCTGCGATTGCGCGCCATCGCCTCCGATCAGGAGGTTCGTCAAGCACAGCTTCCGCGAAATTCCGATCCCACCGCGTCATCGAACTCGTGGACGACGGTGCAAATCGGCGGCGATGTGGTCTATCGAGGCGGAGGACCCGTGAGAAGCAGGTCCGGCGTCGTCGGCAAGCCAGTAGAGGGCGGCGTCCTGGTCCGTCTGGATCCCAATCCCGCGCGCGGCTGCCGCAACGACGGCACGGGCGAGCGCGCCCAAGCGCTGTGGCTTTTTTCCTCCGATGCCTGCGGAACCTACGGCCTGCAGGATGTGACGATCGCGCCTGCCGACCACAACGCGCCGGCGGACGCCACGGGCGAGATCGAGCTGAAGTCGGCGAAAGGAAACGTCGTACTGAAGAGCGGCTGCGGACTCTTGCTGCGTGTGGTCAACCTGGGATTTCCCGGGGCCTAGCGTCCTATGTGCTAGCTTCGCGCGGCTTCTTCCTGCTCGAAGGCGTGATATGAGGAACGAACCAGCGGCCCCGCTTCCACGTGCTTGAATCCCATCTGTTCACCCAGGCGCCTGAACTCGGCGAACTCGTCCGGATGCACGTAGCGCTCAATCGGAAGATGCTCGCGCGTCGGCTGCATGTATTGCCCCAGCGTCAGGATGTGCGTGCCCTGCGCGGCGATCTCCTCCATCGCGGCCAGCACTTCGTCGCGCGTTTCGCCCAGCCCGAGCATCATTCCGGTCTTTGTGGGAACATCCGGCGCCATTTCCAGCGCCCGGCGCAACAGCTCGAGCGAACGCTCATACACCGCGCCCTTGCGAACCCGCCGATAAAGCCGCGGGACGGTCTCCATATTGTGATTGAGCACGTCCGGCCGCGCCGCCATCACCATCCCCAGCGCGTTCCAATCGCCTCGAAAATCCGGGATCAGCACTTCCACTTTGCAATCCGGCACGCGTTGGCGGATTTCCGCAATCGTGCGCGCGAAAATGGCCGCCCCGCCATCCTTTTGATCGTCGCGGTTCACCGAAGTGACCACGGCGTAGCGCAATCCCATCCGTGCCACCGCTTCGCCCACCCGCCCCGGCTCATCCTCTTCCGGCGGACCGGCAGGTTTGCCGCTCGGCACAGCGCAAAATCCGCAAGCCCGCGTGCAAATATCTCCGAGAATCATAAACGTCGCCGTCCGATGCTCCCAGCACTCGCCCATATTCGGACAGCGGGCGCTTTCGCAGACGGTGTGGAGATGGAGGGTGCGCATGATGTTGTCCAGCATGCGGAAATTCGTGCCCCCCGAAAATCGCACCTTCAGCCACGGCGGCCGCGCTGGCCCGCCGGGCGGCGGTGCCGAATCGTTGGGCAGAATATTGAATGGAGCGGCCATTTTGTTCGACAAAGCTAGTTTGATTCTACGCGTGTCCATGGGTCGAGACAATCTCCGGCAGCCCGGCGTGTCCCGGGTAGGGCTCATCTTGTCGCATCGTGCCCCTTGCGCATTGAGTGCTGGCGTGATACATCGGCGCCGGGGAATGCCGATCCCGGTTGGCGAACCGGGAACACGTTTGATTTGAATCACGTCGGAATTGGCTCAAGTGTTGTACAATTACAACGTTTGTCGGGCTTGGCCAGAGCCACGACCGTAAGTTATTGATAACAAGGCTCGGAACTCGCCCTCTAAATGCCTACGCAAACCACGATACAGCGCCCTGTCGAGATTGAGGGCATCGGACTTCATACCGCCGTCGAAAGCCACATTCGCCTGGTGCCGGCCCCGGCCGATACCGGCGTTGTATTCCGGCGCGTGGACCTCGACAATTTCGAAATTGCTGCGCACGTTGCCAATGTGGCGCGGGTCAGTTACGCCACCAGCCTGATGAAGCAGAGCGTGCTGATTTCGACCACCGAACACCTGCTCGCCGCGCTCTATTGCTGCGGGATCGACAATATTTACGTCGAAATCAACGCGCTCGAGCTTCCGATTCTGGATGGCTCTTCACGGCCGTTCATCGAAATGCTGGCCGAAGCGGGCACGCGGCGCTTGCGCCGCCCGCGGCACTACATCCGGGTAATGAAGCCGCTGGAATTCTCAGACGGCGACCGCCGCATTGGAATCTATCCGGCGGACGATTTCAGCATTCACTGTTTCGTGGACTATCACCATCCCTGCGCCGGGCCGCAGGAAATCGAGATGGCCGTCACGCGCGAATCGTTCAGCCGGGAACTGGCTCCGGCGCGGACGTTTACGTTCGTAAAAGAGCTGCTGGCCCTGCAAAAGATGGGGTTGATCCGCGGTGGCTCACTCGCGAACGCCATTGTGATGGACGACAATTCGATCTTGAACGGCCCGCTGCGATTTCCCGACGAATTCGGGCGCCACAAGGCGCTGGATTTGATCGGGGATCTGGCGCTGGTGGGCCGGCCGATTCAGGGACGCATCGTGGCGCACAAGGCGGGTCACGCCCTGCACACACAGCTCGTCACGCGATTGCTGGAAGACCGATCCTGCTGGAAAGAGACGACCGTGGCGCACGAGCCCAGCCTGGCCGCCGAACGGCCATTGGCGCACAATCCCGCCACCGCCGCGACCTGAGCTAGGGCAATCCGGATGGCCCGAATGGGAACTCCGGAGTTTGCAGGCGCCATGGCGGGCTTTTGGCCGTCGCCGGGCCCGAGCGGTTGTAGCGTATCACTCCCGTCTGATCCGCGAAGAAGCTGGGTTGCGCCGGCGTTCCCCGCGTAAGAGGCTCGGCGTGGATTTCGAAGTTCCTCGAGCCCGCGCGCGTACATCCTCGCGCCGCGGCACCCTCCTGTGAAACGTCAGGGCCCGTCGGGTCGTAAATCAACCGGTAGCCTTTCAAGTTTCCCGACGCCAGAGCATCGTCGATCAGTCTCGCGTGATCGCAAGTGTCTGGGCCGCCACCGGCGCCGCCCATCGTTGCCAGGTCGGGAGAGAAGCCGTTGGCGTAGGAGTCGTTAAACTCGTCCTCGGCATAAACAATTTTTCGGACCGAGCGAACCGTCGCGAGTTCCTTTGCGACCGTGCGCGTGCGCACGTAGTAGGGAACCACCATCGCCCCGACGATCAGGATTGGAACGATCGTAATCCCCGCGTATCCGAGCACCAGGCCCGTTTTCGCCATCCCGCTGCCGGTCAAACGCCCGCCGGAACGGCGAATTTCTGCCAGTGCCCAGTGGCCCAAAATAATCGCGGCAATCGAGCTGGGGAAAAAGAAAAAGATCAGTCCGCAGACCAGGCTGCCGATGGCTTTTCCGCTGGTTCCTCCCGGGCCGGTATAGGGCGCATTCGCGGCTTCAAAATCGTGCGGCTGCAGGGGCATCCCCCGCTGGCCCTGCAGCAGCGCGCCGCACTTCTGGCAGTAGCGGCCGTCGATGGGATTTTCCGCCGCGCACAGCGAACAGATCATTCTTCTACCTCCGCGAGCATCGTGCTTCTCCGGGGAATCGACCTACTAGCTATGCTTTCGCCGAGGCAAAGTCAACCGACCGGAAGACTCGAACCAGACGCGGATATCGGCGACATCCTTTTCGCGATCGATGTCCTAACGCTTCGAGTCACCAGACGAGCAGAACATGGGAGAAATCGGGATGACGCGAACGGGCGCTGCCGCAGCAAACACCCTATTCCACGCCACGGGCAAGCGCGTGCGCGATCTGCCGATCACGCCCAACAAGCTACTCGGACGGGGTCGAAGCGGAAAGCGGCGACGCCGCATCGCCGGGCAGCGCGTCGATCACCGGCTCGGCCTCGCCTTTGCGCATCGACGGGAATTTTCCGTAGGTCAGCCCGCGCCACAGCCATTCCATGGGGCCGAAGCGATAGTGCCGCATCCACCAGTTGCTGAACACGACCTGCGCAGAGTAGAGGACCACGGTCGGGATCAGCGCCATGGCCGGGCCGACGCGCCCGAACAGTCCGGTCGTGTAGTGATAGAAGAACAGCGTGCAGAGCACGGATTGCATCAGGTAATCGGTGAGGGCCATCCGCCCGACGGCCGCGAACGGCGCGACAAACCGCCGCAACCTCCCATTGAGAAAAATCAGCGCCAGGCCCGAAATGTAACCGGCCGCCAAAATGTGCGCGCCCAAAAAGTGCACCATTGACGAAATCGCCAACGCGAAAGTGAATTTGCCGTTGGGCACAACCGCATTTTCATATGCGCCAAAAAAATTGAAGACCAGCCCAATGGGAACACACCACGCGCAGATGCGCTTGAACACCGGTCGATATTCCGGGAGCCGCTCGACGATGCCGGAGCGCCAGACCCACATGCCCAGCAGAAAGAGCCCGACCGCGTAGATCGAGAAAAGCTGCGCGATCAGGAAACCCCTCCACTCCACCCAGTTCTGCTTCAGGATTTGATGAACCGTGCCGTGCGCGTAGATTTGAATGATGGCGTAAATCTTCGTCATGTCCGCCGGCTTGGGATTCATGAAATGCGGGCGGAAGCGCGTGTAATAGAGCGCCAGGAAGGACGAGCCGACCACGATCGGAATCGAAAACAGTCCCCCGGCCCACCACAGCAGCGTTTTCTGCTGCTTGTTTCGGAAGAGCAGCAGGATCGCACCGGTGATCGCGTAGGTCAGCAGGATGTCGCCCGCCCAGATCAGGATTCCGTGGATGATCCCGAAGATGGCGAGCGCCAGCAGTCGGCGCGGATAGAAGCTGAGAAACTTCACCCCGCGCGCTTCGGCGCGGCTGAGCTGAATGGCGAACCCCATTCCGAAGAGGAATGAAAAAATCGAAATAAATTTGCCCTGAAAGAGGAAATCGATCAGGAACTGTGCGGCGACGTCCGCGCGGCCGTGAAAAAGGACCTGAATATCGTCGTAAGTGTCCAGCGGCGCGACGAACGCGCGCATGTTGGCGGCCAGGATGCCGAACAGCGCCAGGCCGCGCAGCACGTCGATGAATTGGATACGTTCGGTGAGGCTGACGGGACCGACACTTCGAGCCACTGGCTGCACGAGAGGCCTCCGAGAAGGCCCTGATTATATGGCCACTCTAAGGGAATCGACAATGGGCGGCATTGTCGAGCCTCGGGCTTTGATCCGAGGTTGCGGGTTCCGAGTCGAGAGCTCCGGAATCACAGATCGCGCCTAGTCGGCGCTGGAAGAAGACGCGGGCTGATGGGCGGGTTTTTCCGGGTACATGCGCTCGAATTCGGGCTCGCCGTGAAGAGGTGCGAGGTCTGGGTCGCGCCGCGCCCATACGGCGTCCCGAAAACCGGCTGTCCACGCTTTCGATAGGGCATCGAGAGCCTCTTGTTTCTTCCTGAGCCCACAGTAGACGCAGGCCGCGTTGTAGAGGATCGAAGCCTCATTGGCGCGCAACGTCACGGCCAGGTTGAGTTCGCGCATGGAATCGTCGGTCCGTCCGAGGTCCGCATACATTCCGCCCAACAGGACCCGCGCCCGAGCGTCTTCGGGAACTTGTTTCAGGTGGTTCTCCAGCGCAACGATAACCCGGTGCACCATGTTGCGGCGAGCTTCTTCCTTGCCCATGGCGCCGAGAGAATTCATGATCGGCACGTAGACATTGTAATCCTCGCCGCTGGCCTCAATCGCGGCCTCAGCCACATCCACAACCTCCTGATAGCGGCCCGCGGCAAACAGCGCACGGCAAAGCAGGTAATACGCGCCCTCGCAATCACGTTTGCGTTCGATCGCTTTCCGGACCATGCGCACCGCTTCGTCGTGCAGTTCCGCGGCATAAAGTACCCAGGCCTGGCTCACTTGCACCTCGGGCAAGTCCCACCGCAGCGCCACGGCTTTGCCCGAAGCCTCGCGCGCGCGTTCTACCCAGACTGTATCGCGGCTGTAGTTGCTGTAGAACATCGCGCAGGCGTTGGCGCTTGCCGCGTGCGCCAGCGCGAAAGCCGGATCCATGGCGACGGCGTTTTCGAACATCTGCAGCGCGAATTCGAGATCCTGCCGGGTCTGCCGCCGCGCATATCTTTTACCGCGTAAATAGAGGTCGTAGGCCTGCAGGCTTTCCGTCGGTTTCACCGCCAGGGCTTCCAGTTCCTGCGGCGAAAGCGTCACGCGCAAAGCCTCGGCAATCTTGCGCGCCATTTCGTCCTGCACTTCGAAAACGTCCTTCATCTCGCGGTCGAAACGCTCCGACCACAGCGGAAAATCCGTGTGAGTATCGACCAGTTGGGCGTTGATGCGAAGCCGGGCTCCGGCACGACGGATTGTCCCGGTTAGTGCGTATGCGGCACCCAGTTGTTGCCCAATTTGCGCGGGCGTCACCTGCTTGTCGCGGAACGCGAGGACCGTCGGCCGGGAAAATGTGTTCAGGCCCCGGATTTTCGAAAGCTCGGTGATCACGTCTTCGGTAATACCGTCGCGCAGGTATTCGTCTTCTTTTGCCCCGCTCAGATTCTCAAAGTAGAGCACCGCGACGGACTTTCCCGTTTGCTTCGGCGCGCCCGGATCGGAATCGCTCTTTTCTTTCGCCTTGCGCTTCCCGGATTCGAGGTCGCGCTTCAAGCGGCCGAGGTCGGTCTTCAATTCCGTGGCCGTCTGGCAACGCAGATTGCGGTCCTTCTCGAGCGTCTTATCCACGATCCGGACAAAATCAGGAGGCAGCGAGGGATTCAGATCGCCCGCTGGCCGCGGTTCACGATTCAGGATCGCGTCGAAAATCACCGCTGACGTGTCGCCCTGAAAGGGCAGCGTTCCCGTCGCCAGTTGGTACAGCACGGTCCCTGTCGAGAAAATATCCGTGCGTGCGTCCACAAGTTGTCCTCGCGCCTGCTCCGGCGACATATAGGAAACCGTTCCAACCGCGGAGCCGGGCGAGGTCAATTCGATGTTGTTGGCCATGGTTTGCGCCTGCGTCATCGAGCCAACCGGTGCCAGGTCACCGCCGGTGATCTTCGCCAGTCCGAAATCGAGAATCTTCAGTTGGCCCCGCTCCGTGAGGAATAGATTGGCGGGCTTGATGTCCCGGTGCACGATCCCCTTGGCGTGCGCCGATTCCAGCGCGTCAGCCATTTGGATCGATAGCGGCAGCAGCCTGTCCATTTCCATCGGCTGGCGAATTGCTTTCTGCGCCAGCGTCTCGCCTTCGAGCAGCTCCATCACGATGAAATGGCGGCGCTCGTGCTGTTCAATCGCGTGAATGGTGCAGATATTCGGATGGTTCAGCGACGAAGCGGCGCGCGCCTCCCGCTGAAAGCGCTCAAGCAGCTGGGTGTCCTGCTCCATTTCCGGCGGAAGAAATTTCAACGCCACGCGGCGGCCCAGTTGGGAATCCTGCGCCTCATACACCACACCCATGCCGCCGGCGCCCAGCTGTTTGATGATACGGTAATGCGAAAACGTCTGGCCGATTAGAGAGGCCGTGGTTGACATGGGACGGACATCTTAGTGCCTCGCTGCAAGTGAGTCAACGCCGCCGGATTTTCGGCGAACCGTCGTCCGAGCAGGGAATGAGCGCCCGTGGCGCCTAACGGACGCGCCGCTGCTGTTCCCATTGCGTCCGGATGCGCCCGGAGCGACAATGACTTCATTCATGCCTGCCGGCGATACTTCCATCGTAATTCTGGCTGCGGGAAAAGGGACGCGTCTTCGTTCTGATCTGGCGAAAGTGCTGCATCGCGCGGGCGGGCGGCCGCTGCTTGAAACGGTGATCCGCACGTGTCGGCCGCTGAAGGCCTCGCAAACTCTGGTCGTCGTAGGCCATCAGGCCGGGGACGTCGGCGCGCTCGCCGAAAGTCTGGGCGCGCAGACGATCTTGCAAAACCCGCAGCGCGGCACTGGGCACGCCATGCAGATCGCGCGGCGGGCGATCCGCAAGAGCGCCAAACTCGCCATTGTGCTGCCGGGAGACGCGCCGCTGCTGCGCACCGAAACACTGGCGGCGTTGATCGACACCCATCGCCGCGGCGAAGCGGCCGCCACGATTCTGAGCGCCGAGTTGGCCGATCCAGGCGCGTATGGCCGCATCGTGCGCGACGCCGAAGGGCGCGTGCTCGCGATCGTCGAAGAGAGTGCGCTGACGGCCGAGCAGCGCGCCATTCGCGAAGTGAATTCCGCGATCTATTGCTTCACGCTCGAAAAGCTATGGCCGTGCCTCGCCGCGCTGCGCCCGGAAAACGCGCACCGCGAGCTTTATCTTACCGACGCGATTGCCAAGCTGCGCGCGCGCAATGAACGCGTGCTCGCGCAGGTCGCCGCCGATGCGAACGAAGTGCTCGGCTGCAACACGCGCGCCGATCTAGCGGGCACCGATCGGGTGTTGCGCGCACGCAAGGCGGCCGAGCTGATGAATGCCGGCGTCACGATTTATTTTCCCGAAACCGTACTGATCGATCCGGATGTCAGCGCGGGCGAGGACACCGTGATCGAGCCGGGCGTGCAGCTTTTAGGATCCACGCGCATCGGCGCGCACTGCCAGATTCGCACTGGCTGCGTGCTCGACAATACGCGCGTTGACGACGGCGCCTTGGTCGGCCCTCACACCAACTCGATCGATTCGCGCATCGGCCCCGGCGCGGACGTCGGTCCATTCGCGCGCCTGCGTCCCGGATCCGACATCCGTCGAGGCGTCCACATCGGAAACTTCGTCGAAATTAAGAAATCAGTGATCCATGAAGGCGCGAAAGCCGGGCATTTGAGCTATCTTGGCGACGCGTCCATCGGCCCTGGCGCGAATATCGGCGCAGGCACGATCACCTGCAACTACGACGGTGTCGCCAAGTATGAAACGAAAATCGGCAAGGGCGTCTTCATCGGCAGCGGTACGGCGCTTGTCGCGCCTGTGCGCGTGGGCGATGGAGCCTACGTCGCCGCCGGCTCCGTGATCACTGAGAATGTCCCCCCCGAGGCGCTGGCCCTCGCCCGCGGCCGCCAAGTCAACAAACCCGGCTGGGCCAAAGCGCGCCGGCGCGCGCTGGCCGCCGCGAAGAAACCGACCAAACGGTCGAACAGGCGCGCGAAACCGAAATCACGGCGCCGCTGATCCACCCTTCGGCTACACTTCAAATGGCAACGCCCTGCTGCGCCGCGAAGGAACTCGCCGACTCAAAGCCTGCCGACAAACAGTCGTCGTTTGCGGCTATCGGTACGAGAAATCGCCCGCCCATTGAGACCGGCCGTCCATGCGAGTTCAGCGCCGCCTATATGCTAAAATCCAGCCATGAAATTTGGCGTGGTGCAGTTTCCCGGCTCGAATTGTGATGACGACGCGCATCACGCCATTGGTTCGGTGATCGGCGAGCCGGTCGAATTCATCTGGCACCAATCCGAGCAGCTTGCGGGTTTCGACGCGATTATTCTCCCCGGTGGTTTCGCCTATGGCGACTATCTGCGCACCGGCGCGATCGCGCGATTCTCACCAGTGATGAAAGCCGTCGGCGCCTTCGCGCGCTCGGGCGGCTTGGTGCTCGGCATCTGCAACGGTTTTCAGATTCTGCTCGAAGCGGGCCTGCTTCCCGGCGCCATGATGCGAAATAAGCGGCTGCGATTTCTGTGCCGGCAAGTTCACATCCGCGTCGAAAACACGGACACGCCGTTCACCTGCGCCGCCCGACCCGGACAAATCCTCGAAATCCCCATCGCGCACATGGAGGGCAACTATTTCTGTGACGCGCCCACGCTGGCGGAGCTCGAGCACCACAAGCAAATCGTTTTCCGCTACGTCCACGCCGATGGCCGCGACGCCGGCCCGGATGATTTCGACGCCAATCCGAATGGCGCGCTCGCTGCCATCGCAGGTCTCTGTAACCGGGAACGCAACGTTGTCGGCCTGATGCCGCATCCGGAGCGCGCGGCGGAATCGCCGCTCGGCTCCGCCGACGGCCTCGTGATTTTGCGCTCGATGGTCGAAAGTCTCACGCGCACCGAACGCAACTCCAAAGCCGGGCCGTCGGCCGTTCGCGTTTCCGCGTAAGCGTCCGCTTGCGCTGCGCACAATTTGCTGCGAGAATTTCCGCTCCGACCCTTCCGCCGTGGTGGCGATGATCGATACCGACCTCAAAGTCACTCCGCAAATCGCCGCCGAACACGGCTTAACTCCGGAGGAATACGCGCGCACGCAGAAAATCCTGGGTCGCGACCCGAACCTCACCGAGCTCGGAATTTTCAGCGTGATGTGGAGCGAGCACTGCTCCTACAAATCCTCGCGGGTGCATCTGAAAAAGCTGCCCACGCGCGGGGCGCACGTCGTGCAGGGGCCGGGGGAAAATGCGGGCGTCGCCGACATCGGCGATGGCTTGGTCGCTGTTTTCAAAATCGAGTCGCACAATCATCCAAGCTTCGTGGAGCCGTTTCAGGGCGCGGCCACGGGCGTGGGCGGAATACTGCGCGATATTTTCACCATGGGAGCACGGCCGATCGCCGTTCTCGATTCGCTGCGATTTGGCCCGATCAAGGACGAAAATCCGGCGGCGCGCCTGGCAAGGGCCAACGGCGCCGGAGCGGGCCGGAGTATCAGCTCCGAGATTCAACGGCCTGAAACGGAAGCAGCCGTGGCTTCCGGCGTCACACCGGATGAGATCGCGCAGAATCGCCGCGTCCTGGACGGTGTCGTCCGCGGAATCGCTTTCTACGGCAACTGCTTCGGCGTCCCGACCGTCGGCGGCGAGGTGATGTTCGAGCCTTGCTATTCGACAAATCCGCTGGTCAACGCGCTTGCCCTCGGCATCGCGCGCCGCGACGAACTTTTCTATGCGCGCGCACAGGGCTCGGGAAATCCGGTGATCTACGTCGGCGCGAAAACTGGACGCGACGGAATTCACGGCGCGTCGTTACTCGCCTCCGCCGAATTCAGCAAGGAATCGCAGCAAAAACGCCCGAACGTGCAGGTCGGCGACCCGTTCATGGAAAAGCTGCTGCTCGAGGCGTGCCTCGAAGCGATGCGCACAGGCGCGATTGTCGCAATTCAGGATATGGGTGCAGCGGGGCTCACAAGCTCGAGTTCCGAAATGGCCTCGCGCGGCGGCACGGGCATTGAGATCGACCTGGCGCGCGTGCCGCAGCGCGAAACCGGAATGACGCCGTACGAAATCATGCTCAGCGAGTCCCAGGAACGCATGCTGCTGGTCGCCGAGCGCGGACGCGAGCGTGAAGTTTTCGCCGTCTTCCACAAATGGGGCCTGGACGCGGTTGAAATTGGCCGCGTGACCGAGGACGGGAAACTGCGCGTGCTGAACCACGGAAAAGTGGCGGCGGAAATTCCCGCCCACGCAATCGCCGAGGAAGGCCCAAAATACGAGCGCCCCATCGCCGCGCCGAAATCGCCTCCCGCAGCGAGCGCGCCGCTTTTCGAATTTGAGCCACCGGGGGGGAACTTCACCGAGAATTTCCGACGCCTGCTCGCGTCTCCCTCCATCGCGTCGAAATACTGGGTCACCGAACAATACGATTCGATGGTCCGCACGAACACGCGCGTCGGCCCCGGCGCGGGCGATGCGGCCGTGGTTCGGTTGAAAGAATCGAAGCGCGCCATCGCCCTTAAAACCGACGGCAACGGCCGGTGGGGATATCTTTCACCGCGACTGGGCGCGATGCACGCCGTCGCCGAAGCCGCGCGGAACGTGGCGTGCACCGGCGCGCGTCCGATTGCCGCGACGAATTGCCTGAATTTTGGCAATCCCGAAAAACCCGAGGTGATGTGGCAGTTTACCGAGGCGATCGACGGCATCAGCGAAGCCTGCCGCGCACTTGATACGCCCATCACGGGCGGCAACGTCAGCTTCTACAATGAAACGCTCGGCAAGCCGATTTACCCCACGCCGGTTCTCGGCGTGCTTGGGCTGATGGAAGACGCCGATTTCGCCGTGGGCTCAGGCTTTCAGCATGAGGGCGATCTGATCGTGCTGCTCGACGGTGCAAGTCCCGAAAACGCGCGCAGCGGCGATCATTCGGCGCGCGCGTTCTCGTCTTCCGAGTACGCCAAGACGACGAAGGGAATCGTGGCCGGCGCCCCGCCGTCCATCGATCTCGCCGCCGAGCGGCGCCTGATCGACGCGCTGGTAAATCTCGCCGCCGAGCGCGCCATTTCGTCCGCGCACGACGTAAGCGATGGCGGCCTCGCCGTTACCATCGCCGAATCATACTTCGCAAGCAACGGCCTCTCGGCCGAAATTGATCTCGGAACCTCGACCGCACCTTCTGAAGCGGCGCTTTTCGGCGAACGAGGCGCGCGCGCAGTCGTCTCAGTCGCTCCCGCGTCGCTTGCCCGCGTCCAGCAAATTGCGGCACAATATGATATTCAGGCCAGCCAAATCGGCCATGTCACGCGCGGCGAATTTCGCATCCAACTAAATGGTGTCGTCGTGATCCAGGGACAATCGGATTCGTTTCGGCAAGCATGGAGCGAATCGCTGCCCCATGCCATCGAGAGCGCGTCGTGAGCAAACTTGTCAACTGGGGACACTGGATCGTGGCGGCGCAACTCGGGATCGCCTTCGCAGTCGGCGTCTTGCTGGACATTAACCGCGGCGATGGGCTGCTTGCGATCCTACTCGAATTTGCATTGTTCTTCGCGTGGGTTCGCGGCTTGATTGTATGGGCAAAGTGGGCGCACGCTCTTCTCGTTGTGATGAACTTAGTGTTCCTAGGTGCATTTGTGTATTTCATGCCTCGTGTCGCGGAATTGCGCGGCGCGCGCGCCATCGTCGGTTTTGCAACGGCGCTTGCGACGCTCGTGTGGCTGCTGTTGCCATCCGTTCGTCGTCAGTACTGGCATCCGGAGCGGGTGGTATGAGCAAACTAATCCAAATCGACGACGATCATTTCCACGATCACTGCGGTGTGTTCGGCGTCTTCGGCCATCCCGAAGCGGCGAAGCTCACCTACCTCGGCCTCTACGCGCTCCAGCATCGCGGCCAGGAATCGGCCGGCATCGCATCATCGGACGGCGCAAACCTGCACCTGCATCGCAGCCTGGGCCTTGTCCAGGAGGTTTTCACGCCGGAGGTCATCGAGCGCCTGCCCGGCAACGCGGCCATCGGCCACACGCGCTATTCCACGGCCGGCGACACCACGCTGATCAACGCGCAACCGATCGCCATCGATTTCAACAAAGGCAAGCTCGCGCTGGGCCACAACGGCAACCTGACCAACGCGCTCGAACTGCGCCGCAAACTGGAACATCGCGCGGCGATCTTCCAGACCACCAGCGACACCGAAGTGATCGTGCACCTGATCGCCCGCAGCAACGCCCGCAATCTGCCCGGTGCGCTCGCCGAGGCGCTCAGCCAGGTCGAAGGCGCCTATTCTCTGCTGCTGCTCACGACCGACGAAATGTACGCCATCCGCGACCCGCGCGGATTCCGGCCGCTGATCCTCGGCCGCATCGACGGTGCCTGGGTGGCGGGCTCGGAGAGCTGCGCGTTCGATCTGATCGACGCGGAATATGTCCGCGAAGTCGAGCCGGGAGAAATGGTCCGTATCTCGCGCAGCGGTGTGGAATCGATCCGCTTCGCGCCCGAAAAGCCTCATCAATATTGCATTTTCGAGCATGTCTATTTTTCGCGCCCCGATAGCATCGTTTTCGGCCGCCCGGTGAATGAAAGCCGCGAGCGCCTGGGCCGCCTGCTCGCGCGCGAATATCCGGTCGCCGCCGATATCGTCACGCCCGTGCCAGACTCGGGAGTCCCCGCCGCCATCGGCTATGCCGCGGAATCGGGGATTCCGTTTCGCCTGGGACTGATCCGCAACCACTACATCGGCCGCACCTTCATCGAGCCCGAGCAAGCCATCCGCGACTTTGGCGTGAAGCTCAAGCTGAATCCCGTGCGCCGCATGCTCGAAGGCCAGCGTGTGATCCTGGTGGACGATTCGATCGTCCGCGGCACGACCAGCCGTAAAATCGTCCGCATGGTCCGCGAAGCCGGCGCCACCGAAGTTCACATGCGCATCAGCTGCCCGCCCACGATTTCGCCCTGCTACTACGGCGTCGATACGCCTCGTCGCGAGGAGCTGATCGCCTCGCACAATTCCGTCGAGCAGATTCGCGAATTTCTCGGGGCCGATTCGCTCGCCTATCTCTCGCTTCCGGCCCTCCGCGCGGCTGTGGAAGATAACCAAGGAAAATTCTGCACCTCGTGCTATACCGGCAACTATCCGACCGAGCTCGTGCAGCTGGAAGTGGAGGCTCATCGTGAAAGTTGAGACGGCCGAAGCAGACGCGCCGGTGAAGCACAAACCCGCCGCAGCCACCACCAACGAGAAAATCTGGCGCGAGGTCGTTTCCTGGTTCTGGGTGATCGTGGCCTTCCTGCTGATCGAAGGCACGATGGTGCAGGCGCGCGTCATACCCAGCGGCTCAATGGAAAATACGGTTCTCGTCGGCGATCACCTGATCGTCAGCCGCTTCGGCTTTGACGCCGGCGTTCCGTTCACCGACTGGCACGTCCCGTTGTGGCGAAATCCGAAGCGCCAGCAGATCATCGTGTTCCGTGCACCGCTGCCTGAAGAGGGCAATCCCGATTTCATCAAGCGCTGCATCGGCCTGCCGGGCGACCATGTAAAAGTCGTCGAAGGCCAGGTGTTCGTGAACGGTGTGAAGCTCAACGAGCCCTACGCGCAGCACGCGTACGGCTCGGAGACTTCCGCGGTCGAAAATTACCCGCCTCCCCACATCAGCATGCTCGACGGCGGAATCACCCAGGAGTGGACCGACGATTTTTCAAACCACGTCGTCAATGGTGAACTTGTCGTGCCGCCCGGCGAGTATTTCATGATGGGCGACAATCGTGACGATTCCCGCGACAGCCGCTTCTGGGGCTTCGTGCCGCGCGCGAATATCATCGGTACGCCGCTCCTGATTTACATGTCGATCGACGCGCCGGACCCCAACGAAGTCTGGGGCCCAGGCTTCGCCGTGCAAAGATTTGAAACGTACGCCAGCGTCCTGATCCATCCCAGCCGTGTGCGCTGGAAGCGACTGTTCCATACGCTGTAAAATTCTCGAAGCGGCCGGCCCCCTTCCGGAAAACGGTCTCGCAAATGCGCTACGCCGATGCCGGCGTCAACATCACGGTTGCGGACGAAGCCAAGCGACGCATCGCCGCCATGGCGGGAAAAACGTTTCGCCGCGGCGTCCTCGCGCCGATCGGCGGCTTTGGCTCCCTCTTCCAGCTCGACAAAAAGCGCTGGCGCGACGCCGTTCTCGTCGCCAGCTGCGACGGCGTCGGCACCAAACTGAAAGTCGCCAGCGCCGCGAATATTCACTCGACCGTCGGCGCCGACATCCTGAATCACTGCGTCAACGACATCCTCACGCAGGGCGCCGAGCCGCTGTTCTTTCTGGACTACATCGCGATGGGCAAACTCGATACGCGTGTGCTCGAGCAGGTGATCGAAGGCCTCAGCCGCGCCGCAAAACAGGCCGGCTGCTCGGTGATCGGCGGCGAAACCGCCGAGATGCCCGATGTGTACGCGCCCGGCGACTACGATCTGGCGGGTTTCATCGTGGGTGCCGTCGAGCGCAAGAGGATTCTCGATCCTCGCCGCGTCCGCCCGGGCGACTTGCTGCTTGCGCTGCCATCGAGCGGCCTGCACACCAACGGCTACTCGCTTGCGCGCAAGCTCGTCTTCGGCGTCGCCAAGCTCAGCGCCAATAGCTATGTCGCCGAAGTGAAAAACAAAATCGGCGCCGAGCTTCTGAAGCCCCACCGCCCGTACTGGCCGCTGCTGAAAACGATTCTCGCCCGCGGCTGGGTTTCGGCCATGGCGCACATCACCGGCGGCGGCATCACCGGGAATCTCCCACGCGCTCTCCCTCGCAACCTACAAGCGACGATCGAACTGGGCTCCTGGCCGGTCCTCCCCATCTTCCGCTACCTCGCGCGAATCGGCCGGATCGACCGCGACGAGCTGTTGCAAACATTCAATCTCGGCGTGGGAATGATTCTGGTAGTGCCCGCAAAAAATATCTCGAGGGTCGAATCGGAACTGCGCCGCCGCCGCGAAAAATTCTACCTAATCGGCCGCATCGAGCCCGCCAACCGCGCCCGATCCCGCCTCGTCTACACCGGCAGCCTGCAGCTCTAACCAGTCGAACGCGTTACTTCTGATTCGCGCTGGTATCTGCCGCGATTTTCCATGAACCGTCGGGCATCTTCTTCCACACCAGCACATACTGGCTGGTGCCCGTAACCGGCTTGCCCTTCTTGTCCGTGTAGGTCTCGCTAACCGTTCCCTGATCCAGCGCCAGATCGCCCGATCGCGCCACTGTGACACTGGCGATGTTCACCGTAAATTGCAATCCAGGCGCAGCCAGCAATCCTTGGATATCCTTCCGAATGTTGTCTTTGCCCACCGCCGCAGCTGTGCCGGAAGCCAGAAACACGGCGTCGTCAGCGTAAAGCGACATGCACTTTTCAAGATCCTTGGCTTCCGCAGCCTTCACGAAATCGGCATCGCCCGCCCGGATCGCCGCTTCATCAGCCGCCCGCGTGTCAGGCATCGCCGCCGGCTCAGCCGGCTTCTGAAAGTTCTGCACGCAGCCGGCAGCGACGCAAGCTGCCGCAACCGCTGCCAACATCAATAATCGCAGATTCCTGCGCAGGAACATTACACACCTCCCGTCATCGCGTTCGTGCCCGAGGAAGATGCCTCTCGCGAAGCTCTCTGTCAAGTTCGCGCTTGAAACGCTGTTCGCGCTTGAAACGCTGTCGGTAGCACATGATATGTCCGGTTGAGATAGCAAGTGATGTCCGCTTTTCGGGCGGTGGTGGGAGACCATGCGAAGCATGAACTCCTACACAGAAGCCGCCATGGAGCGGGCTATGAAAGTACAGGAAGTGATGTTGCAGGCGATGTCGAAGAAGATCAGCTGGTGGCAAGCGGCAGAGATCTTGGGCATCAGCGACCGGCATATGCGGCGCTGGCGGGAGCGTTATTTCGATCTGAACGTGCACTTTCACGAAAAGCTGGGTGCCGAGCACCAGATTCGGCTCAGCTACCGACAGTTCGCGCTTGAAACGCCGATTTCCCGATTGGCGCCCCTACCGCCTGGTTCGAAGGGGCGCCATATACTTCCTACTGATCGCTCGCGTTCGTATCCGCCGCGATCTTCCAGGATCCATCGGCCTGTTTCTTCCACACCAGCGCCAGCTTCCCGGTCTCTGTCGTGGTCTTCCCTTTTGCGTCGGTAATCGTGTTGGAATAACTCCCGCGCTCAAACGCCAAATCGCCCGACTGGGCCACGTCGATGATCAATCCGCTGGTTTCAAGCTTCAACGCCTGCACCTCGAGGAATCCCGCAAACGCCTGGCGCACGGCGTCCTTCCCAATCACTGCCGGCGCCCCGGGCACGAACAGCACCGGATCATCCACGTAGAACGACATGCATTTATCGAGGTCTTTCGCTTCGGCGGCTTGTGCCAGAGCGACCCCTGCCCCGGTGATGGCCGCCTCGTCGGCTTTCCGCGTATCCATCGGCGGCCGAGGCGCCTCTGAACAACCCGCGACCATGGCAACTGCAAGACTCGCCGCAATCACCAGCGAAAGAGCGCGATCAGTTCGCATGATGCTTTCTCCGCCGGGAATGCTTTGCCCCCCGATGCTTCGTCTGGGGAGCCGGAGCCGGCGCTACGGGCAAATCCGAGCTCCACATATCGACGATGCACTTCCAGCTCCCGTCGGACTGCTTCCTCCAGACCTCGGAATATTTCCCATGGTCGGTCGTCGCGTTGCCCTTGGCATCGTTCGACGTCAGTTCGTAGGTGCCGTAGGTGTAGGCGAGATCGCCCGATCGTGCGGCCTCCGCCTTCGTCGTTTGCCAACTCACGGAAAGACCGGGCAGCTCGAGCAGATCCGTAATCGATTTCCGAATCTCGTCCTTGCTCGTAGCCATCGCTTCATTCGGCGGGAGCACCACGGCGTCGTCGGCATAAAACGCCAGCCATGTGTCAGCCTGTTTCGATTGCGCGGCTAGGGACCAGTCAGCATCGGCTTTTTGAACTGCCGCTGCGTCAGCCGCACGGTTATCGGGCAGAGCGGCCGGCTGATGAGAACAAGCGCCAAGAGAGACAGCCGCGAGCGTGGCGGCGAGCATCAACGAAAACGAACGGAAACGCAGCATGGTAAATCCTCCGGGAATTTATAGGGTGCAAACGAAGATGCTCCGCGCCGCGCAACGTGTCAAGCGCCAGAGCGGTCCGCCTTTGATCTTCGCCTTTGCGTTTGTAGGGGTCGGAGTCGGAGCCTCAGCCGCTTCGTCGACAATCAACGAGGCGCGACGAGTGTCCACAGAAATACCGCGAAAGAAAGTCCCCCGAGCATGCTCCGAACAGCATGAAGCCGCCCCCAGCGCCGTAGAAGTCGAATCGCCTCTTCGGAAGCCACGTCCAGTACCGGGTTCTCCAAGCGCTGGTTCGTAGGGGAAATCACTACAAAGGTAAACGGAATCACAAGGAACAACAGCAATCCGCCAATCAGCCAGCGCACATCCCGGTCGAGCCACCAGGCGACGGGTGCCGCCAACGATCCGGCCACCGCAAGCGGAGCCTGCATGAGCGTTCCGCGTCTGTAGCTCGGCCGCCATTGCGCGACGGCCGTTCGGCCACCGCACGAAAGCCTGGCAGGCTGCTCGGCGACGTTGATATAAACGGCTGCGCCGAAAAAGGTCCCGGCAGCCAGCGTGGCAACGAATTCGGGAATCATGAGTCAGTATACGTCCACGCCCTTTGGCACTGTTTCCGATCTATGCTAATTTCGGCTGCTCATGAAAAAGCACATTGGCGTACTTCTGTCCGGGCGCGGCTCGAATTTCGAAGCGCTGGCAGCCAGCGTCGAAGCCGGCCGCATTCCCAACGCTGACATACCCATCGTCATCAGCAATCGCGACAACGCGCCGGGAATCGACAAAGCTCGCGTCCGCGGAATCGAAGCGCACGTGATTCCGTCGAAAGGGTTGGAGCGCGAGCCCTACGATCGTCAGGTCGTCGCCGCGCTGCGTGCGAAAAACGTCGATTTGGTTTGCCTCGCGGGCTACATGCGGCTGCTTTCTCCTTATTTCGTC
>CAZLWY010000090.1:0-2467 GCA_964563425.1 uncultured Acidobacteriaceae bacterium | reverse complement strand
GCTGGAAAAAGCGGGCTAGCGTACCGGGAGAAAAAAGGACTCGATGTTCAATCGCGAAAAAGGCGAAATCAAACGCGTACCAATGATGCCGGTGCGGGAAATGGTGATTTTCCCGGAGATGATGCACCCCTTCATCGTGGGGCGCGAAGCGTCGGTACGTGCGCTGGAAGACGCGCTGGCCGGCGACAAGAAGATTTTCCTGGTCACGCAGCATGATGCGTCGGTGGACGACCCCAAGCCGGAAGAAATCTACCAGGTAGGCACGCTGGCGAACATCGTGCAAAGCGTGAAGCTACCCGACGGCAACATCAAAGTGCTGGTGGAAGGCACCGAGCGCGCCAAGATCGTGCAGATCACCAGCGACGAAGGCTTTTTCCGGGCTTCGATCCGCGTGGTGACTTCCAAGACCGAACCTTCCCCGCAGTTGCAGCAGGCTTCCGAACGCGTCACCGGGCTGTTCGAGCAGTATGTGAAGCTATCGCAGAGCTTGAACTACGACACGATGATCGCGGCCGTGCGCGTGGAAGACGCCGGAAAGCTTTCCGATGCAATCTCGGCGAACTTGCAGATCCCTGTGGAAGAAAAGCAGGAATTGCTGGAACTTTTCGAGCCGCTGGAGCGCCTAAACCGCATCGCCGATATTCTGGAAGTCGAAATCGAAAAACTGAACGTGGATCGCTCTATCAATACCCGCGTGAAGCGCCAGATGGAACGCGCGCAGAAAGAGTATTACCTCAACGAAAAGCTCAAAGCCATTCAGAAAGAGCTCGGGCGCGGCGAAGCCAACGAAATCGAGCAACTGAAAAAGAAAATCGAAACGTCCGGCATGCCCGAAGGGCCGCAGGAAAAGGCCATGCAGGAACTGAAGCGGCTGGAAATGATGCCGCCGATGTCCGCAGAATCCACGGTGTCGCGCAACTATCTGGACTGGCTGCTGGCGGTGCCCTGGAAGAAGCGCTCCAAGGAAATTCGCGACATCAAGCGTGCCGAAGTGATTCTCTCCGAAGATCATTACGGCCTGGACAAGATTAAGGACCGCATTCTCGAGTATCTCGCCGTGCGACAGTTGGTGAAGAATCCCAAAGGTTCGATTCTGTGCTTCCTCGGGCCTCCTGGCGTAGGCAAGACTTCACTTGCGATGTCCATCGGCCGCGCCACGGGACGTAAATTCGTGCGCGTTTCTCTTGGCGGCGTGCGCGACGAGGCTGAGATTCGCGGCCACCGCCGCACCTATATCGGCGCCCTGCCCGGCCAGATCATCCAGATGATGCGCAAGGCTGGCACCACCAATCCCGTATTCGTCCTGGACGAAGTGGACAAGATGTCCATGGATTTCCGAGGTGATCCTTCGGCAGCGTTGATGGAAGTACTGGACCCCGAACTGAATCACGCCTTTACCGATCATTACCTGGACGTGGAATACGATCTCTCGAAGGTCATGTTCGTATGCACCGCCAACGTGCTGCATACCATTCCGCAGCCGCTGCAGGATCGCATGGAAGTGCTTCGCATCCCCGGCTACACCGAGCACGAAAAATATCAGATCGCCACCCGCTACCTGATTCCCAAGCAGCTGGAAGCGACGGGCCTGGCGAAAAATCAGCTGAAAATCAGCGACGACGCCATCAAGAGCACCATCCGCCATTACACGCGCGAAGCAGGCGTGCGCAATCTGAACCGCGAACTGGCTAACATTTCGCGCAAAGTGGCGCGCAAAGTCGTCACCGAAGGTAAAGACGTCGCCGTGGAAGTCACTCCGGCGAACCTGAACGACTATCTCGGCATCTTGAAGTACCGCGACTTCCTCGCGGAAAAGAAGAACGAAATCGGTCTCACCACCGGCCTCGCTTGGACCGAAGTCGGCGGCGAAGTGCTCTCCACCGAAGCTACGCTGATGCAGGGCCGCGGCCGTCTGACTCTCACCGGAAAACTCGGCGACGTGATGCAGGAATCGGCGCAAGCCGCCATGAGCTACATTCGCTCGCGCAGCCATCTTTTCAGTCTGCCCAAGGACTTCTATCGCCATCTCGACATTCACATGCACGTGCCCGAGGGCGCCATACCGAAGGACGGACCTTCGGCCGGCATCACCATTTGTACCTCCATCGTCAGCGCGTTGACCAAAATTCCGGTGCGCTGCGACATCGCCATGACCGGCGAAATCACTCTGCGCGGCAAGGTGCTGCCCATTGGCGGAGTGAAAGAAAAGTTGCTGGCGGCGCACCGCCTCGGCCTGCGCACCATTATTCTGCCGAAGGACAATGAAAAAGATCTGGCGGATATCCCGCCGGACATCCAGTCGCAGATGTCCATTCATTTCGTCGAGTCCATGGACGACGTGCTGCAGATTGCGCTGGAGCATCCGCTGCCGATTCCCGGCCACCCACCGGTTGCAGGAGTCGAACCCGAGTTCGGCGCGGACGTCGCGCAGGACAATGAACTAACCAATTGAAACCCTCTGGTCCTT
>CAZLWY010000089.1:0-9772 GCA_964563425.1 uncultured Acidobacteriaceae bacterium | reverse complement strand
TCTCCACGCCGGAGCCATTCGCGTGCCACGGCCAGCGCGGGAAAAACATGCCCCCCCGTGCCGCCGCCCGCGATTAATAAACTGTTGGCATCCCCGCTCACGTCTCGTCCGCGTGCTGACTGATGTTCAACAGCACGCCGGTTGCCAGCAGCATCAGCAGCAGACTCGAGCCGCCGTAGCTGACGAACGGCAGCGGGATTCCCTTCGTGGGCAGCAAGCCGAGCGTCACGCTCAGATTGATTAGGGCCTGGCCCATCACCATCGAGGTGATGCCGATGCCGAGGAATTTGCCGAACGCGTCGGGCGCCTTCATGGCCGCCACGAAGCCGCGCCAGCCGTACACGGCGAACAGCGAGAGGACGATCGCGGCGCCGATGAATCCCGCTTCCTCGCAGATCACCGAGAAAATGAAATCCGTGTGCGCCTCGGGCAGAAAGAAAAGCTTCTGGTGGCTTTCCATCAGGCCCACGCCGGTGAAGCCGCCCGAACCGACGGCGATGAGTGATTGCGCGAGCTGAAATCCGTGCCCCTGCGGATCGGCGCCCGGTGACAGGAACGCTCGGAGGCGCTCGAGGCGGTACGGAGTGCCGGCGATCGCAATATAAATGACCGGCAGCGCGGCGATCGCGGCGCCGAGAATGTACTTGTAGGAAATGCCGGCGACGAAAAGCATGGCCGCGGCGATGAACAGAATCATGCAGGCCGTGCCCATGTCCGGCTCTTGGTAGACAAGCACGCCGACGAGCAGCACCGTCCCGACGGCGGGCAGCAGCGTGCGGGTGATGTTGTTGATGCCCGCGCCGTGTGGTTCGCGGCGAGTTTCAAGGAACCAGGCGAGATAAAAAATCACCACGAGCTTCGCGATTTCCGAAGGCTGCAGGCTGAGCGGCCCCATGCGGACCCAGCGATGCGTGGCGTGCGAGCGGTCGAGAAAGAACACCGCGATGAGCAGCACCAGGGTGACGCCGAGCGCGGTGAAAATCACACGCGGCTGGCGCATTTTGCGATAGTCCGTGTGGGCCAGCCAGAACATCCCCGCGATCCCCAGCGCGATCCAGACCAGCTGACGGAGCAGGAAGTAGTAGGCGTTGCCGTGCCATTCGCGCGCCGTCATGGCCGAGGCGCTGAAGACCATCACGGCGCCGATCAGGCACAGCGCCAGCGTGACGCCAAAAAGCTGCCGGTCATGTTGGAGACTGCGAGGCATTTTTATCCTTTGTGCGCCGGAGCGGAGGCGCTCGAGGGTCTTTCGGGCTGGTCACGATCCCCGCCCTGCGTCTCTTCTTTCAGCTGGAGCACGAGCTGCTTGAACGCCCGGCCGCGGTGCTCGTAATTTTCGAATTGATCGAAGCTCGAGCAGGCCGGGGCAAGCAAGACCACGTCGCCCGGCTGCGCGCGCTCGACGGCAATCTCCACGGCACGTTCGAGTGTCCCGGCCTGTACGGTTGCCACCGCCTCCCCCAGATCGCGCGCGATTTTTTCCGCCGACTCGCCGATCAGCACGGCCGCGCGAGCCCGCTTGCGCAAGGACTCGGCCAGCGGCGTGTACGGACTGCCTTTGTCCCTGCCGCCCATGATCAGGACGAGCGGACCGGGAAACGCCTCGATCGCTTTGAGCGCTGCGTCCACATTCGTGGCCTTGGAATCGTTGTAGAACTGCGCGCCGCCGATCTCGCCCACGAATTCCAGGCGGTGTTCGACTCCGCGAAACGTCTTCACTCCGTTGGCGATCGCCGCGGGAGTCGCGCCGGCCAGAAACGCCGCGGCGCACGCCGCCAGAACGTTTTCGACGTTGTGCTCGCCGCGCAGCAGGATGTCGCTTCGCTTGGCGATGGGCGTCTCGGAACCTTCGTGGCGGAAAACGATCTGATCGCCCGCCAGGAACGCGCCCCCCGCCACGCGTTTCTGGCGACTGAACCAGAACACGTGCGATTTCGCGGGCATGCGCTTGGTCACTTCCGGATCGTCCGCGTTCAAGATCGCGATGTCGCGCTCCAGTTGATTCTCAAACAGCCGCATTTTCGCCGTGGCGTAGTCGGCGAACGATGCGTGCCGATCGAGATGATCGGGCGTGAGATTCAGCATCACGCCGATTTCCGGGCGGAACGCCTCGATCGATTCCAGCTGAAAGCTGCTGACCTCGGCGACCGTCACGGTCGAATCCGTCGAACTCTCGACCAGCGAAATCAGCGGCTTGCCGATGTTTCCGCCCACGAGCATGGGAACGCCGGCCGTTTCCAGAATATGCGCAACGAGCAAGGTCGTGGTCGTTTTTCCGTTCGAGCCGGTAATGGCCACAACTTTTCCGCGCAAGTATCGCCACGCCAGCTCAATCTCGCTCCACACCGGAATTCCCGCGACGTGCGCCAGCACCATCGGAGCTAGATTCGCCGGCACGCCCGGGCTCGTCACAATCAAATCCTGTTCAAAGAATATCGATGGAGGATGCCCGCCCAGCTCGAGCTTCACGCCGGCCGCCCGCAACCGCGCCGCCGTTTCACCCATCGCACTCTCGGGTTTCGAGTCTGTGGCTGTGACCGTGGCGCCGTAAACAGCAGCGAACAGCGACACGGACACGCCGGTCCGCGCCAGTCCCACGACCAGCACGCGCTTTCCCGAAAGATCGAATCCCGGCCTCATTTCATCGAAACCCTCGACCGAAGACGCACGCGAATCCCCGCTCCCGCCGTAGCCTTACCTCAGTTTCAGAGTCGTCAGCGAAAACAGCGCGAACACCAGAGCCAGAATCCAGAAGCGCACGATCGTCTTCGACTCGCTCCATCCGCTCAACTCGAAATGGTGATGCAGCGGCGCCATTTTGAATACGCGCTTCCCGGTCAGCTTGAACGAGCCCACCTGAATAATCACGCTCAGCAGCTCCAGGATGAAGACTCCGCCGATGGAAAGCATCAGGATTTCCTGCTTCAGGATCACGGCGATCGTCCCGATCGCGCCGCCCAGCGCCAGCGATCCCACATCTCCCATGAACATCTCCGCCGGATGCGCGTTGTACCAGAGAAATCCCAGCGAAGCGCCCGCCAGCGAGCCGCAAAAAATCGTCAGCTCCGCCGCGTCGGGAATTCTCTGAATCTCGAGATAGTCCGCCCAGCGCGAGTTACTCGACAAATAGGTGATCACCGTCAGGGCCACCGCCGAGATCAACACGCATCCGATCGCTAGGCCGTCGAGGCCGTCCGTCAGGTTCACGCCGTTGGAAAGCCCGGCAATGACCACCACCAGAAACAGCACGAAGGGCACATACGCAACCGCCCACAAAAATCGATGGTTGAGCAAAGACTCGATCACCAGGTCGGGATGCAGCTTTTTCAGGAACGGCACGCTGAGCTGCGTCGAATAGCCGCCTTTGGCCTGCAGACCAATCAAAATCGCTCCGATGAACGCGCAGGTCAGGACCTGCAGCGCGAATTTACCCGCCGCCGTCAGCCCCTTGTTGTGCTTCTTGATCACTTTGCTGTAATCGTCAATGAAACCGATGGCGCCAAAAGCGAGCGTGGACCCGAGCGCGACCAGAACGTAGGTGTTCCGCAGATCCGCCCACAACGCCGTCGGAATCACAATCGCCGCCACGATCAAAAGCCCACCCATCGTCGGAGTTCCCGCCTTCGATTGGTGTCGCTCCGGCCCTTCCTCGCGAATATATTGTTTCACCTGCATGGCGCGCAGCCGCTCGATCATCCATGGCCCCAGCAGCAGGGACAGCACCAGCGCCGTCAGGCTCGCCACCGCCGTACGCACCGTGATGTAGCGAAACACGTTCAGCGCGTTCAGGTGCGGCTTCAGCCCGAAGAAGAAAAGGTAATAGAGCATCTAAGGACGGCCCTTCGGTCCCGCTTCGAGAGGCTCCGGCGCGGCTTTCGCCTCCGCGCGCTTGTGTCGCCGATCGATGGCTTCCAGTACGCGCTCCATGCGCGTGCCGCGCGAGCCCTTCAGCAGCAGCAGATCACCGCGCGTCACGAAGTCCGCCAGGAATTTCGCGGCCTCCTCGGAGTTCTCGAAGAACCGGGTGCGCTCGCGGGGAAATCCCGCCTCGACAGCCGCGCCGACGAAATCGAGGGCATAGCCCTGTACGCCGAATATCCAGTCGATCTTGCCGAGCGCCGCCGCCGCGCGGCCGCATTCGCGGTGCAGTTCCTCCGACGAGTCGCCGAGTTCGAGCATTTCGCCCGCGGCCACGATGCGCCGCCGGTGTCCCGGCGTCGCGGCCAGCAGGCCGACCAGCGCGCTCAGCGCCGTCGGGCTCGAGTTGTAGGAATCGTTGATCACCGTCAAATCGCCGTCGAAGCGCACAACCTCGCCGCGCTTGTCGGCTGGCCTCAGGGTTGGAAAAACCCGCTTCGCCTCCTCCGCGCCCACTCCCCAGACACTCGCCGCGGCCAACGCCGCCACCGCGTTCATCACATTATGCCGTCCGATCAAAGGCAGTCCGAGTCTCACGCGCCCTCCGGGCCACACAAAATCGAATTCCGAACCCTCGATCCCGCGTTCCTCGATCTTCTCGGCGCGAAAATCCGCGCTCGCGGCGGTGCCGAAGCGAATCACCCGTCCGCGCGCCACATCCGAAAATCTGCTCACCCGCTCGTCGTCGGCATTCAGCACCGCCGTCGTGCCGGGCCCCGGCAGGTTCTCGATCAACTCGCGCTCGGCCAGCGCGATTTCGTCAATCGACTCGAAAAACTCCAGATGCTCGACCGCCACGCGCGTGACAACGCCGACATCGGGTGCCGCGATCTTGGTCAACTGCGCCAATTCGCCCCGGTGCGACATTCCCAGCTCGACCACCGCCGCACCATGCTCGTCTTCGATCTTCAGCAGCGTTAGCGGAAGCCCGTACTCGTTGTTCAAATTCCCCTGTGTCTTCAGCACGCGGAACCGCGCGCCCAGAAGCGCGGCCAGAATCTCTTTTGTGGTGGTCTTGCCGACCGAGCCGGCAACCGCTCCGACCATTCGCCCCGGCTTCCAACGCCGCCAAATCTCGCACGCCCGCCCTGCAAGCCGCTGCAGGGCCACGAGCGTGTCATCCACGGCGTAGAGCTTCGACTGGATGTCGGCCGGATACCCGTTGAAGGTCTCCCGCGCCACCACCCCGGCGACGGCTCCGCGCTCAAACGCCCCGGCCACAAAACCGTGTCCGTCGTGACGCGGTCCGCGTATGGCGATAAACAGTTCGCCGGGCTGAACGGTTCGCGAGTCAATCGAGACGCCGGCCACCCCGGCCAGGGCGGCAAGCCCCGGGGGGCGCGCCACGCCCAGTGCATCGGCCAATTGATCCGCAGTCCAGCGCATCGAGTCTCCAGGGAGCTTGGCGTTATCGCCCTCGCTTATTTCCCAGCTTTCTTCCGGAATCCTTTGCGGCGCAGGATCGCCCGCGCCCTCTCGCGATCGTCAAAATCGATGGTGCCGTCGCGCAGCACCTGGTACGTTTCGTGACCTTTGCCGGCCAGCAGGACGATATCTCCCGCCTTCGCTTCTTCGAGCGCCAGGCCGATGGCGTGCTCGCGGTCCGGCTCGACCTTGTAGCTCGCATTGACCTTCTGCAATCCCACCACCACGTCGTTGATGATCCGCAGCGGATCCTCGCTGCGCGGGTTGTCGCTCGTGAGCACCACCAGGCCGCTCAACGAACCCGCCGCCTCGCCCATCAGCGGGCGCTTCGTGCGATCCCGTTCGCCCCCGGCGCCGAACACGGTGATGATCCGTGCCGAGGGGCCCAGTTCGCGGGCCGTGGCGATCAGATTTCGAAGGGCGTCGTCCGTATGCGCGTAGTCAACGATGACGAGAAAAGGCTGGCCCTCGTCGATGGGTTGAAACCGGCCCGGCACCAGGTCCAGTTGCGCGATGCCCTCTGAGATTCTCGCCGTGGGGATCTCGAGTCCGATTCCTGCGCCAATGGCGGCCAGAATGTTGTAGATGTTGATGCGGCCCACGAAGGGCGATCGAACTTCGATGTTTCCCACGGGAGTTTGCGCCGTGAATTCCAGACCATCAAAGCTCAGCGAGAACTTTTTCGCGGTTAAATCCGCGGCGCCTTTCAATCCGTAGGTCAGGGTTCTCCGCGCCAGCCCGCCGAGCTGCGCCGCATACGGGTCGTCCGCGTTCAGCACGGCGACATCCGGGGCGCCTGTGCCCGTCCCTGCGAACAGCCGCTTCTTCGCCGCGAAATATTCCTCAAACGTTTTGTGATAATCGAGATGATCGCGCGTCAGATTCGTGAAAATCGCCGTCGCGAATTGGCAGCCCCACAGCCGGTCCATCGCCAGGGCGTGCGAACTGGCTTCGAGCACCGCATGCGTTCCGCCGGCGTCGCGAATCTCCGCGAACATCTGCTGCAAATCGAGCGATTCGGGCGTGGTATTCACCGCCGCGCGGCTGCCCGCGGGCGTTCGAGATCCGATCGTGCCGATCAGCCCCGTGGTGCGCCCGGCTGCGCGCAAAATCGAGTCGATCAGGAACGCCGTGGTGGTCTTCCCGTTCGTACCCGTGATGCCGACGAGCTCTAACGTATCGGCCGGGCGCCCGTAGAAATTCGCGGAAGCCGTGGCCAGCGCCCGCCGGTCCGATCCCGGCAGCAGTTCCACCAGCGCGACTCCTCGCGCCGAAACCTGCGCGAGGTTCTCCATCGCAATGGCCACCGCTCCGCGCGCGATCGCGTCGTCAACGAATTTCGCACCGTCCAGTTTTTCGCCGCGGAGCGCAAAAAAAATCGTCCCGGGCCCGACTTTCCGGCTGTCGTACGCCAGGGCTTGAATCCGCACGTCGGCAGGCCCCGTAATTTTTCCGGTTGGCGCGCCGGCCAACAGCCGGTCAAGCCCAATCGCGCGATCGCCCTGTCTTTCGGGCGCTCCTTTGCCGCTTGACCCGCTTTCCGTTTTCATCATCACGCTCAATTGCCGCCGCCCGCTGTGGAAACCGGCACAATCTCACCGGCGCGTCCGAAGCGCACCGTTACCTGGCTGCCGCGCATCACCTGCGCGCCCGCCGTCGGAGCCTGCTCGACCGCGACTCCGCTGCCAATCAACGACGGCACCAGGCCAAGCCGCGTGCACTGCTCGGTGACGCCGCGAACCGACTGGCCCGTCAGGCTCGGCACGACCACGGCACCCGCATTCAGATCGCCAAACGCAACCGTCGTGGCAGCGCTCACCGGCTGCTTCGTCTTCGCCGCAGCCGCCTGAAAACGCGCTTCCGCCGAATCCGTTGCAGCATCGCGGCGCGCATCCGGCGGGCTCGATTTCTGATTCTGCGCGGTTTCAAGGTCGGTCGGCGCGGGCACGTCGTGAGGCTCGTCGCGATACGCCAGCACCTGTTCGGCGATCCGCTTGAATACCGGCCCGCCGACCAGCCCGCCGTGGTGCTGTCCTTGGGGCGAATCCAGAACCACCAGAATCGCGATCGCCGGATTGTTCACCGGCGCGAATCCCACGAACGAGGAATTGTATTGCGTTGCGGAATAGCGCCCCGTCGCCGGATCGATTTTCTGCGCCGTCCCCGATTTCCCGGCGGCCGTGTAGCCGTCCAGGCGCGCCGGCTTTCCCGTACCCTCCAGGACCACGCCCTCCATCATGTCGCGCATGGTCGCCGCCGTGCGCGCGTCCGTGGCCTGCTGCGCGGCAGGCTGTGAACGCAGCGCTCCCGGCTCGCCGCCGTCGATCTGTTTCACTACGTGCGGCCGGTAGAGCGTGCCGCCGTTCGCCACGGCTGAAATCGCGGAGACGATCTGAATCGGCGTCACGCTGACTTCCTGCCCCATGGCCAGCGAGCCGATCGAATTGGCCGACCAGTTTTCAAGGGGCCGCAACAATCCGCGATTTTCTCCCGGCAGCTCGATGTCGGTCGGCTGGCCGATGCCGAATGCGCGAATCGTGTCGTAAAACCGCGGCGCGCCCAACCGCAGCGCCATCTTGATCGCGCCCACGTCGCTCGAGTTTTCCAGGACCTGCTTGACGCTCAACACGCCGAATTTGTGCCAGTCATGAATCAGCCGGCCCGACACCATGATCTGCCCCATCTGGCAGTCCACCATTTCATCCGGCGACGCCACGCCGTTTTCAATCGCACCGGTCAGCGTGAGCACCTTGAAAGTCGAACCAGGCTCGTACGCCGACGCCACCGCGCGGTCGATTCGAGCCTCCGGCGGATAGTTTCCCGCGTTGTTGGGATCAAAGACCGGCCAGTTCGCCACCGCCAGCAGCTCGCCGGAATTCGGATCCTCGACCACCACCGTCCCGGCCTTCGCGTGCGTTTCGGAAATCGCACGCGCCAATTCCTTTTCCGCGATGTACTGGATGGTTTCGTCGCTCGTCAGCGTTACGCTCGCGCCCGGATCGGCCGCCGACTCCGTGCGGTCGTACCAGCGCCGGTGCCCGTCGGCCATCACCATCATCTTGCCCGGGCGGCCGCGAATCTGTTTGTCGAGTGAGTATTCGATCCCGCCGATCCCCTTTTCATCCACGTCGACGTAGCCCAGAACCGACGCCGCCAGCTCGCGCTGCGGATACACGCGCCGGTTTTCCTTCTGGAAGAATACCCCCTTCAAATTCATGTCCGTGATCCGCTGCACGATTTCCGGCGAAAGCTTTCGCGCCAGCCGCACGGGCGTCTTGGCCTCTCGAAGTTTTTCGGAAAGATCGTCGGCGGGAACGCCCAGCACGCGCGAGAGCAGCTGTGAAACCGTCTCGATGTCGGCAATTTCCGCCGGATCGCCGAACACGGACTCCATCGGCAGGCTCACCGCCAGCTCGCGGCCCTTGCGGTCGTAAATCGGCCCACGCATCGGACTGATTTCGAAAATCCGCTGCTGTTGCCGCTGTGCTTTGGCGAGATATTCGCTGTAGGAAAAAAGTTGAAGGTAACTCAGCCGGCCGATGACCACTGCGATCCAAACCACCGCCAGGACCCAGACGACCAGCCAGCGGAGACGTGGATTGCGCTGCTCCATGGACTCCGGCCTACCCTATCGGAAACGTGTTCCCGCGGCGATCGCGTCCGATCCGCCGGAAAAGGCCCGCCGTAGCGAGCCGCAAGTTCAATCCAGTTTCGCCGTTTGAAAATGAATCGGAAGCCGAATCCGAAATCAGGGCCGCGACGGCAGCGCCAGCGTGCGCGCCTGGGCCACGACGCCGTCGTTCGCGTCATCGACCGGAGCCACCTGCCCCGGCACGGGAACGGTCAGCCCCAGCTGGTTTCGCGCGATCGCATCGACGCGGCTCGGTGAACGCAGCGTGGCCACTTCCAGATGCAGCTGCTGGTTCAATTCCTCTGCCTTCGCGCGCGCGCTATCGAGCTGCTCGATCCGGTACCGGATCTGGATGCATTCGAAATGCTGCCAGGCGTACGACAGCAGGCAGCCGGCCATCGCCGCCCCCACCGCCACGCGCCGCCAAAAATCCTGCACGCGCGCCGGAGCCGCCGGTCGCGCCAGCCGCGAATTGTCGATCTGCTTGACCGTGAAATATTCCGTGACAAATTGCGTGGGTAGATCCTTCATCGCCCGCCCCCGGCCCGCAGGCCGTTCCGTCAATTCTTTTCCGCCACGCGCATCTTCGCGCTGCGCGACCGCGGATTCGCCCGAATTTCATCCTCGTCCGGCATGATCACCTTGCGCGTCAGCACGCGAAAGCTTCCCTCGCGCTCGAGCTGTTGAAACGCGCGCTTCACCGGCCGGTCTTCCAGCGAGTGGTAGCTCAGGACGATCCAACGTCCTTCCGAATTCAAAGTGGCAGGGGTCCGCGAAAGAAACTGCTCGAGTTCCTCC
>CAZLWY010000088.1:0-6998 GCA_964563425.1 uncultured Acidobacteriaceae bacterium | reverse complement strand
CGCCATTCGTTCGAACAGCTGCTGAACATGCGCGCGGACCTGGAAGAAGCGCTGGGGCGCAAGGAAGCCCCCAAGAAACCGACCTCCGACCTTAAGTCACCGACCGTGGGAGGCCTGGGCGCGCATCACGAGGACGACATGCTGGCCATGATGAGCTCCACGCCAGCGGATCTGAGCGATCCTCTCGAACTGGAACCGGTGATCACGAAAAAAGAAAAGGCCGCGCGTGACGAAGCCATTGAAGCCGAAGCGGACGCACGCGCACGCGAGCAGGAACAAGCAACGGCCGCGCAGGCCGCAGCGATCCAGCCGGCGAAACCGGCAGCGGACGTGCCGGCCGCGCCCACGGCAGCCGCGGAAGCGGAAAAGTGCATGGAGCAGATCTGGGAACAGTTGATCGCCGTGCCGCCGTCGCGCGGACGCTCGATGTCCACCGTCGTCTTGCAGGATACGAAGGTGCTGCTCTCGTCGTGGGAAGTTGCTGCGTTCGTCGAAAAGGGCAGCCAGGAATCAGAAGACCTGCGCCGCGCAGTGGTGTCCCGTGCGCTGCTGGGTATGGCCAGCGACAAGCGCAAGCGCAGCGGCGAAGAGAGCGCGCTCGCATCCGCCCTCGCGCTTGCACGCACGGAAGTTTCCTACTTCCAGGGGCGCGTGGAGCAAGCGAAGAAAGCGAAGAACACGGAAGCCGCCGTGAATCTCGGCATCAGCACGAAGCGCCTGCTTTCCTGCATCGAAGGAGCGGAAACACTTCAGTCGTGAGTCCCGCAAAGGAGCCGTAAAGCGTTGCGTCCCGCAAACGTCCTGATCGTTTCGGACGATCCTGAATTCGCCCGCACCCTCACGGCGCGCTGGCAAGCGGAGCGCCACGTTCCGGAAATCACCCTGGTGACCGGCGGCATCTGGCGTCCTGTCGGCGCTGCCGACCACGATCTCGTGGTCATCGGACCCTTGCGCGATGGGGATTCCGCAGCGATTCTGGGCGCAGCAAGCCTTTCCTCGCGCGCCGCCACCATCTATTTCGCCCCAGAGACGAAGAATATCTCCCAGCTGCTGTCGGATTATCCGCTTCTGCTGATCGTGCCGCGAGCCGACGGCTGGGCGGGCACGATCGTGCTCGTGGCAACGGAAGCGTTGCGGCGCGTCGAGGCCGTTCGCCGGGCGCAACGCGCCGAAGGCATGGCGCTCGCATCCCAAGGTCACGCCGCGCTGGGGCGCTACATGCTCGAAGTGCGGCCCAACGTGAACAATGCCCTTACCTCCGTGATGGGCAATGCGGATTTGCTGCTGCTCGAGTGGGGGCAAGCTTCCGCCGAGAGCTTTGAACAAATACAGACGATCCATACGATGGCGCTGCGGCTCAACGAAATCATGCAGCGATTCTCATCGCTGGCGGCCGAAATGCGGGCCGGTGAGAAAGAATCTCAAGCTGAGACACAGGCGGCGCCCTACATCTTGGCGACACGCTAGCGAACCCCCGCGCACACCACGTAACCCACACGAAACAAGCCGCTTGCAAATAGAACTCCCTTTCCCCTTTCGCTCGGACAGGTGGCGCACGAGTTGCAATTATCTCTGCGGGGATTTACGCGCGGAGGTGTGGACGTGGTGATGAAGATTCTGGTAGTGGACGACTCGCAGGCGGAAACCCGCCTGCTTCAATCTGTTTTGCAGCAAGCTGGTTTTCATTCGGTGGCGGTCAACGACCCGACGCGGGTCGAGGAAAAAATCGAGGAGGAGCGTCCCAACGTGATCCTGCTCGACGTGGTGATGCCGCAGCGCAACGGTTTCCAGGTGTGCCGCGATCTGAAGAACCAGGAATCCTACGCCAAGATTCCCGTGATCCTGGTTACCTCGAAGACGGCGCCCAGCGATCGTTATTGGGGCGAGCAGCAGGGCGCCAACGGCTACGTCGCGAAACCGTTTACACCCGATGAGCTGATCAGCGCCGTGAAGAGGTTTGCCTGATGGCGATCGAGCAGGAAAACGGAGCGCTGGCGCTCGGTTTGGATACCGGCGAGTTCCTCGAAGCCGAAATTTCGCCCGAGGACCGGCGCCCGGAGCGGCAGTACTGCGTATTCCGCGCGGGCCGCGAGCGTTTTTGCCTCAATGTCCTGGAAGTAGAGGAAGTGGTCGACTGGCCGATCGTGACGCGGGTTCCGCTGGCGCCCGCGTATCTGATGGGCGTCTTCAATTTGCGCGGCACCATTGTCCCGCTGATGGATATCGCATTCACCGAAGGCCGCCGTCCGGGGCTGCTGCCGAAGCATGTGGTGGTGGCGGCGATCAAGGGCGACGCGCAGCGCGACGATTTGCGCGTGGGCATCGCGGCGGATGAGGTGATCGGAACGTTTTCCGCCGCCGAAGACGCGTTGCTCGATCAGGCGCCGGCGGAGGTGCCGCACTGCCGCGGAATGCTGCGGCATGAGGATCGACTGGCGCTGGTGATCGACCTGCGGCGCGTGGCGGAAGTGTTTCCAGAACCGGTGATTTGATTTCGCGTTTGGGAGTTTCGGGTCCGCGATTTGCGGGATGGTTTTTCAGGCAGAAGAGCGCACACGTTCTCGGGAGGAAGTCATGAAATCTCGGTTGAGTTCGACAATCTGGATGCTGGTGGCCGGGACCGCCGTGGCGTTGTTCGCGGTGCTCGGGCTCGCGTACCACGCGGGCAAGGAATCAGGCGGCATCGCCCTGGCCGATGCGCCGTCGCTGCCCTCGAGCGCGAGCGGACCGCTGTTCGCCGCGTTCGGCCTGGCGATTGCGGCCGCTCTGCTGCTGATCTTCGTGCTCGGCAAGCGCGTGCTGAAACCCGTGGGCGAGCTGGCGAAATTTTCCGAGCGGCTGGTGGCGGGTGACGCCCGCGCGCGCG
Organism: uncultured Acidobacteriaceae bacterium; assembly: GCA_964563425.1. Taxonomy (GTDB): domain Bacteria; phylum Acidobacteriota; class Terriglobia; order Acidiferrales; family UBA7541; genus Palsa-295. The sequence continues at coordinate 4,132 of CAZLWY010000088.1, read as the reverse complement.
CAGAGTTCGACAGCGGCGACGAATTCGGCCTGATCGCGGAAAATCTGAACCGCAGCGCCGCGAAGGTAGCGCACGCGGTGACGAACCAGCAGGCCCAGGATTCCCTGCAGCGCAGCATCACGGACCTGCTCAACACGATCAACCAGGTGGCGCGCGGCGATCTGACGATTCGCGGAAAAGTGACCAACGACGCGCTGGGCAACGTGGTTGATTCGGTGAACTTCATGCTCGACAACTTCACCAAGGTTCTCGAGCGCGTCCGCAAGGCCGCCATCGACGTGAGCACCGGCGCGAATCAGATTCGCGAATCGGCCGACGACATGAGCGCCGGCGCCATGCAGCAGGACCAGGAAATCACCAACACATCGAGCGCCGTCGAGGAGCTGACGGTTTCGATGAAACAGGTGTCGAACAACGCGGAAGCCAGCGCCGAAGCCGCGCGCCGCGCGCTCGATGCCGCCGAACAGGGCAACCGCGCAGTGAGCGATACGCTTCAGGGCATGCAGCGCATTCGCGCTTCCGTGCAGGCCACGGCGAAAAAGATCAAGTCGCTCGGCGACCGGTCGCTGGAAATTTCGGAAATCATCAACGTAATCAACGACATCACGGAACAGACCAACCTCCTGGCGCTCAACGCCGCGATCGAAGCCGCGCGCGCCGGAGAAGCTGGCCGCGGATTCGCCGTGGTCGCCGACGAAGTGCGGAAGCTCGCCGAACACAGCCGCAGCGCCACGAAAGACATCGCAGCCCTCATCAAGGCCATTCAGGCGGAGACGAACGAAGCGGTGGTCGTGATGGAAGACGGCACGCGCGAAGTGGAAGTGGGTGCGGGCCTCGCGGATCAAGCCGGGAAAGCGCTCGAAGCGATTTCCAGCGTCGTCCGCCAATCCGCGGAGCTGGTGCAGGAAATTTCACTCGCTTCCAAGCAACAGGTGCGCGGGACGGAGGGCGTCGCAAACGCGATGCAGATCATTTCCGGCATCACCCGGCAGACCACGCAGGGCGCGAAACAGACAGCCGGAACCGTCGGCAACATGGTGAAGCTGTCCGAGCAGCTTAACGAAGCCCTGGCGCAGTTCCGTTCGGGCCGTTCGAACGAGCCCACGCCGATCAACGAAGGCTCGCGGCCCCCCGAACCCGTAGGAGCGCATCGCTAACGGCAATCTCCGCGCCGCTGCGGCCGCTTGAAATCGCCGCCGGCGCTGAACGCCGACTATGAAACAGCATCCAGCAACGGCCGCGCGGCTCACCGAGAGCGAGCTCGATCAGATTCGCATGCTGATCGAGAACCGATCGGCGATTTTGTTCGATTCCTCGCGCGAACGTTTTTTTTCGACGCACGTGCGCGAGTATCTGGCCGAAAAGGGCCTCGCGAGCGGCCACGATCTGCTGGGCCTGGTTCGCGGCTCAAGCATCGAGTACGAAGCGCTGCTCGAGAATCTGCTGACGCAGGAGACCTCGTTCTTCCGCTATCCGGCGGTGTACGAGGCGCTCGAAACGAAAATCCTGCCCGAAGTGCAGGAGCGCAAATTCTGGCAGAACCCGCGGACGCTGCGTATCTGGAGCGCGGGCTGCTCGACCGGCGAGGAGCCGTATTCGATCGCCATCACGCTCTGCGAAGCGCTGAAATTCGCGGAAGCCTGGGACATCGAGATTCTGGCGACGGACATCAGCCGGCGGGCCCTGCGGCATGCCGAGCGCGGCGCGTATTCGCGACGCAGCCTGCAGGAAGCGCCGCCGGAACGCGCGGAGAATTATTTCGAGGCCACGAAACATGGCTATCAGGTGAAGCCGCGCATCCGCCGCATGATTTCGTTCGCGCAGATGAATCTGGCCGAATCGGTGTATGTCGGCAAGATTGATGTCATTTTCTGCATGAACGTGCTGATGTATTTTTCCGAGGAGCGACGACTGGCCATTCTGCGCCGCTTCTATGATGCGCTCGAGCCCGGCGGATACTTCCTGCTGGGTCACGCGGAAACGCTGACGAACGCACCGGTAAAATTCGAGCCGGTGGTGCTGGGCGATTGCCGGATTTATCGCAAGCCGGGCGCGGTGGAGTCCCGCCGCGCGCCCGCGATGGCGGAGGGAGCCCTGTGAACGGGCCGAACCAGGAATCAATCGAGCTTTTCCTTCAGGAGGCTTCCGAGAACCTCCAGTATTTGCGGGAGTACTCCGGCCTTTTGCAGGAATCTTCGACGAAGCCTGAGGATCTCGAAAAACTCTACATCGCCGCGCATACGCTCTCGGGCACCTCCGCGAGCTACGGTTTCCCGGAATTTTCCGAAGTGGCCGCGAAGATGGCGCATATTTTTCATTACGCCATGAATGCCGCACTCACGCCGGATATGCACGGACCGCTCACGGAATTTCTGTCAGACGCGATTTCCGTGCTTGAGTTCGACTTGCTGCAAATCAGCTCCACGGGCGTAGAGACTTCCGAAGACATCGCCGCGTTCAAGCAGCGCTACGCGTTTGCGTTCCCTTCCGCGCCGCCGGCCGAAACCGAGGCTGACCAAGAAGTGTCTGCGGTCGCAGGATCGATCGGGGCCGGCGAACCTATTCCCGAAGTTTTCCCGGCCGTTTCCTACGTCGCGGGCCTGCCGCAGGATGGCGAGGTGCCGGACGAAGTTCTCGAATTCTTCGTTCCCGAGGCCGAGGAGCATTTGCAGGCCGTCACCGAATGCCTGCTGGCGCTCGAAGGGAATCCGAACGCGGATGACATCAACCGCCTTTTCCGCTCGATGCACACGGTGAAGGGCTCCGCCGCGCAAGTCGGCCTGCACCGGCTTTCGGCCGTGGCTCATCGCGTGGAGGACTTGATCGGGCGCTTGCGCGACGGTGAATTGCAGCCGAGCGCGGAAATTGTCGATGTGTTGCTCGAGTCCGTCGATGTGCTGAAGCAGTTTCTGCATCGGCAGTGGGCCAGCGAAGCGGAGATGGCGGCGGCCGTCGATCCGCTACTGGCGCGAATGGCGGAGCTGGCGCCGGAAGAACTGGCTGAAGAGACGGCATCCTCGGAAGCGGCTGTGTCGAGCGTGGAGTCGGTTGCGTCAGCCCCCCTTGCGGCGCAGGCGACGTCCGTGCGTCCTGCGGCCGCCGGGCAAGCCCAGGCGCAGTCGCAAGGCTTGCCGCAAGCCAAGTCCGTGCGCATTTCTCTGGAATGGCTCGATCGCATGATGAACGCGGTGGGCGAGCTGGTGATCAACCGCACGCGCATGCTCGGCCGCCTCACGGAGCTCGCGAAGCTCGTCGAAGTGCTGCAATTTTCCAAGGCACGGCTCGCCGGCAAAGTTTCCGACTTCCAGGAGAAGCACGAATTCAGCCGCATCTCGAGCACGCTCCCGCCCGGCGCCCGGCAACCGCTGCCGACCGACACGCTGCGGCCCTCATCCGGTCCGCTTTCGCCGATCAGCACCAGCGACCTGCTTGAGTTCAGCGATCTTGAAATGGATCGCTACGACGACTTCAATATATTGTCGCGCTCGCTGACGGAAATCTCCGCGGACGTCAGTGAAGTACTGACGCAGCTGGAAGGCTTCATGGGCCGCGTCGATTCCGATATCGACGAATTCACCAAGCTCGCACACCACTTGCAGGACGAAATCACCGCTGCGCGCATGGTGCCGATCGGGAACCTTTATACGCGCGTTTCGCGGACCGTGCGCGACGCGGTGAAGGCCGCCGGGAAACCGGTCGACCTGCTACTCGAAGGCGCCGAAACCGAACTCGACAACAACATCGTCCAGCACATTTCCGATCCGCTGATTCATCTGGTGCGCAATGCCGTGGCGCACGGGATTGAGGACCCGGATGCGCGACGTCGGGCCGGCAAGCCCGAAAAAGGCCGGGTCGCGGTACGTGCCTACCATCGCGGCAATCACATTTTCATCGAGGTGGAAGACGACGGCCGCGGAATCGACTACGAGAGCGTGCGGCAGAGTATCGTCGATTCCGGCACGATGACCTCGGTGGCGGCCTCGGAGCTGAGCGAGCGCGAGCTGCGTGAAGTTCTATTCCGTCCAGGGTTCTCCACGGCTTCGTCCACGTCTGAATTGGCCGGGCGCGGCGTGGGTCTCGATGTGGTCCGCTCGAATGTCCACGCGCTCAACGGTGAAATCGAAGTGCGTTC
>CAZLWY010000087.1:0-22694 GCA_964563425.1 uncultured Acidobacteriaceae bacterium | reverse complement strand
ACCTTGATTCGTAGTTCCTCAAGCTCGGAAGACAACCAGTTGGAAGCCTGAGTTGTGGCGTCATATTTGCTGCGAAAATTCTGTTCGATGTAATTCTGCACATGCGCGTTCACGACCTGAGCCGCGAGCTGGGGATCTTCTGCCTCGAAGCGCACATCGATCAGGCGGCTATTGGGAACGCGCTTTACGCTCAGGCCTCCGAGAAAAGCGCCCAAAATCGCCGGCCGCTTGGCACCGGCGCCTTGTCCGAACGCAGGTCCGCCGGGAGCCCCGCCAAATTCGGGATTGCGCGCGAGATTGAGCGACTTGATCGTCTGAAAAGCAAGCGTTTCACTTTCCAGAATCTTGGTCTGGGTCTCCAGATAATTGTCCATGTCGATGTATTCGTCATAGGCGGCCTCGTCCTGGAAGGGGAGCGTGTTTTGCGACGATTCCTTGTCTACCTCAACCGTTGCCGCGGCTTGATAAATCGGTTTCATCTTGAACGACGCGATCGTCACGACCGTCACGACGGTAAGGAGAAACGTAAGAATCAGCCACTGGTGCTTTCGCAGAGTAATGAAGTAATCGAGCAGGTGTGGTTCGCGTGGCATCTGATCCCAGGACAGAACACTGGGAGCGGGGATCACCGCGAGCGAGTCCGCTGCCTTGCGCTCGCGAATAGCGAATCTCGACGTGTCTTCCATCGGGCCCAATTGAATCACCCCGCAATCAGAATCAGATGCACACTCACTCGCCAGCTACGGTGCACGATAAATCGCAAGTCCGGAGCCTATACCGATGGCCGCCTCGCCGGTCTTTGCGAGCACTTTCAATCCACGGCTGTCGGGAATATAGAGGATGTCGTTGGACTTCATGGCCACATCCTCTTCCTTGTGGTTCTCGATCGCTTTGATGTGGACAGGAAGCTGGTCCCTATTTCCAGTGGCAGGATTTGTGCGCAGAATCACTGCCGAATCGGCTTTCGCGAAGGTCGTCAAGCCGTGCGCCAACGCAAGCGCCTTGAGCACCGTCACCTGCTCGCCTCGGCTTTGCACGACATACCCGCCCGGTTGAGCCACTCCGAATCCCAGCACGTATACGATGCCCGCGCGCGGGACGCTCACCACGTCGCCGCCGTAAACCGGGACGTTGTAAACGGCGTCCCCCGACTCCAGCAAATCCTGCAATCGAATGGTGATGATCTGCTGATCTTTGTCAGGATCGTTCGTGTCGCTCACGTTCTGCGTCGTCGGTGTGCCCGCAGGATGAGCCGGACGAGTGATCAAAATCACATTCCCGGCATCGTCGGTGATTCCGCCCGCAGCGGAAAGCACTTCTAGAATCGTAGTCGGCCGCACAACTTGATACACCATTGTATGCTGCACGGCACCTACAACGGACACGGGTTGGCTGGTCTGTTCCTTGACGAATACTGAGACTTGCGGATGCGACACGAGCCCGTTCTCGATCAGCAGGCGCTCGATCATTTCCTCCAGTGCGATGGGAGTCAACCCTGCGGCGGTGATTTTGCCGGGGATTAGCGGAAAGCTGATGTCTCCCGCGTCGCCCACACGAACTTCGCGAGATAGCTCGGGAACATCGAACACATCGATGTGGAGTAGGTCGCCACTTCCGATTGGTGAATCCGCCGGATGAGCCCGCGCGAGAGTCGCGAGCTGCTGAATCTTTTCGTTCGTCTGTTGCGGCGTTGTTTCAGTCGTCTGACCGTAGACTGATTGCCAACCGCAGACCGCCAAGATTGCCAAAAGCCAAAAAGGCTTCGCCAACAGCCAGTCCGTGATGCCGCGGACTGCGAAAATCATTGATAGAATTAACCCCCAAGAACTATGGCTTAGCCGAATCACCGTGTCAACGGGGAGATGCCGCACTGCTAAACCGACCGTTTCCGCATTTTGGGAATAATTGGCTCACTTTATTGCGCGGTTTCAGACTCCTGCAGCTGCCACCGTGGGACTCTCGGCGCGGCGCCGAACTCTTGAGCCGGCGGCATCCGGAGGAGCTGGCGGCGACGTTACAAGGTATGCCTGCAGCAGGAACAGCAGTGCATTGGCCGGAATTTGCAGGTTAAAGTCCACGAAGCTGTGCCAAAGCAACCCAGACACGGCCATGATCGCGCCGGCGTGCAGCCCGCGCGAAAAGCGCCCCTGCTCGGCGATGAAATTCTTGCGCCCCTCTCGATAGAGGGCCCACAGGAAAATCGCGCCACAGATACCGCCGAGAAGACCGGTTTCCGCCAGAGTTTCGATGTAATCATCATGGACGTGGTCAATCAGCTTGCCGTCGTAGGCGTTTTCATAGGCGGGGAAAACGTCGATGAGCGTTCCCAGACCACACCCTTTGATTGGATGGTCGAGAAAGATGTGGGCCGCCCCGCGAAACATCGACGCTCGACGTCCCAGCGTCGCTTCGTGAATCGTCGTTCCTGAGAATCTCTCAAACGCCCGGCTCGTGCCCACCCACGCCACCACCGCGATTGCCAAAAGCGCCACAATCGCTGCCATGGTCGCTCCCTGGCCCCGCCACGCTTTTCTGCTGCGCGCCAACAGCACCAAAACCACGATCTCCAGACCAAACCCAATGATTCCTGCCCGAGAAGCCGACAGGATCATAGCGCTGACGGGAACAATCGTCAGCAACGTAGCGAGCGGAAATAGATCCCGCTTCAGGCCGCGGAAGGCCATGAGCGCCAGTCCCGTCGGCACGGTCAGTTCTACGAACCCGGCGAAATGATTGCGATTCACATACGGCCCGAAGGGATCGCCCTCGATCTTCAAATCACTCAGCCAGTAAATTTCCGAACCGGATGTGAAGTGCTGAACGATCGCCAGCAGCGATACCCCGAAGCCGAACGCCATCACGAACCACGACAGGCGTTGCAAATCCTTGCGCTCGCGGAATGCCTGTGCCAGCAGGAAGAACACGACTAAATACGCCGCAAGTTTCAGTAACATCACGCGCGTGAGGTAGGGATATGCCGTTCCGCGCAGCAGCAGCTGCAAAATTCCGATCGCCCATAGCCCCAAAGCCGGTGCGTAGAGTGGGCTCCAGTAGATTTTGGGATCAGGACTTCGGTAGATAACCACCGCCCACCAGAGACACAGCGCCGCCGCACTGATTTCCATGATCGAGATCGACCACACTTCGACCGCGCCCAATGCCAGCACGCAGAAAGCGAACAGAAGGCACAGTCCGATGCGCAGTGCTCTCATGGCGAGGTCATGGTGTAGCGGGGCGTGCGGGACTGTCGAGTGGCAGTACTGACACATCCGCAATCCAGACCGTTCCCTCGAGCTTGTTCTCGAAAAGACGGCTCGGACTGCGGAACAACTGCACGAGCAGGAAATGCGTGTCGGGCCCGGTCGTAAGATCAGACTCCACAGCGGTCCACGCACGTGAACCGGTGAAATCCACGGTCTGCAGATTCACCCCGCCTGCGTGGTTCGGATCGGTTAGAGAAAATCGCACGCCGCTCTCCGTCGTGATCCCCCCGGTCCGCATGTATGCGTGGAAATGATAGCTGCGGCCGGGCTCGACCGGCACATATTGCTTCGGCTCGTCCAGCGCTAGATTCGTGCCGCCGTTGAAATCCACGCGAACCGCTCGCGAACCGTTTGGCCCGGGTTCGGCATCGAACTCGAACTCCGCGTCAGGCAGTTCGATCCATCGCCAGTCGAGCCCTTCGTCCAGGAAATCGCGCTTGAAACTTCCATTGAACACCCGATTACCGTTTGCGGGCTCATCGACAGGCAAACCGGCCACAACGAGCGCCTCGTGCCACACTCTTCGAGCGTCGTCGCCGCGATCCTCGCGAATCAGCTCGTCGAAAAAGGAATTGATTCGCAGTATTGGCAGGCCTTTCCCAAGCGCGACGAGCCGCTGCCACACCGCCAGGCCCGGCTCGACTTCATGAATCGAAGCAAAAAAATCCAGCGCCTCCAGATACGCTTGCTGGTTCACCGGCAGCACGTTGTTCAGGAGCTCGTCGACGTCCTCACTCGATCGCCAGGTTCGTGAAATCGCGAGCGGTAGCAGAGTCGGATCGGTCGCGACCGCGCGGCGCAGCTCCGCATACGCGTCGGGATATGCCTGCTCGCGCAGCAGGAAGTTGCCGTAGTAAAATCCGACCTCCGCTGAAGCCGGATACACCGCTTTGGCCCGCAAGTAGGCTTCGCGCGCTCGCGCGTCGTCGCCCGATTCCTCGTAGGCCGCCGCCAGGTCCATCCAGAAATGCGCGGACCGAGGATCGTAATGCACCGCTTTCCAAAAATCCTCAATCGCGCCCGGCAGATCGGAATTCATGAAATCCCATTGCCGCATGCGGCCCAGCTGGTCCCACGCCTCGCCGTCCCCCGGTACAAGCGCTACGCCCCGCTCCACCTGCCCAATCTGTTTGGAATCCAATCGATGACTTGCGAGCCACAGTTCGCTCGCCTGAAAGATGACCAGCGCGGCAATTGCAAACGAGACTGCGACCACGAACCATCGCCGCCCCGCGGTTGAAAGAGGAAATTCCATCAAGCGATAATCTGCTATGCGCCCTCGCGTCATGCAAGGGTAATCTGGAACGCGGCGCCGCGAATTTCAGGTTTTCATTCGCGGCGATCGCTAAGCAGAGCGGTTCCGTTCAGGGAGGGCGCACTCGATCGGGGTCAAAAATATCGATCCCACATCGCCTCGGCGACTCTATTTCTCGCCGAAACGATACACGATTCCGAACGAAACTCGTTTGCCGTTCTGGTTCGGAATGCCGGGACCGAGAAATTTCGAGCTCACGTAGTCGAACTGCACCACCCGCACGGCCCAGTGCGGCTTAAGGCTCAAATCCAGTCCCCCGCCAGCCTGCCAGGCCTTCACCGCAGTTGTGGTCGTGTTGCTCGGAAATCCCGAAAATGCAGGCACAGAGGCAATCAGAAATCCCCCGCCGTACATGAAGTGACCGAACGGATCGAGCTTATGGCGCCCCAGCGGATAGATCTGCGGCCCAGCGAGTGCCGTGAAGACGTGCAAACTTTGCGGCGGGAGGTTGGGCACCTTAATCGACCCATTCACTCCCAGGACTTCGCCTTCCAGTCCAAGCCAGCGATAAAAATTGTATTGATAAGAGCCGTACGCGCCGATCATCCCGATCGACGTGTCGCTCGGCCCGTAATAGGAGCGATAGGCAAACCCGGCGGAAATCTCGGCCTTTGGTACGGGCCACGTGCGTTTCACCTTCACGGGTTCAGTCTGATCGGACGGGGCAGTCGGTGCGCTGGGCGGCTGCTCCTGGGGTGGCGGCGTCTGCGAATCCTGCGCGATCACCGGCAGCACAAACCCCGCCAGCAGCAACAACAGTCCTAGCACGCTCTTCATTAACGGAATCCTCCTAAAGTCTCTTAGCGGGAAGCGTCTGTGCTTGGAGGCACGCTGCGCGTCCGGGGTTGGCCCGCCCGATCGTTCCTTTTGGCAAGTTGCGAAACGGGGATTTCGCCGCAGGGCAATATCTCAGAAGAAAGCCTCAGAGGAAAGAAAAAAGGCCGGGTATCCGCCGCGGCGGACGACCGGCCTATTGAATCGAAAAACTGGAGTCCAGTTAAAAGCGGAAAATCACGCCGCCCTTGTACTTGAAATTGTTCTGGACGGGATTGCCTGACGAACCGCCGCCGAAATTTCGGTCTTGTTCGTAATCAAACTGCACTGGCCGAATGGCGATATGATGCGTCAAGTTGAAATCGACTCCGCCCCCGATCGCGAACGCAAACGCACTGTCGCTGAAGTCGTCGGTTGGAAAATCGAAATACGAACCGCCGAACAGCGCGTGCGCGAACGGCGTAATCCGGTGATGCCCCAACGGATAGACCTGCGGTCCGAACAGGTACGTGACGTGATGATATTTGTCGGTCACCGAGTTCGCGGATACGAACCCCTCGTCGACGTCCGCGTCGAATCCCAACCAGTTCGTTACGTTGAAATCACCGGTCGCGAACCACCCCAACTCGTTTTGCCGTGGCGCGAATTGAATGTTATAGGACCGGTACATGAAGCCTCCCCCGAACTCAATTCGCGGGAAACCTTCGGACTGCGCCATGGCCGGTAGGGTCGAAAGTGCCAGCAGTGCAAGTAGCCCCAGAAGTCTCTTCATGTCGTGCTTCCTCCTAAGAATGTTCTGCGCCCCAGCGCAATTTTCAGCCTGCGACTGGCTCAGTCCAACTCAGTGTGCCATTCTGGCACGTACTAGGAAGGGCAGCTACGCCTTTTCGTTGCCTGTGTTCTGAACCGAGCAATGGGATCGGAGGGCCCGAACGAGCGGCACGCTCCTCTGGAGAGCACTACCTCGCAGCACCAAGGGACCCGCAACTCCTCTCGATTAAGTCACATAGAGATGCGAGTTTCTCCCGGTCCGCGTGAGGCCGCAAACGCCAAGTTGGGACCAGCGCCTTCAGGTCGCCCAGCAACTCGAATTCACGTGCCCGCATATCCTTTTCCAGCAGATTCGTTCCGTACGAGTTGGACACCAGTTCCATTAAGCCCTCGCGGGCGGGCGCAGTCTCAAGAAAAGGCGCCGCCGGATCGCTGGTTCGCTCCCCTAGAAGGAAGATCGCTCCCAGCGGCAGGGCCCGCTCCTGAAACTTCAAATTATGATCGGAAAGCGAGAGTCTTCGCTTGTCCCAGTTCGACGCAAACCCCGGAATTTTCGTCTGCCGTCCGTAGAGCATTTCGACGGACTCCGGCCACAACCCAAGATAGGGGTGCGCTGGAAATACAAAAAATCCGTCGTCACGCTCTTCCACCGCGACAATGTCGTCGGAAATGATGGGATGGCCCCGGCGCGCCAGCGCGGCCGCCGTCGTCGACTTACCCGCGCCGGCCGGACCTAGAAACGCAATGGCACGATCTCGGAACGCGACAGCGCTCGCGTGCAAACAAGTCACACCCCGCAGCCGCAACAAGAATCCCAAAACCGGGCCCAGCAAATAAACCGCCGCGTCCGCAATCGTGAGATTCTCAGGCCAGGTGCACCACACGCTCGTGCCACCGCGGTCTAACCAGAACCGCAGGCCGTCCACGTAGTCCATGCGAAGAAACTTGCCGTTTCCCAAACGCCAGATTTGAAATCCCGGCTCCCCGTGTTCGTCGATGTCCCTGCTCACGTAATACAGTTCGTCATTCTCATTCAGGCGCGCAAGAAGGTCCCGCGGGCCCAAGCCAAGAGAAATTTCGACGTCGGGCGCGGCGGTGGAAGCATCGGAAGCAATCAATCCAGGAATCGCTCGGTTCGCACCAAACGAAAGTCCAAAAGCGGAATAACGAAATCTCACTTCATCCGGCATGCGATTTAGCAAGCTGGGCGACGCGAGAACCCTAGGAGCAAGGATTTCCTGCGTGCAAATTCACGTCGAGGTCGAATTGCGGGGTGCAAGCTCAATGGATGACGAATCTCGGTAGGCGACCGCTTACACAATCCAACGGCGTACGTCTACGCTAAGCTGGTGCCCTTGTTCTTCGGTAATCTACCGCCATCCGGATGTGCACCGGATGTGTGTGTTTGCGTCAGCTCACTAACCTTTCCGTAAACTACAAGTTCCGGACCAACATACGGCTTTTTGGGCTCGTTACTTGCCGCTTTAACCACCGTGAGCCTCCGCGTAAGTGTTATACCGAACTCGCCGCTCGGACTGCAACCAAAAGTTCAGGCAAAGCGGTCGAATCGCTGAGATGGTTTCTTCGGAATCTGTTTGCCCATTGAGCTCCGGAATCGCCGTAGTCCGGACGTAAGCCCCCATCTGCTCGCTCCAGCGAGCACGATTCACCCATGCCGCGTCGGGCCGCTTCAACGTCTCTGCCAGCGGGTCGCCCGCCAATAGCGTTTTCGGCCTCATGCGCACGCTTTCGGGCAGCCGCCCCGCGGTTGCTGCCCTCAGCAGTGACTTCTCAAGCGTCCAGGGGAGGGGCGGCAGCGCCAGCACGAAGTCCACGATCCGCAAGTCAAGGAACGGATGCCGTATCTCAAGCGCGCACCGCGTCACGCCCGCGTCCTGCAGCTCATGCGAGTGCGGCCACTGCGGCCCCATCAGCGACGAATGCGCCGCCGGCACGATCGGATGCGCCGGCGTGGCCTGGGCCATGCCAACCTCCTGCCAGCGGTCCCGCAGGTTCATGCGATTCGCGAATTCCGGCGCCAGCCATTTCGGAAGCTGCGGCAGTCCCGGCCGCCGTCCTCGAACCGCCATCAACCGCCGACGAATTCCCGGCCAAATCCTGGGCTTGGCCGCGAGATACCGCAGCGCCTGACGGACCGCATGGCGCCACTCGCCCGTGCGGGCCAGATTCCGGAGATAAGGCACGACCTCGAAAATCATCAAGTTGTCCATGCCCTCGCCTTCGAGCGCTACACGGCATTCCGACGCAATCATCCGCGACTGGTCGAAAAGCCCCGCAAAAAATGGATCGTCCACCGGCTCCGGCCATGCGATTTCGCGTTCGTCCCAGCGCTCGAACAGCTCGATCCCATCCAGTGGCAGGCAACGAATCGGAATGCGCAAAAATTCCGCCACCTTCTGCGCGTACTCACCGTCCTTGTCCGGAATCAGCGAATCGTAGGTAACCGTGTACGCCCGCAGGTCGACCTTGCGGCCCGCTTCCACTGAAATCCCATGAGCCGTCGCCGCGAGTGCGGAGGAATCCAACCCGCCGCTCAGCAGGATTCCCACGCGGTCCGTCCGCAACCGGTCCGCCACGGCGGCTTCCATCAACGATTGGAAATGCTCCACGTAGTCATCGGGCCGCTGGTAGCGAATTCGTCCGTCCGTCGGCGCCGTCCAATATCGCCGCGTGCGAATCTCCGCCGCGCTCACCGTCATAAAATGGGCCGGCGCCAACCGCTGAATATCTCGATACGTCGTAGTCGCCGTATCGCAGTTCATCCCAAAGAGCAGAAAATCCCCGATCGCCCTCTCGTTCACCTCGCCCGAAATTCCGGGATGCAGCCGCAAGCAGTCCAGCGTATTGCTGAAAATAAAAGTCTCGCCCGCCTGCGCGAAATAGAACGGCTTTACCCCGAAATGATCGCGCGCGCAAAAAAGTGTCTTCCATCTCGAATCCCAAATCGCAAAGGCAAAATCGCCGCGCAGATGCTCGACACATTCCTCGCCCCAGGCGGCGTAAGCGTGCAGAATCAATTCCGAATCAGGGCCCTTTTGCCGCACGTTACGTCCAGCATTCGTCAGCAGCGCGATCAGCTCCGCCCGGCCATCAATGCGCGCATCCGCTGTGATGGTGTAACGTTCTTCGAGCGTTGCAGGCTGTCTTTCGGTGAGCGATTCGTCCGTCGTCCGCAGCAGAGTATGCCCGAACCCGGTCGGGCCCTCGGCCCACACCTCGCGCGCGTCCGGCCCGCGGAACGAAAGATAGTGCGAAAGCGACCGCAGCAGCGGGCGATCCACCGGCGCGCCATCGCGCCCGAAAAATCCCACGATCCCGCTCAAGGTGCTAGCCCCCCAGCGTCAGGATTGCGCCGTCAAAAGGCGCGAAGTGCATGTGCGTTTCGCCGGAATCGTTCAGGACTACGCTTCCCAATTCCACCCAGGCGTGCGCCTCAAACCGGCCGGCCTCTTTGCGGGCGCCAATTCGCAGCTCGGCCGCGATCCCACCCCTGCCCAGCTGCCACCAGAGAACCAGCGACTTCTCGAGACAGCTGGCTTGCCACGGTAGATGCTTTGATACGGCTTCCTGGATGGCCGCAACTCTCCGCGCAACTTCCATTTCAGGCCCGCCGGATAGCCCCGCCGAGGCCCCGGCAGTCCGCAGGGGCGCCAGCCGCACCAGGAGCTCTTTCCAACGCCGCAACCCGCCCACGCGCAGACCGATGCGGGTCGCCAGAAGCGCCGCCGCAGTTTCGCGAGCGAGCCGGCGATCGCCGCGCTCCAGGCGACGATAGCTGCCCCAGGTTCTCATCGTGTTGTTCAACCCATAACCTCGCGGAAAGTCGCGTTCCTGGCCGAGCCCGCGCCGAGGCTCATCAAGACTCGGTGCCGTTGAGATGCGCGAGAGCCGCAAAAAGCGACACGAGAAGCTATGCGCCCGCTCCGGCCGCGCTCCGAACCTGAATCAGGCCCTCGGTTCTCATATTTTGAAGAAGTTCCAACAGGTCGGCTTCGCAGCGCCCCGCTTCGACGTCGTACTCCTCAAGCAGCACGTCCCGCAGCTCGCCGATCGTTCTCGGCTGCTGCAGCAGGTTCCAGACACGCGCTCCAATGGGATTCAAGCCGTAATACACGGTGTTCTTCAGATTGAGGATCGCGGCCTCGTCGCCCAGCGGGCACGATACCTGCTCGGGCGAAGCGCTGACGATTGAATGCACGGATAGACTGGCGTCCATTTCAGTTGATGCGATCCCCCAGGGCTGGTGGGTCTGTCCCGGCAGCCGCATCGGGACAAACGTATTGCGGAATTCGCACGCTCCCGGGCGATTCCCGCAAAGCCAGTGTATTCTACCGGGACTTATCCGCTGCTGCAATGGCTGGATGGGACAGAATCCGAGCGTTCACCCTGGGAGTCGCGACCTTCGAGATGGCACGAAAAATTGCTTTCTACCTTTGCTTCGCTTTCGCCGCCACGGTCGTCGTCCGTGCGGAGACGAGCGACGCCGATCGACAGCTCGCGCGCGACATTTTCAAGCAATTGATCGAGATCAACACGACAGACTCGACCGGCAACGTGGGGAGCGCTGCGGAGGCCATGGCGCAGCGACTTCGTGATGCAGGCTTTCCCGCCGCCGATGCGCAAGTCCTCGGCCCGAATCCGCGAAAAGCCAACCTGGTCGCCCGGCTGCACGGCAGCGGCGCGCGCCGGCCGATCCTGCTGATCGGTCATCTCGATGTGGTGGAAGCGCGACGCGAGGAATGGTCGGTCGACCCATTCGTGTTCCTCGAGCGGGACGGCTATTTTTACGGTCGCGGCACGCAGGACATGAAATCGGCGGACGCCATCATGGTCACCACGCTGATCCGTTTCCACAAAGAACACTTTGAGCCCGATCGCGACCTTATCCTCGCGCTGACCGCCGACGAAGAAACCGGCAGCTCCAACGGCGTCGACTGGCTCCTGCGCAACCATCGCGATCTGATCGACGCCGAATTCGTGCTCAATCCGGATGGTGGCGGCGTCTACACGCGCGAGGGCAAGCCCGCGATGATGTCCGTCGATGCCACTGAAAAACTTTACGCCGATTATCAGCTGGAAGTGAAAAACGCGGGCGGCCACAGTTCGCTGCCGGTCCCAGACAACGCGATCTACCATCTCACCGACGGGCTCGCGCGTCTGGAGCACGATCAATTCCCTTTCGAGCTCAGCGAAATCACGCGCGCGTATTTCCGGCAGATGGCCACGATCGAAAACGGCCAAACCGCCTCCGACATGAAGGCCATTACGAAAAATCCTCCCGACCCCTCCTCCATCGCGCGACTCGACGCCGACCCTCTGTCGCACGCCACGATGCGCACGACCTGCGTCGCCACGCGGCTCGACGCCGGACACGCCAACAATGCCCTGCCGCAAACCGCGCGCGCCGTCGTGAATTGCCGCATCCTGCCGGGACACAGCGCGGAGGAAGTGCGCCTCGAATTGATTCGCGTCCTCGCGGATCCCAAAATCGCCGTGCGCTATATCAGTGACGCCGGCGACGTCCGCGACACTGCACCGAGCCAGCCTTCCGGTGCGCCTGTGTCGCTCAAGCCCGAAGTGATGGAGCCTCTCGAAAGAATCGCGCACGAGATGTGGCCGGCGATCCCCGTAATCCCCACCATGGCCACGGGTGCATCCGACGGAGTGTTCACCAACGCCGCGGGCATGCCCACCTACGCGATTTCAGGACTGGCCGTTGATTTCGACGACGTGCGCGCCCACGGCCGCGACGAACGCCTGCGCGTCGATTCCTTCTTCGGCGGCCTTGATTTCTGGGGACGCTTCCTGAAAGCGCTCTCGTCTCCTTGATGACCCTCGCGTAAAATCGAACCAGGATGAATCTCGCCCGGCATATCCTCGTAAAACTTTCCGAAAGCCGCTGGCTGCGCGAGCACGCCCCGCATTTTGGATTTGTGCGCGCCGCGGCCGCCCGCTTCCTGCCCGGTGAAAAAATGGACGACGCGCTTGCGGCCGCCCGCTCGCTCAACGCGAGCGGCATCACCACTCTGCTCACCGAGCTGGGCGAAAACATCACCCAACGCGGGGAGGCGGAAGCCGTCGTCACCCATTATCTCGATCTGCTCAAGCGCATCCGCGCCGCCGAGCTGCCCACGGAAGTCTCCGTGAAACTTACGCAGCTCGGACTCGATCTCGACCGCGACTTTTCCTACGCGAATCTCGTGAAACTCGTCGAGCGGTCGAGGGGCGATTCCCCCGCTGCGGCGAAAATGCTTTGGATCGACATGGAGCAAAGCGCGTACGTCGAAAGAACGCTGGAAATTTACGCGCGTGCGCGGAAGGAGTACGCCAATGTCGGCGTCGCGGTGCAGGCCTATCTGCATCGAACGGAAAAAGACATCGCATCGCTGATCGCGTCAGGCGCCGCGGTGCGGTTGGTGAAGGGGGCCTACAGCGAGCCGCCGGAAATCGCCTTGCCCAAGAAGCAGGATGACGACGAAAATTACTTTCGTCTCGCGCAGATGCTGCTCGGCCCCGAAGCGCGCCGCGCCGGCGTTCGCGCGGTGATGGCCACGCACGATCCGAGATTGATCGCGCGCCTTACCGAGTGGGCCGGGGCGCACTCGATCCCACGCCAGGAGCTCGAATTTGCCATGCTCTTCGGAATCCAGCGCGCCGAGCAGCTGCATCTCGCGCGCGAAGGCTACCGCAGCGGCGTTCTCATCTCCTACGGCTCGTTCTGGTTCCCCTGGTTCATGCGCCGGCTGGCGGAACGGCCCGCCAACGTCTGGTTTCTCGTCCGCAATTTGTTCTCGAGCTAAACATTTTGCCGGGCGATCACGCCATCATGGTTGAGATCGGGCCCAACGATCGCGTCTTCGTCCTTACGGGCGCAGGCATCAGCGCCGAAAGCGGTCTGCCGACATTCCGGGGCGAGGGCGGCATCTGGCGCGAGCGTCGCGCCGAAGAAATCGCCACGCCCGCCGCATGGCAAAAGAATCCGCAGTTCGTGTGGGAGTTTTATTCGATGCGCCGGCGCAAAGCCGCGGACGTGAAGCCGAATCCCGGGCACTTCGCGCTGGCCGCTCTGGAACGCGCGATCGGTGACCGTTTATTTCTCTGCACGCAGAACGTCGACAATCTCGACGAACAGGCAGGCTCCCGCAGGGCAGTCCACATGCACGGCGAACTTTTCAAGAGCCGCTGTGAGAGCTGCGCGCGGTTGCCGTTCGACGATTCGAATCGGTACGAACCGCCTCGACCGTTGCCGCGCTGCCCGTGTGGAGCGCTCGTTCGTCCGCACATCTGCTGGTTCGGCGAAGTGCCTTATCAAATGGATCGAATCCTGCGCGCGCTCAGCGATTGCACCGTCTTCATCGCCGCGGGCACGTCGGGTGTTGTTGAGCCGGCCGCCGGCTTCGCAGCCCAGGCTCGCAACCGGGGTGCGCGCACATTTTACGTAGGGCCCGAAGCCCCGGCAAACAGCAGCGTATTCGGCGAAATCTTTCTCGAAAAATCCGGCGAAGCGATGCCGAATCTTTTCAAATTCCTCTGAGCGACACTTTCGGGATTCGCTCGGGGAACCGCACCTCGGCCCCGGCGCGAACCAAATCGGCGCGCGAACCGAAACGGGCGGGAGACCGTGACTTCTTCCGAGCGACTTCCAGGGGATCAAGCGCAAGAAAATCGCATCGCAGTCGGCGATCCGCGGCGAAAAAAGAATATCCCTCGGGAGATGGGCGATCTCAGGCTATTGCGTGCGTTCGTCTTTTTCGACTTTGCCGTCGCGGACGCGAATGACGCGATGGGCGTGCGTGGCGATGTCGGGCTCGTGCGTGACCAAGATGATGGTATTGCCGCCTTCGTGAAGGCGCGCGAAGAGGCCCATGATTTCTTCACCGGTGCCGGAATCGAGGTTGCCGGTGGGCTCGTCGGCCAGCAGGATCGAAGGGTGATTCACCAGCGCGCGCGCAATCGCCACCCGCTGCCGCTGTCCGCCGGAGAGTTCGTTCGGCTTGTGCATCATGCGGTCGGTGAGGTCGACTTGCTTGAGCGCTTCTTTCGCGCGCTCGAGACGTTCTTCCGACCCCGTGCCGTTGTAAATCATGGGCAGCTCCACGTTGTGCAGCGCTGTGGCGCGCGCCAGCAAATTGAACGTCTGAAACACGAACCCGATTTCGCGATTGCGGATCGCGGCGAGCTCGTCGTCGTCGAGCTGGCTCACCAACCGTCCCGCCAGCCAGTAGTTTCCCTTCGTCGGCGAATCCAGGCAGCCGATCAAATTCATGAGCGTGGATTTTCCGGAGCCGGAAGGACCCATGATGGCGACGTATTCGCCTTTGCGGATCACGATGTTCACGCCGCGCAGCGCGTGCAGCTGCTCGGTGCCCATTTCGTAGGTTTTCCAAAGCTCTTCGGTCTGGATGACCACGCCGGAATCGATCAGATCCTGGCGAAAACTTTGCGATTCGACTTCGTCGACTGCCATGGGCATTGGGCTCCTCGCGCGATGAAATCCTAGCTGCTGCTGCTCGAGGACGAGGAATCGTCCGTCTTGGGCGCGGAATTGTCGATCTTCACCGAAGCGCCGGGCTTGAGCGTGCGCAGGGCTTTGTAACTGCCGGTGACGATCGTATCGCCTTCGTTTACGCCGCTGGTGATTTCGATATCCGTGGTGCCGCTGATCCCGCTCTGTACGGGCACGAACTGCGCTTTGCCGTTGCGCACCACGAAGACGCCCTGAATATCGGTCTTCGCGCTGGAGGCGCTATCGGAATTCGAGGCGGCCAGGGTTACGCTGCTGCTGCTCGTGCCGTTCTTGGCTTCGTCCAGTTCTTTCTGCGACCGCTCGGCGAGCGCCTGGATCGGAATGCTCATCACGTTCTGTTTCTGCGCGGTCTGGATCTTGGCCGTGACGGAAAGTCCGGGACGCAGGGAATCCGGCGGGTTTTCGAGCGTGACGACAACCTTGAAATCGCGTGCTTCCTGGGTATTGGCGGTGGAGGAGGTCATCGAGGCCTCGCCGGAGGTGCGCAAAATCGCGAGCTCCCCGACCTCCGACACGTGGCCTTTGAACGTTTTGGCCGGGATGGCGTCGATGGCGACGTCGACCGGCTGTCCATTCTTGACGCTGACGATGTCCGTCTCGTCGACCTTCACTTCCGCGGTGACCACGCTCATGTCGGAAATCGTCATGATCGAGCTGCCGGCCGTTCCCTGAATTCCGGGCACCACGTTTTCTCCCACGCGAACGGCGATGTAGCTCACGATTCCGTCAATCGGCGCAGTATAGGTCGTCTTGCGCAGCACATCCTGCTGGTGCTTCAGCACCGCGCGGTTCTGATCGAGGTTGGAGCGGGCTTGATCGCGAGACGCCTTCGCCTGATCGACCTGCGCCTGCGCGGACAAAAAGGCGGCATTGGCGCCGTCGAAAGTTGCCTTCGCGGCGTCGTAGTCCTGCCGGGAAATCAGCTGCTCTTTGAAGGAAAGCTGGGCCCGCTGCCAATCGAACTTGGCTTTGTCGAGATCGGACTGGCGCTGGGCCTGAGTGGCCACGGCTGAGTCGTAGCTCGAGGAAGCCGCCCTCATGCCGTCTTCGGCGGCGTCAATGGCGGCCTGCTGGGCCTGGACGTCGGCGCCAGGCTGGATATTCTCGAGGTGCAGGAGTACATCGCCCTTCTTCACGTGGTCGCCCTCTTTGACCACGATGTCGGTAATCTTGCCGATGCCCTCACCCAGGACGTTGGTATAGGTTTTCGGGCGAATCTCGCCGGAGGCGGTAACCAGCGAGACGAGATCTTGCTTGACCACGTGGCCGGTCTGAACCACGACCACGTTCTGGTTGGACTTATAGACGCTGTACCAGACGATGCCTCCGACGGCGAGGACCACCCCGACAGCGATCGCTGCTTTCTGCCAAATCTTCATGAATTGACCCTTGGTCGATTCCCCTGCAATTAGGGGCCGTGGTTGACAAACTTGCCCGTCACTTGATACATACGCTTGGACGGAAGAGAATGTTTCTCGGCTCGGCAGCAGCGGGTTAAATTATTTCGAACCTTGGACCGGCTGGGGGAGGCCGGACCAGCACAACTCGACACCTACGGCTCCCTATAGACACCACTCCACGCTCAAGCACCCCGGGACAGTCGCCCACCATTCTAATTGTTTCGGTCGAGACGGAAAAGAAAAAAGCAACCTGCCCGCGAAAATGAGCGGGCCTGGTCGAGCTTTTAGCGCGAGGCAACCCGCCGAAGCCTTGGGCATTCCAAGCGGGAAGAGACGGCCAACCGAGGGAAACTAATATTGACCTGTCCTTTGGGACAGGTTAGCATCTCTAATCGAAAAAAAGGGTGCCACTATGGATCGGTCCGTCAGGACGTTCCTTTCATTATTCGCCGCGGGAGCATTGGTTCTTACTCCTGTCAGCTCCGCTATGGCCGCGCAAGAGCAGAGTCAGGACCAGCAGGCCCAATCGGGTCAGTCAACCCCGGCGCCCCAGCAGCAGGACGACCAGAGCCAGAAATCCTCCAAGAAGAATGGCAAGGAAAAGGCCAAGAACGACAACCAGCTCAAGAAAGAGCTCGATTCGCCCTACAAGAAGTGGCTCGACGAGGATGTCGTGTATATCATCTCGCCCGAGGAGCGGCATGCGTTCCTGCATCTTGCCACCAACGAGGAACGTGAGCAGTTCATTGAGGCCTTCTGGCAGCGGCGTAATCCTGATCCGGATTCGCCCGAGAACACTTTCAAGGAAGAGCACTACCGCCGCATCGCTTACGCCAACGAGCATTACGCTTCGGGAATTCCGGGATGGAAGACGGATCGCGGCAAAATCTACATCATGTGGGGACCGCCCGATGAGGTCGATTCGCATCCGACCGGCGGAACCTGGGACCGGCCCTCCGATCAAGGCGGCGGCTCAACGACAACCTACCCATGGGAGACCTGGCGGTACCGGCATCTGGACGGCGAAGGCCTGGGCGAAAACGTCGAGCTCGAGTTCGTCGATCCCACATCCACGGGCGAATACCACATCACGTCCGACCCCAGCGAGAAGGACGCACTGCTGCGGGTTCCTGGCGCGGGTCTGACGATGGCGGAATCGATGGGACTGGCCGACAAATCCCAGCGGTTCTCCAACACCGACGGCACGAACGTGGCATGGAACGAGACGGGCGCGGGCGCACAAAGCGAGCAAGACAATGAGTTTTCGCGGCTCGATCTGATGGCCGCGATCTTCCGTCCGCCTCCGGTGAAATTCAAGGACTTAGAGGCGATTTCGACCTCACGCTTGGTTCGCGATCAGGTGAAGTTCGATTATCGCTTCGATTTCCTGCGCATTACTTCCGACACCGTGCTGGTTCCGATCACCGTGCAGATACCGGTGAGGCAGCTGAATTTCCTGCAGAAGGATGGCGTGGATTCGGCTTCGATCAATGTGTTTGCCCGGATCACCACGTTGAGCGGGCGCATCGTGCAGACCTTTGAAGACACGCTGCGCGCGGATTTCCCGACCGAACTGCTGTCGAAGTCGGTGGGAACCTCTCGAATCTATCAGAAGGCTGTGCCGCTGAGCCCGGGGCTCTACCGGCTGGACGTGGTGGTGAAGGACGTGAACAGCGGCAACGTGGGAGTCGTGAACACGCGGCTGGCGGTACCGCGGTTTCAGGATGACGAGCTGAGCACCAGCTCCCTGATCCTGGCGGACGATATTCGCAGCGTTTCGACGGCGGACATCGGCCTCGGTCAGTTCGTAATCGGCGATGTGAAAGTACGGCCGCGACTGGACGGGGCGTTTGCGGAAAACGATAGCATCGGGGTGTTCCTGCAGGTCTACAACCTGAAAGTCGACGACAAGACGCACAAGGCCGACGCCTCGGTTGAATATCGGGTGACCAAGGAAAAGGACACGCAGCCCACGCTGACGTTCAGCATTCCGGCGGACAAAGTGCCGCAGCACGGCGAGGAAATGACGATCGAAAACCGCATCACGCTGGCCTCGCTTCCACCGGGCAAGTACCAGCTGGCAATTGCGGTAACCGACAATCTGGCCAAGCAAACGATCACGCCAACGGCGGATTTCACTGTAAAGCCGCCCGCGGGAGGAGCGGCCGCAGCTCCACCAGCGGCTCCTGCGCCGGCACAAGCACCTGCACCGGCGCCAAACCCACAGGGGAGGTAGAGGATTTGAATCTCCGCGCACTTCGAATCCTGGGCCTTGGATTCGCCGTGTGCCTCCTTGCGCTGCCCGCATCGGCGGCGCCGGGTTCGAGTAAGATTTCTGGCGTTGTGGTCGATCCTGCGGGCACTCCCCAGATGGGCGCAACCGTGGTGGTGTCGTCTGAGCAGCTTGGCGGCGGATCGCCGCTCGAGATTCGGACCAACGATCGTGGGCGCTTCTCAACCGCTGCGCTACCGGCCGGGCGTTACTCGATTCGCGTGACGCTGGCCGGATACCTGCCTGCCATTGAACAGCACGTAGAAGTGAACACCGACCGCGCCACGCTGCTTCAGATCGTGCTGGGTTCGCTGTTTTCGACCTTCGAGACGCAGCACGCGCCAAATCAGCCGGTCAATACGGACGACTGGACCTGGGTGCTGCGCACCTCGGCTGCCACCCGGCCGGTGATGCGCTGGCAGGACGATTCGGCGGCGAACGACAGCGCCAGCGAAGTCTACTCGAGCGATGCTTCGGCCGGCCCGGCGCTGCGTGCGCGGCTGGAGTTGACCTCCGGTGCGGATCATCCCGGATCGATCGGAGACGTGGCGGATTCGCCGGGAACCTCGTTCGCCTACGATATAAGCCTCGGCGGCAACGCACAGTTTGTGCTGGCCGGGCAATACAGCGAAGACGACGGCGCAGCGGCCGGCGGTTTTGCGGCTGAGTGGCTGCCAACCGGCCAGGTGGGCGCCGGGCCGGTCACCACCATTCTGGTGCGCGAATCCCGTCTGGGCCCGGCTGGGCCGACATTCCGCGGTTTGCGGCTTTCGCACGAGGATGCGCTGGCGCTCGGGAACATGGTCACCATCCGATACGGCGCCGACTACGTGATGGCTGGATTCAACGGTTCGACTTCGGCACTGCGTCCGCGAACCGAGGTGGCCATGCAGCTGTCGCCCGCCTGGCAGGCCGACGCAATCGTGGCGACGCATCCGTGGCAGGAGGCCTCCGCCGGCTCCGACGCCATGCAAGCGACGCTAGATACCATGGACGCTTTTCCCACTTTGCTGTTGCGCGAGGGGCATCCCGTGCTCGAGGACGGACTGCACGAGGAGCTTGCGATCGATCATTCGCTTAACTCGCATATCGATCTAATCGCCTCCGTTTTTCACGACCTTTCATCTCATACGGCGGTGATCGGACGCGGCGCGCCCGGCGGCAACCCCGACTTTCTGCAGGATTATTTCTCCGAGGCATTCGCCTACGACGGCGGATCGACCAGCTCCGGCGGCGCGCGGCTGGTTTACCGCGACAAGATCAACCGGAACCTGACCACCACGATCGTCTACGCATACGCCGGTGCTCTGGCCCCGAATGGCGTGATTTCCGATGAGCTGCGCGAGGAGCTGGCAACCCGCTATCGGCAAAGCCTGGCCGCGGCCCTTACAACCACCTTGCCATGCACGAAGACGAAGATCACCACCAGCTACAAATGGCTTAGCGGTACGGCCGTTTCGCGCCAAGATCCTTACGGCGAGTCGCTCTATCACCTGGAACCGTATCTGAGCATGGAGATACGCCAGCCCCTGCCAAGCGTCTTCCCCGGACATATGGAAGTTCAAGCGGATATCGGCAACCTCCTCGCACAGGGATACGTACCGATCAGCACGGGTGACAACTCCATTCTGCTTGTGCCCGCCTACCGATACTTCCGGGGCGGACTGAGCCTCCAGTTCTAGCCTTTTTTTGACTGGATCGTCGTTACTGGAATTGGAAATGCGCCTCCCAGAAATGGAATCCGGCGAGCTGCCCGCGCGTTGCGGCTTTGTAACATGCAGCAAATGCCTCACTTACGGCACCCACAATTAATGATTCGCTGGAATCCTGCGTGCTAGACTAAAATAATAAAGGGTGAGGGTACGGGTGGTTGGATGAACGACCGTCTTCGACTACGTCTGGGGGCTGTAACCCTCGCGCTGCTGACGCTTGCGGCGGTGGTGTTCGCCTGCCTCAATTTCCGGCAGCGGACCCAATACGTAACCCCGGATGACGGAATCACTTGGGTGAATACCGCCTCGGGCGTCACTGCGTGGTATGTGGCTCCTGGTTCTCCCGGTGAACGGGCGGGAATCCAAAAGGGCGATTTCGTTCAGACCGTCCGCGCAACCCCCATTCGCAGTGCCATCGACGTCACCAAGGTTCTCTACCATTCCGGCGTCTGGACGGAAGTGAAGTATGGGATTCGGCGCGGCGATGAATCGTTCGAGGTCCCGCTGATCACGGCTCCGCAGGACAAACCGCTTAGCATCGAAAACTACCTGCGCGTTACGGCCATCCTGTACCTCTTTATCGGGCTGTTCATTCTGGCACGCCGCTGGAACGCGCCGCGGGCGATGCATTTCTACATTTTTTGCCTGGTCTCGTTCATTTTCTACAGCTTCCATTACAGCGGGAAGCTGAATTCTTTCGATCACATCATCTACTGGACCAACGAAGTCGCCTGGATGCTGCAGCCCGCTCTGTTCGTTCACTTCGCGCTGGTATTTCCCGAGCGGCGTCGGGCGCTTTGGACGAAGTTGCTGGCCGTTTACATCGTCCCCCTGGCACTGCTTTTGACTCACGTCTCGGTGGCGCTGGCGATGCTCGACTTGATGCCGTCGATTACCAACCGGCAGCAGCTGGACCAGATCGAATTTGCGTACATGGGCGCGTATTACTTGTTGGCGGCGGGAATTTTCCTGGCCAGCTATTTCCGCGCTCCCAGCGGCATTTTGCGCCAGCAATTGAAGTGGGTCTCGGGTGGCACGCTGGCCGGCATCGTGCCGTTCCTCTGCCTTTACCTGATTCCTTATCTGTTCAACGCCGCCGTGCCCGAGTGGACGAAGTTTTCCGTCCTTTCCCTGGCTTTGATTCCGCTGTGCTTCGGCTACGCCATCATTCGCTACCGGTTGATGGACGTGGACATTATTTTCAAACGCGGACTGGCCTATACGTTTGCGACCGGCGCCGTGGTGGCGATCTATTTCTCGGCGATCGCGCTGATCGGCGAGCTGACGCACACGACGCTGACGGCCGGCCCTGCCGGCGCGGTGATCGCCATCGTGGCCGCGGCGTTTCTGATCCAGCCGCTGCGCGACTGGGTGCAGGCGCGGCTCGATCATTTCTTTTATCGCGACCGGCTGGACTATCGCCGCACGCTGATCGAATTCGGCCGGGCACTTGCCAATGAAGTGCGCCTCGAGCCGCTGCTGGGCTCGGTGCTCGACCGCGTCTCGCAGACGCTGCTGGTGGATCGTTTGGCTGTATTTCTGGAGGACGGCGCGAATCCCGGGCACTTCGTGCTTTCGCGCTCGATGGGGCTGACTGATTCCGGCGAACTCGATTTGAGCTTTCTCGACCCGTCGCGGCCGGCGCTGGCGCGCGGCTGCCTGTTTTTCGAATCCGCGCGCGCAGCCACGGAAGAAACCGAATCGGTGAGGCGCACGATCGAGGAACTCGATCTGAACTATTTCATCGCCTGCCGCTTTCACGACCGCACGGCCGCGGTGATCGGCCTGGGCAAGACGGTCGACGGCGACTATCTTTCAAGCGACGACCTCGAGCTGCTTTCAACCATCGCCGGTTACGTGGCCATCGCGATCGAAAATGCGCGGCTCTATCAGAGTCTGGAGCAAAAGGCGCTGCAGATTGAAAGGCTGAAGGATTTCAGCGAAAACATCGTCGAATCGTTGCGCATCGGCGTGTTGACGGTTGACCTGGAAGATCGCGTCGAATCCTGGAATCCGCAGCTGGAAAATCTGCTGGAAATTCCGCGCAGCGAAGCCTTGCGGCGCAAGTTCGATGAAGTGCTGCCGCGCGACCTGGCCGCTGAAATCGCGGCGCACGCCGAGAGCGACCACGTCTCGGGAATTTACCGCTTCCACCTGAACAGCCGCAGCAATCGCCACCTGGTGCTCAACGCATCGATCGCTCCGCTACTGGCGAAAAACGGCGCGCGGCTGGGCCGGCTGATTTTGCTCGACGACATCACCCAGCGCGTGCGCCTGGAAGATCAGATGGTGCAGACCGAAAAGCTCACCTCGCTCGGATTGCTGGCCGCGGGCGTGGCGCACGAAGTGAATACTCCGCTGGCGGTCATCTCCAATTACATCCAGATGCTCGCGAAGCAGATTCCCACGGACGATCCCCGGCAAAAGACCATCGAGCGCATCGTCAAGCAAACGTTTCGCGCCAGCGAAATCGTCAATAATTTGCTGAATTTTTCGCGTACCGGCGGCACCGAGCCCGTGGAGGTGGACTTGAATTCCGTGCTCGAGGAAACGCTCACGCTGGTGCAGCATCCGTTCAAGGCCGCGCAGGTGAACGTGGTGAAGAATTATCAGGAGCGGCTCCCGGTGATCTCCGGCTC
>CAZLWY010000086.1:0-18522 GCA_964563425.1 uncultured Acidobacteriaceae bacterium | reverse complement strand
GGTGTTTCCAGCCAGATGCCGAACCAGTGCGCCACTTCTTCCTTCTGCGCGCGGTTTTCCGCTTCCACCTTATGATTCCGCGAAATCATCTCCGCCCGCCGGCGCCCCAGCCGCGCTACTTCGCGCACCCGCTCGGAAGCATGCTTCTCGCCTTCCGCTGAAAACTTCCGCAGCAGCTCGTCCAGCCGCACCAGGCACATCTCCGCCTCCGTGAATGTCGAGAAATGCAGCAGGTCGGCGAACTCTTCCTCGTATTTTCCCTCCGTATCGGATTGCGTAGACCACACCACACGCATGCCCGCCTCTTCGAGCACGCTCACGACGTAGTCCGCCGAGGTTTTCCCGTTTGTCGCGCCCAGCTGTGAGAGGAGTTGACGCCGAATCTGCTCGATCTCCGCGGGAGTGAAGCGGGCCTTTTCGAGCGCGCGCGCAGTTTCCAGGATGTGTTCTTTCTTCGTGCCGGATTCGCCGGAATCTTTCTTGTTGGAGTGGCTGCCGCTCAAAGGATCCTCAGTGCCGCACGGGCTTCTTGGGTGCGGGATCGGCCACGGCGGCAGCGGCTGCGTCATGGGCCAGCAGCTTGCGCAAACGTGCCACGTTGCGATTATGCTCCGCGAGCGTGCGGCTGAATGCATGGCCGCCGGCATCGTCCGCCACGAAATACATATAGTCGGTGGTCGTCGGCCCCCGCGCCGCGCGCAGCGAAGCTTCGCCGGGATTCGCAATCGGACCCGGTGGCAGCCCCTTGTGCTCGTAGGTGTTGTAGGGCGAATTCACTTTCAAATCCACGGCGTGCACGTTTTTCTCCGGACGCCCCGCCAGTTCCATCGCGTACTGCACGGTGGGATCGCATTGCAGCGGATTGCCGATGCGCAGCCGGTTGTAAAAAACTCCGGCCACCAGCGGCCGCTCGTCGGCTTCCGGCGTTTCCCGCTCCACCAACGACGCCAGCGTTACCGCCTGCAGCGCGTCCAGCACCGGACCCAGCGGCGGCGCGGCCGCCGGCGGCAAGGTCTCCCACACGGCCCGGAAATTCTGCACCATACGCTTGGCCACCTGCTCGCACGTGGCCTTGCGCGAAAATTCGTAGGTCGATGGGAACAAAAATCCTTCCAGGCTGTTGGCCTGCGGCGCCAGATCCTGGATCAGCGTCGTATCGTGCGCTGCGGTCAGGAAATCCGCGCGGTCGCAGACGCCCTGCCGCTCGAGCTCGTCCGCTATATCGAACAAATTCCAGCCTTCCGGAATCGTGACCGTATGAACGAAAATCTGCCCGTGCGCAACCTTCCAAAACACTTCGCGCGAATTCACCGGATGGTCAAAATAATATTCTCCGGCCTGCAAAGCCCTGCGGTAGTGCCAGTCGCTGAAGAGCGCAAATGCCAGCTTGCTGCGGATCACGTCGTTCTTGCGAAGAATCGCGGCCACGCCCCAGCGCGACGTCCCGTGCGGAATATCCACGAACACTTTTTCGGGCCGGTGTCCCCGATAGGGGCGGCTGATCTGCGAATCCACCCAGCCCGCCGCGCCGCCCAGTGCGGCGATCAGCAAAAGTGCCAGAAATCCCAGCCGCCGCATCCCGTTTATTCCTTCTCCGCAGATTCGCCGCGGCCGCGTCCGCCGCGCTTCTCCAGGTAATCGCGCAGCATCACCGCGGCAGCCACGTCATCGATCGCTCTGCGTTTGCGCTTCACGGCCGAACGAGTCTCTGCCACCGTTCGTTCCGCTTCCCAGCTTGTCAGCCGCTCATCCACCAATTCCACTCCGATGCCCGTGGCTTTCCCGAGGCGCGCGGCGAATCGCGCCGCTTCCAGTGCCATCTCGCCCGCTTCGCCCGTCATGTGCAACGGCTGGCCGACGATCATATGCGTCACGCCCAGCGCGCGGCAAGTTTCGCGCAGCCTGCTCAGATCGCGCTGCCGGTTCACGCGCACCAGCATCCCGATCGGCTGCGCCGTCAATCCCAGCTCGTCCGAGATCGCCAGGCCAATCCGTTTCCGGCCGTAGTCCACCGCGAGTATCCTCTCTGTTCTTGCCGCGGGCGCGGATTTTCCCCCGCTGCTTGCGCGCCCCGTCGTCGCCATGGCCCGCTCATTATACGTGACGCGAATCTCGGCACGCATACAGCATGCACCGGAGTTTCCGAATCACCGTCGCCTTTTGGGTACGGATGGCGTATGAGAACCCCGGTGTAGGGCAACGGCTGGGTGAAATGATGCGGCGATAAAGGAGAGCGTCGACGGGCTACCGGTTGTTCATTTTATTCGCCGCGTTTTTTCTGCTCGCGCTCGGGAGGTCGTTCGCCGGCTCGCTCTCCATCCACGATGGCCGCATGGTCGATTTCAGTATATCGCGCGGCCTTCCATTCCTGCTCGTAGCTGCGCTGATCTTTATCTTCTGGCGGTCCTTCACCACGGTCGACGCCGGCTATCGTGGCGCCGTGCTTCGCTTCGGTGCGCTCCCCGGTCGCACGCTTGAGCCGGGCCCCGCACCCGATCGTTCCGGCTTCGCGCCCTAGGGCTGACGCCCACGCTCGCCGCTTTCCCACGCTGGCCAGGAGCCTTGATCCCGCATGGATTGGTCGAGTCCCGTGTCCTTCAGTACTTGCTCGATTTCCGCGCGCGATTGCCGATGTCCCAGCCGCGCGGGTGCGTCGGCCAGCGCATATGCCGTGATCGCCGCAACCGCCACATTTTTCTTCAGCTCGCCAAAATCCACTTTGTCGAACGTATCCGACGCGGCGTGATAGTTCAGCATGTAATTCGCCTCGTCCTGGTTCGCCACCAGCGCCGGCACGCCCTCCAGCATGAAATCCAAATCATCCGTGTCGCCTGCTGAATCGAATGTGTAGGTCATCGGCCCGATCGCCTTCAGCGGTTCGAGCGCCTCGCTCAGCTGCGGCAGAAAATCCTTGCGGCCGTCGACGTCGAACCCCGTCACGCGCCCCACTCCGGAATCGAAAATCACCGCCGCAATCATTTTGTCGAGCTCTGCGCGGTGCGCGTGCGCGTAGGCCCGTGAGCCCAGCTCTCCTTCTTCCTCCCCCGTAAACAGCACGAACCGGATCGACCGCCGCGGAATATTCCCGGACTGATGAATCACCCGCGCGGCATCGATCACCAGCGCCGCATTGCATCCGTTGTCCAGCGCGCCGGTGCCCAGATCCCAGGAATCCAGATGCGCCCCCAGCAGCACAAACTCGTCCGGCTTCTCGCGCCCTCGGATTTCACCGACAACGTTTTCCGACTCCATGGGTCCGGTCACGCGATTCGGCATCTCGAAATGCACGCGTACGGTCTGCCCCGCCGCCAGAAACCGCGCGATCCGCTGCGCATCCTCGCGCGCCACGATCGCCTGCGGCAGCGCCTCGATGCGCCCGTCCGGCGTCACCGTATGCCGGTAAAGCAGCAGGTTCGGCCGCGACGACATCCAGAAAATCGCCGCCGCCCCGGCATCGTGCGCCCGCCTGATAATTCCAGGCTGCACATCGTATTCATGGTCCAGATCGGCCCAGCTGACCAGTGGCGCCGAACGAACCAGCACAATGGCACCCTTCACCGCCCTACCGGCTCTTGCAAAATCGGCCTCATCGCCTTTCCCGACATCCACGATATCGGCGGTCACGCCCCCGGTCGGCGCAGGCGGCGACCATCCTGCCGACACGAGCCTCACCGGAAAAGCCGCGGGTACCAGCACCTCGACGCGCGTGCGCCCCTCGCTCCACCCCGCCGCCAGCCTGAATTTCTCGGTATGGACCGAGTCGACCCCCGCCTTGCGCATCGCCTCAAGACCCCACGACACCGCCCGCATGGCCGCCGGCGACCCAGTTACCCGTCCCCCGATCGAATCCGTCAGCGTGCGCAGGTTCTCCTCCAGCGGAGACGCGCCCTCCGCGCTCTGGATCATCAGCGGCGCCAAGTCCGCGCACGACGTTTCCACAGAACAGGTGCCCGCTCCCTGCGGCACTTGGCCCAATCCAGGCGGCGGAGCGATGGGATTCCCCTGTGCCAGCGCCGCCCAAGCCACCATCACCACACCGGCACAGGCCAGAACCACCCCTCGGCCGCTCCGATGTGCCCAATGCTTAAATGAAATCGCACTTTTTTTTCGGATTCCGGCCCTCATCGAGTCTCCGCCTGCGCTTTTCGTCGCGATTATAGCCAGATTCAAGCTCAGCGTCACAAATCCGTCACAAACAAACGATTTCGCCGCGCGGGAATCAGGTAAAAACCTGAAATTCGCGAAAAAAATGCAGGGGCGAGGAATTTTCTACCCACACTACAGGAATCGCTGTAGCCTTCGCCTTCCGCATGTGATTCAATCGGCGTGTCTTAAAATGAGACGCCGGAATGGCATACCATCTGCCATTCGCTTCTCGTTCGGGACGCTTGCTTTCGCAGCGCAAGTCCCGCGAACGGTGGCTGATCTTCCCGGCGCGGGGAAGACTCAGTTGTTTTAACCGGTAAGGCCCAGCAGCAACGCATCGCCAAACGCTGTCAAATAAAACACCCGGCCCAGTTCAGCCCTGGGCAAGGGACGAGGCCAATAGTGAAGAAACTGCGATCCTTTCCAAAGCTGGTCCCTCAGAACAAGAAAGAGGAGACGAACCCACCCAACGTCTTCGTGTTTTGCGAAAAATCCACCGGCGCGGCCAGGTTTCACGCCGAGTCGAATTCCGATCCTGACTACATTATCGAGCGCATGGCCGGTCTGCTCGCGGTGCAGTGCCTAGTCCGGGGCTCCGACCCTAGCGATTTCGCCATTTTGGTACCCGCGGCCTCGACGCTCGGCACCCGCCTGGTGTCTCGCGCCCAGGAGCTGCTCGAGCAGGGACGCGAGGCAGCCAGCCCGGCCACATTGAGCCCGCGACAGAAGGAAATTCTGCAGTCCGTAATGTGCAATCGAGCCAACAAGGAAATTGCCTCGCAGCTCAACATCACCGTGCGAACCGTGAAGTTTCACATCTCGTCGCTGCTGAGCAAATTCGGCGCAGAAAATCGAGCGGAGCTGGCTCGCCGCGCCACCGCATTCCTGCGTCCGGCCCCGGCCGCTGCGCCCGAATCGCATGACCTCGATCAGCGCTCCGATCGGATCCGGCCATCCGACTTCGGCCCGATCGCTCTCGGCGCTCGCCTGCACATCTCGGCCAAATCACGCCAAACACGCTTTGGGGAGCGGGTCCTGACAGCATAGGACCCGTTTCCTCTTCACCCGAGCTGCGCACTTGAAACCACGTCGATGTTCCGGACCTGCGTATCGGTCGTTACGCTGCACCCGCCTTGACGAATCCCTAAGCGCGGTATAACGTACCACCTGTCATTGATGCGTAGGACGCGCACCAAGCATCGTTTTCAGCCGCGCCGGTACCCTTCCTAGGATCCGACCAAGAACAACCGTTATTCGAGCCGCATCGGCTCACCGAGAGGGAGAGTCTCGCAAAATGGCGGAAACTACTCAACACGCGCTGGGCGATCGCGCAGCATTTCAGCTGGCCAATGTCACAAAGACGCCGCCGCAGTACGGAGCCATCACGCCCCGCTGGCTCGTCCGCCTGCTGGATTGGAAACCGCTCGAAGCCGGCACCCTCCGCGTGAATCGCGTGGTGAACGCGGAAAACGTGGAGGTCGCCTGCGGGACCAAGGACGAAAAAACGCTGCCGGAAACATTCATCAACTACGACGAGAAGCCGCGCGAGTACACGCTCTGCGCGATCACCACGATCCTGGACGTCCACACCCGCGTTTCCGATCTCTACAGCAATCCGTTCAGTCAAATCGGAGAGCAACTGCGACTCACGGTAGAAAACGTGAAGGAGCGCCAGGAAAGCGAGCTCATCAACAACGACGAGTATGGGCTTGTGAAAAACGTTCCGGCGGCGCAAAGGGTTAAGACGCGCAAGGGCGCGCCCACGCCCGACGATATGGACGAGCTGCTGGCAAAGGTGTGGAAGGAGCCGTCATTTTTCCTCGCTCACCCGCGCGCGATCGCCGCATTCGGACGCGAGTGCACGCTCCGCGGTGTGCCTCCGCCGACTGTGACGCTATTCGGCTCTCCCTTCCTCACCTGGCGCGGCGTGCCGATTTTCCCCACGGAAAAGCTCCACATCGACGGGCAGGTCAAACCCAAAGCGCACGGCGGCAAAACGAATATTCTCCTGATCCGTGTCGGCGAAAAGAAGCAAGGCGTAATTGGACTCTTCCAACCCGGCCTTCCCGGTGAACAAACACCCGGTCTGTCGGTACGCTTCATGGGAATTAACACCAAGGCGATCGCCTCCTATTTGATTTCGTTGTACTGCTCCGTAGCTGTGCTCACCGACGACGCAATCGGTGCGCTCGAAGACGTCGAAGTCGGCAACTATCATGACTCCAAGTGATCCGCGGCCAAACGCTCCGGGAACCGCCAAGGATCAGCAGGCGCCGCCCGGGAACGAAAAATGGACCTCCGAGCGCGTGCTTGATCCCGCCTTATTCGCGCGCATGGCAAACGAATTCTTCACGGCGTCGCCTGACATCGCCCGGGCCGGAGCTAGGAACCAGCCTGCGGCGATGCCCGAGATCGCGATTGCGCCGGCGGGTGCTCCCGCCGCTGCGGCACCGCCAGGCGTTCGGAGCGGCCCCTTTCCCACCGAGGATGATTTGCGCGCCCTTCCGACGGCGCTTGCGAGTCTGTTCGGGTCTCCCCTCGGGTTCGATGCCGCGTCGAATCCGACTCCGTGGATTCCGGCTATTCCCGGCGAGTTTGCCCAACTGGCATCGGTAATGTCGCCGTCATTTTCGTTTCTGAATGAAGCGAGACCGATCTTCGGCCGTCTGAGCTCGGCCGCCACGACATTGTCCGAACCGCCTGTTTCGCTGAAGGAGTTCGACAAGAACTCAGCCGCTCACGGCACGCCCAATGTCGCCCCCGATATCTCGCACCCTGCGTCGATCGAGGCGCCTCAAATTCCCGGCGTGCCGTTCCGCCCGGAAGCCGTCGAAAGAGCCGCAGGGTTTGGTTTTCTCGGCGAGGCCCGCCAGCTCTTGCCGTCCGACGTTCCCGAAACTCTGGGACGGAAGGATCTGCCGGCGGACCGTTTGCCGGATTTCGATCTATCCTCCCGTTCGTTCGATGTGAACGAAATTCGCCGGGATTTTCCGATCCTGCAAGAGCGCGTGAACGGCCGGCCCCTGATCTGGTTCGATAACGCAGCGACCACGCAGAAACCGCAAGCCGTGATCGACCGCCTCGACCATTTTTACGCCCATGAGAATTCCAATATCCACCGCGCGGCGCACGAGCTGGCGGCCCGCGCCACGGACGCCTACGAAGCCGCGCGCGAAAAGGTCCGCCGGTTCCTCAACGCGTCCACCACGCGCGAAATCGTCTTCGTGCGCGGCGCCACCGAAGGCATCAATCTCGTCGCTCAAAGCTGGGGGCGCCAGCACATCCGTAAAGACGACGAGATCGTGATTACCTGGCTTGAACATCACGCGAACATCGTTCCCTGGCAGATGCTCTGCGCCGAAAAAGGAGCCCGCCTGCGCGTCGCGCCGGTCGACGACTCGGGCCAGATTCTGCTCGACGAATATACGAAGCTCATTGGCCCGCGCACGCGGCTGGTTTCGATCGCGCATGTATCGAACGCCCTGGGCACGGTTCCGCCCGTGAAGGAAATGATCGAAATCGCCCACCGTCACGACGCGAAGGTCCTACTCGACGGCGCACAGGCTGTTTCGCACATGCCCGTCGACGTGCAGCTGCTTGACTGCGATTTCTACGTGCTCTCCGGGCACAAAGTTTTCGCTCCCACCGGGATTGGCGCCGTTTACGGCAAGCTCGACATTCTCGAACACACCCAGCCGTGGCAGGGCGGCGGCAGCATGATCGTTGACGTCACCTTCGAGAAAACCGTGTACAACGTGCCGCCCGGCCGTTTCGAAGCCGGCACGGGCAGCATCGCCGACGCCGCCGGCCTGGGTGCAGCCATCGACTACGTCCAACGCCTCGGCCTGGCCAGCATCGCGCGGTACGAACACGATCTGCTCCTCTACGCCACCCAGGCGCTCCTGAAAATTCCCGGCTTGCGCATCATCGGCACGGCAAAAGAAAAGGCTAGCGTCCTTTCCTTCGTGCTCGATGGGTTTCGCACGGAAGACATCGGCACCGCGCTCGATCGGGAAGGCATCGCCGTTCGCGCCGGCCATCATTGCGCGCAGCCGATTCATCGCCGCTTCGGCCTCGAGAGCACCGTCCGCGCATCGCTCGCTCTCTACAACACCTGCGAAGAGGTTGATGCGCTGGTGGCAGCTTTGTGGAATCTGAAACAAGGACATCGCCCCGGACTCTGACCATTCCGATGCGATTACACCTTCAAACCCGCTTCTGTTGTAGCCGCCCCTAGCGGTCGCCTGAGCTTTTGCCGCTCTCCATTTTCCGATTTCATTTGAGACGAAAGGAAGACCCTGCATGCACGCACTTTTTCATTCGATTCGGCTGGGATACTCCATTTCAGGCCTCGTCGTTGGGCTGCTGGTCGGCTTGACGGGCGTCGGCGGTGGCGCGCTGATGACGCCGATGCTGGTCCTCCTCTTCGGCATTCGACCAACCACCGCCGTCGGCACGGACCTGCTCTACGCCTGCCTAACGAAAACCGTCGGCACAGCCGTGCATGGGTTCAGCGGCACGGTGGCATGGCCGATCGTCCGGCGTCTTGCGGCGGGCAGCGTTCCCGCGACCGTGCTCACGCTGGTCGTGCTGGCCCACTTCCGCAATCGCCTCGACAGCGGCAGTCGCATTACGACCACGGTCCTCGGCTTCGCGCTGATTCTCACCGCAATCTCCATCGTCTTCCGCAAGTGGATCCTGAACGCGCTCGCGGAATTTGCGGCGAAGCTCAGTCGTCGCGAAACAACCCTGCTCACGGCTTTGCTCGGTGCCGTTCTGGGAGTTTTAGTCTCGCTCTCTTCGGTCGGTGCGGGCGCGATCGGCGTCACGTTTCTGCTGATTCTCTACCCCAAACTGCCCGCCGGAAAACTGGTCGGTTCCGATATCGCCCACGCCGTCCCGCTGACGCTCATCGCGGGCGTTGGCCATTGGTTCCTTGGCTCGATCGACGCGTTTCTTCTGGTCTCGCTTCTGGCAGGCTCGATCCCCGGCGTCATCATCGGCAGCTATATCTCAGCCCGAATTCCAGACAAAGTCCTGCGCCCCGTGCTCGCGGGCACTCTGGCTGTCGTCGGCGCGCGGCTATCGTTTTAGTTCGCGTTTACCGGGCGCGGTGGTCAAGTGGAAAGGCAAAGGTCCGCAAAACCTTATCGGCGGTTCGATTCCGTCCCGCGCCTCCAATATCGAAGGCTACCTGCCGCCGGCTGGCTTAGTGATCCATCTTCATGCCCGGCGCCATGTTCATCTGCATCGACGGCGCCGGGGTCGCCCCCTGCGGCCCCAATATTTTCTGCGCCGAAGGCGGGAGTTTTTCTGTGTTGCCTAGAAACGTTGCAAGCTCCCAAATCTGCGTCTCGGAAAGAGTCTTGTCCCAGGCCGGCATCCCCGTCCAGCGCACGCCGTGCTGAATAATGTAGAAATTCTGGCTGTCGCTCATATCCGGAGCGTCCTTGAAAAATTCCGGCACCGACGGATTGAACGACCGCGCGAACTGGCTATCCGGATTCGAAGGCAGGCCGTGGCATCCCGCGCAATGGTCGAGGTAAAGTTGGGCGCCGGCGGTGATGCTCGCTTCCGTCGCCTCGAGCGGATTCTTCGCGTCGCCCGCGCGCCGGTCCGTCGAAGCGTCCACCGCCGCCATCGCCACTTTGTCTTCAAGGATGGAAGGCTTCTGGTCCGCCGCAAAATCGACATAGCCCTGTTTCACGCACCACCAACCGCCCCCCACCAGCACGAGCAGCGTAAAGATAACTCCCACGAGAAAGCCTCGCATGTTTTCGCGTCTCCGGCCCTCAGGGACCTATTTCCACTTCAGTTTCTTCACGTCCACCGTCGGCTTCGGGAATTTCATGTGCATCGATTCCAGTGTCTCCGCGATAATGTGCGACACGGCCAGATTCCGGAACCATTTTTTGTTCGACGGGATGATGAACCACGGCGCGTGCTCCGTGCTGCACTTCGTCAGCGCCGTCTCGTACGCGTCCACGTAGTCATCCCAGAATCGGCGCTCGTCGAAATCCGCCTCGGAAATTTTCCAGCGCCGGTCGGGATCGTCGATGCGCTGCTGGAAGCGTTTTTTCTGCTCGTCCTTGCTGATGTGCAGAAAAAATTTCAGAATTTTCACGTGGTTGTCGTGCAGCAGCTTCTCGAACTCATTGATCTGGTCGTAGCGCTTCGACCACACCTCTTTCGGCACCAGATTGTGCACGCGCACCACCAGCACATCCTCATACACCGACCGGTTGAAAATCCCGATGTCGCCGATTTCCGGCACCGCCTTGTGCACGCGCCACAGATAATCGTGCGCCATTTCTTCCGGCGACGGTTTCTTGAACGAAGTGACCGTGCAGCCCTGGGGATTCACGCCTGACATCACATGCCGGATCGTCCCGTCCTTCCCCGCCGCGTCCAGTCCCTGCAGCATGATCAGCAGTGTGCGCTTGTGCTCGGCGTACAGCAGATATTGCAGCTTGTCGATGCGCTCGATGGTTTTCTCGAGGCCCTCCTTGGTCTTGTGGTCTTTGTCCCACCCGAGCGTGTCTTCGGGATCCCACTTCGAAAGCTTCACTTTCTTCCCCGGTTTGACGATCAATTCCTCGGTAAAATTAGTAGCCATCAGTCGTGCGCCTCAACCCCACGCTGCCACACCCTGCAACGCGACGCAACCGGTAGCTGTTTTCGGCCCCTGTCGCACCTCCAGTCGCCGCCCCCCTTCCCACCATCGAAACCGCTGATTCCCGACACGCCGCACGCCATGCGAACCTGCTTCGTCTGCCACTCGCCGCAGCAAGCCCAGGATTTCGTGTTCTCGACGTAGTTTCCCTAAGATTCCCCTTCGCGCGAACCGGCGGGCGGAGCCAGCGGGATTTTCACGTGCTCCGGACGCAAGCCCATGCCAATGACGCGCGCGGGGATGCGGCTGAGGATCTCAAAGCGGTTCATCAGGCGCAAAAGCAGCGGAAGTTTCCGGATCGGCGCGGCGCCGGCCGTGATGGCCGGGCCAATGATGCGATCCTGCGCCAGGATTTGCATGCGTTGCGTGGCGCGGGTGGGAAACATGCGGCGCTTCTGCACCGCGCGCAGGCGATCGGTTCCCACGGGACCGCGGCGCAGATCGCTCGCCAGAATATTCGCGGCGGCCACGGCGTCCTGAATCGCGAGGTTGATGCCCACGCCACCGATGGGCGACATGGCGTGTGCTGCGTCGCCGATGCAGAGCAGGCCGGGGCGATACCATTGGCGCAGACGGTCGACCGCGACGGAGAGCAATTTTACGTCGTCGAACGTTCGCAATTCGGCGACACGGTCAGCCACGAATGGCGCGACGGTGATGATGCCGGCGCGAAACGCTTCGATGCCGCGGGCGCGCACGGCATCCATCGCTCCCTTGGGAATAATGAATGCGCACTGCCAGTATTGTTCGCGGTTGATCATCACCATGAATTTTCCGGCGCGAAACCGGCCGAGCGTCTGCCCCGGATCGGTTGCCGCGTTGCGCGAAAGCCGCATCCAGAGGACGTCCATCGGCGCGCCGAGAGCCTGAACTTCCAGGCCGGCTCGTTCGCGGAGCAGGGAACGGCGGCCGTCGGCGGCGACCACCAGATCGGCGCGGATTTCGAGCGATCCGGCTGGAGTTTTCACGCGGACTCCGTGAATCGCCCCGGCTTCCTCGATCAGCTCCGTCGCTTCCGCGTTCATCATCACGCGAAACGTGCTGAATTTGCGGCCGGCTTCAACGAGAAAATTCAGGAAATCCCATTGCGGCATCAGGGCAACGAATTTGCACTTCGTGGGCAGGTGCGAGAGGTCGGCGATGGTGACGGAGAAATCCTCAATCTGCGCGCCGAGGCGCTGCAATTGCTGATGCGGGCGCTTCAGGAAACTGTCCAGCAGGCCGAGTTCGTAGATCACTTCGAGCGTCGAAGGATGAACCGTATCGCCGCGGAAATCGCGCAGGAAATCGCCGTGCTTTTCGAGAACGATCACTTCGACGCCCGCGCGCGCAAGCAGGTAGCCGAGCATCATCCCGGCCGGACCGCCACCGGCGATCGACACTCGCGTCGCGATTTCTCCGGCCGAGGAGTTCATCGTGGGGGCCCTTAGGTTGGACGAATGACGCGACGGTCGGGCCACTTATTTCTTGAGCGCCGACTGCCGGCTGAGGACGAGTCCGCGCTCGAGCGGCGCGGGCATCCAGAAGCGTTTGCCGTCTGCGCGAAAATCATAGAACAAAACGCATGAAAATTTGTGCGCTGCCGAGGATTCCTCCTGGCGGCTTGCGGGCCGCCGAATTCTTTCGAATCGAAGGAGCCTACGTGGAGGCGGAGGAGACGGGGCGCGTGCATCCACTCAAAAACGTGCGCACAGTAAAGTGGAAGGCTCTAGGGGCGATACAAGCAAAGAGGTGATAGCATCTCGATTTCGAAACCGGCGGAGGCTCAGGTGAACGCGAAGATGGAAGGCTTGTCCGGGAAACACGTGGTGGTGATCGGAGGAACGTCGGGGATCGGGCGCGCAATTGCGCGGCAGGCCGCAGTGGCGGGGGCGCGCGTGACCGTGGGATCGCGGAATCAGAAGCGCGTGAGCGATACGGTGGCACTGCTGGGCTCGCCGGCGCAGGGAAGAACCGTTGACGTGAACGACGGTGAATCCGTGCGCACGTTTTTCCAGGCGGCGGGATCGGTCGATCACTTGGTGCTGCCGGGGAACGAAGTGAAGATTGCGCCTTTCGGGAAATTATCGATTGCCGATGCGCAGGCATCGATGATGAGCAAATTCTGGGGTCAGTACACGGCAATCAAGGCAGCGCGCATGGCACCGAGCGGGTCGATTGTGCTGTTCTCCGGCGTGGCGTCGCGCAAGCCGGGCGCGGGGGCTCCGACGTTGACGGCGATCAACGCGGCGGTGGAGGGATTGGGGCGCGCGCTTGCGGTAGAACTGGCGCCGGTGCGCGTGAACGTAATGGCACCGGGAATTGTCGAGACGGAGCTGTGGGACGGATTGCCCGAGACGACACGCGAGGCGACGCTGAAGCAGTTCACGGGCCGCCAGCCGGTTTCGCGGCCGGGCCGGCCGGAGGAAATTGCGGCGGTGGTGTTGACGATGATGACGTCGGGGTTTATGACCGGCGCCGTGATCGACGTCGACGGCGGAGCGCTACTGGTCTAATGGGATTCGCGATTCAGACACGAGCGGCCGGACCGGTCCTGGTGGTCGAGGCCGTCGGCCGATTCACGGTGGTTGATGGGCATACGAAGCTGCGCGATTTGATGCACGTGCTCACGAATTCGGGCACGAAAAAG
Organism: uncultured Acidobacteriaceae bacterium; assembly: GCA_964563425.1. Lineage (GTDB taxonomy): Bacteria > Acidobacteriota > Terriglobia > Acidiferrales > UBA7541 > Palsa-295. The sequence continues at coordinate 5,074 of CAZLWY010000086.1, read as the reverse complement.
TTCGTGCTGCATATGGAGCGGGTGGAATTCATGGACAGCTCAGGAATCGGCGAGCTGCTACGATCGCATTTCGTGGTGCGGCAGGCGGCGGGAGAATTGAAATTGGCGTGCGTGAACGCGAAAGTCATGGATGTGCTGCGGATTTCGCACATGAATACCGTGTTTGAGATTCATCCTACGGAAGGCGACGCGCTGCAGGCTTTCGAGCGGAAATCATAAATCGATTGGGTGCCTCGAAAGGAACTAGATGGCGGAAGGGCGCCGGTAATGGACGGGCTCCTCGGCTCCGCGATAATTCCAAGTGACCACCATGTAGAGGATGCTGCCGAATAGGACCAGAAGCGATAGGGCGCGACGCTGATTGATTTCCGTTGGCATACGATTTTCCTTGGACTCTCCCATACGCGAGCCGGGCGGGCCAGCCACCCTTTAGCTTTCGACGAGTGAGCCGGCGATTTTCTCAAGGCTGGTCAAAGCCTTGTCGATATCCCACCACAGCCTTTCACGCACGAAACCCTCGGTGCATTTCGCAACGCGCGCAGTCCACAACAGCGTGGTGTGTTTCGAGTTCAACTCCTCGAGCGCTTGTCGAACGTAGCCCCGGTCCTGCAACAATCCCGGATAGGGCGCTTCCACCAGTTCCTGAATTTCACTGCCGAGGTCGTGCAGACGCGCCTCGATCTTTCCCTCGGCCGCCAGCTGATGGCTGCGCACCTGCCGCGGTTTGGGCACGGGCGGAAAATTCGCCGCCGGGTACGCCGGGTTTGGCACTTCGTGAAAAGCGTGACTCATGGCCCGACTCCTTGGACAACGACGGGCTGGGTGGCTGCAACTACTTGCTGACCGTGACGCTGACGGCCATGTGGTTGCCGTTGTCGTCGCGGTAGATCACGTCCGCGTTGGCGCCCACGGTCAACTTGCCGTCAATCGTCGTGTTGTCGTCGATCACGAACAGCATCGTCTTCGAGGTGCTGTCGACTTGGGCGAACGCTTCGCCCTGCGACGCGCCGTTGCTCGTGGTGAGTGTGAACGAATCGCGTGACACCGTGGCGATCTGTCCTGACGCGGACTGAAGCTGAATGCTGCTTTGCGCCGGGACCGGGGCCTTGGGAGCGGGCGCACTGATTGGCAGTGCCCACGTGCCGACGGCGATGAGAGAACCCGATATAACGGAAAGTCCTACGCGATGAATGTGGTTCATTTCCCCGCCCTCCTTGGTATTTCAAACTGCGCAGGTAGTTGAGGCAATGAGCTTGCCAAAGCGGGAAATCAATTTACAGAGGGTTGAAATCGCCCGCATCATTGGATTTAGGGTCGAGCAAGGGCTGGGGTGGGGCGCCCGATCGGCGGCGGGGGCGAGGAATCTCTGCACGATGCGATCCCAATTTTCACATGGACGGAAATTGTGGTTCTACATGGTGAATACAGGGAAATCCCGCGGCGGAGGGCGACGTACTAAATGATTTGCGGTATGCGTTCGCGGGTTGCGGCGATCCCACTCGACCGGGAACGAAGACCAGAAATCAATTGTGTAAGGGCGCGAGCGAATCTTCGCGCGTCGAAGATTTGGCCGGGCCGTCGGGAGAATCTGGATCGAGAAACGCAGTGAGCGTATAGACCTGTCCGCGATCGACCAGACCAGTGATCAAAAGCTGGTACTCAAATCCTTCGGGGTGGCTCGCGCTTCGCAAGAGCGCGAACAGCCCGCGCACTTGCGCATCGGAATGAATGACGACGCGATCGCCCCAGGCGACCGACGCGACGATCAGCCCGCGAAACGCGGAACCATCACGATCGGCTGCGGAGTCAATTGAATCCAGCAATTTCACGCGGAGCATGGTGCCTTTCGGAAGCTCGTCGGGAACGCCGGCAGTGGCCGCCTTCATGCGGGTCTGGAGCTGAAAATTCACAATCGTGCCGGCCGGCACGCGCAGCGGCGCAATATCGCCGGACCCCCGAGAATTCGTCGCCTGGCCCTGCGCGGTGAACGCGAAAGCAGCGATAGCGCAGACAAACAGCGCGATGAATCGACGCACGAAGAACCCCTTCCGATGATGAAATACGGCCGCGAATTTTCAGATTAGGAGGCCGCGCCCGCGAAGTCAACACAGAAGCGGCCAGCGCGTGCCAAAATCAACGACAGGCGAGCAAGAAATTTTTCGATTGTCTGCTAAGTCATTCAAATTCAGCGCCAGACAAGTTTCCTGAAACCCTCCGCACCGGCCACACATCTCCCTCTAGGGAGAGCGAAACTCCCCCACCCGTTTCAGCCCCGGCCAAAAAACTCAGAAGGAGGGTTGGAACATGCGAAGTCTTCGCAATATTCAAATCGCGATTGTGGCGGCAGTGCTGTGCGCGGCTCTTGGGCCCAGCGTGAAAAGCTCGCGAGCGGATCAGTGGGACAGAAAAACCGTGGTGAATTTCAGCGGGCCGGTGGAAATTCCGGGACAAATCCTGCCACCGGGCACGTACGTATTCAAGCTGGTGAACTTGCCGGACACTCGAAACGTGGTTCAAATTCAGAATGAAGACCAGTCGTTTACGTATGCGACGCTGCTAACCGTGAGCACCTGGCGCTCGCGGCCGACAAATCATACGCGATTTCTGTTTGACGAGCGTTCCGGCGATCAGCCCGAAGCTTTGCAAACGTGGTATTACCCGGGCGACACGCGCGGATTGGATTTTATCTATCCGGCCTACGACTACAACAATCAGGCGAACGATGAGTCCCAGGGCGGACATTAATCCCGGGTACCTGCGCGAGGGAAATGGAGCGGCTTAGGTCAGGAGCGAACGGACTTGTTCGACAACATCCCGGCCGGTTCGGTCTGCTTCTGAAGTGGAAAAATCCGCGGGCAGGTAGAGCAACCTGGCGTTCGGCGCGCTCTGGCGAAGTTTTTCCAGGATCGATTCGTTGCCATGCATCGCGGGTCCGCAGACGAGCACGCGCGGTTTTGTGCCGACGGCGAGCGACACGGCATCGGCGGGATGGCGCGTAGTGAAAACCTCGTATCCCGAGCCTTGCAGCAAAACCTTCAGGTACGCGAGAACGTCCAGCGAGCTATCGAGGCAGACGACGCGCGTGGCGGAAGCGGGAGCCGCCTCATGGGGCGATCCGGGCTTCGCTGCAAACGCGTCGATCGCTTCTTTTTGGGTGGCGAACGGCCGCAACACTTTCAGCAGATTCGTGGCTTCGAGAACCTGAACGACGAACGGCGACAACTCGCAAAGCTTCAGATCGCCGCGGGCGGCGCGCAGGACGCCATAGAGACGGACAAGCGAACCGAGGCCGCCGCTATCGAGATAGGTGACTTCGGCGAGCTGCAGTACGACGTTCTTGGTGAGCGGCGTGAGTTTTTCGATTTCCTGCTGAAGGTGGCGGGACTCCTCGCCGGTGAGGATGCGGCCTTTGCAACGGATGATGACGACGTCGCCGACCGTCTGGCTTTGCAGGGTGAGTTGCATGGACGGCTAAGCTATCACAGAATTTCTGGTGTGACTCTGCTTCCTTGGGCGAGAGCAGGTCAACGCCGCCCCCCTCCAGCCCGCGCTGGCTTGCGCCCGCCGGCAACGGGGGAGGCCTTAAATCCTTACTTTACTTGGTCATACACTGGTAACACTTTTTTCGCGCCTGGTTCATGGTTCCGAAGTATGATGATTCCTCGCGCGTTTGGCGTACCCACATGGCGACCCTGACCAGTGAAATTTCCGCCGCGCCGCAGCCTGCTCCGGAGCGCGCTGCGGCGCCCAAGCGCCCGTATCCCGGCGCGTTGGTGGTGGTCGAAGGCATCGACGGCTCGGGCAAGAGCACGCAGCTGTACCTGCTGAAGCGCTGGCTGGAAATTCGCGGCTACCGAATTCATTTCACGGAGTGGAATTCGTCGCCGCTCGTGAAATCCGCCACGCGCCGCGGCAAGCAGCGCCGGCTGTTGACGCCCACGACGTTTTCCATGTTGCACGCCGCCGATTTCGCCGACCGCTGCGAGCGGCAAATTCTGCCGCTGTTGCACGGCGGCTACCTGGTGCTGGCGGACCGTTACGTCTATACGGCATTCGCTCGCGACGCCGCGCGGGGATGCTCACCGCACTGGCTGCGCAACCTCTATAGCTTCGCCCCGGTACCCGACATCACGTTTTATTTTCGCGCGCCGCTCGACGTGGCCGTGAACCGCATCGTGGCCGGCCGCCCGAAGCTGAAATACTACGAAGCGGGAATGGATCTGGGAATCTCGCTCGATCGCGCGGAAAGCTTCCGCATCTTCCAGGAAAAAATTCTGAACAACTACGACCAGATGGTCGATACCGACAATTTCGTGCTGATGGACGGCACGGTCCGCGTGAACAAGCTGCAGAAGCTGATGCGCCATCTGCTGGCTGACCGCGTGGACCTGAAGCAATTCGCCCCGAAGAAAAAATAATGTCTCCGAAATCGCAACCCGGCAACGGCGCGGGCTCGAACGGCCACGGCGCCAAGCGCTCAAGAAAAGGCAAAAACGGCGCCGGGAACGGCCACTCGCGTTTCTACGGCATGCCGCTGCCGGGCGTGCGTACGGAAGATCTGAGCGGCAGCCTGATTGTCGTGGAAGGCACGGACGGATCGGGCCGCTCGACGCAGATTTCTCTGCTGACGGAATGGCTGGAAGGCGAGGGATTCGCGGTCGAAACGATGGGTTTGCGCCGCTCCTTCCTGGTGGGCGAGGACATCGACGGCCTGCTGGCCGAAAATTCCGTCACGCGCACCACGCTGGCGCTGATGTACAGCACCGATTTCTTCGATCAACTCGAGCGACGCATTTTGCCGGCGCTGCGATCGGGGTTGATTGTTCTGGCGGACCGGTATATTTTCACGCTGATCGCGCGCGCGGCGGTTCGCGGCATCGGCCGGGATTATCTGCACGGAATTTACGACATCGCGTTGCGGCCGGACCTTACTTTCTGGCTCAACGTGCGGCCCGAAGTCGCGTTCGACCGCGAATTCAAGAAATCGCAGACGATCAGCTACTGGGAGTCGGGCCGCGACATGTCGCTTTCGAACGATCTGTTCCAGTCCTTCATCCGCTACCAGTCGATGATC
>CAZLWY010000085.1:0-2101 GCA_964563425.1 uncultured Acidobacteriaceae bacterium | reverse complement strand
CACTTTTCCACCGGCGATGATGGGAGCGCCCGTGATGCTGTAGTCCGCGCCCTCGTCGGCCGCCTGCACGGACCAAACCTCTTTGCCCGTTTTTGCGTCGAGAGCGACCAGCTTGGCCTCGAGCGTGCCGACGTAAATTTTGCCGTCATAGAGCGCCACGCCGCGATTGGCGGGGCCGCAGCAGACGCTCGGGCCGGTACGCACCTTATCGGCTTTGCCCACGGAGCCGACCGGGAAATTCATGTGACTGATCTTGGGGTCCCAGCGCCAGATCTCTTTGCCGGTTTTCGCATCGAGTGCGTACACGATGCTCCACGGCGCCGTGCCATACACAATGCCATCCCATTCGAGCGGCGTCGTCTCGACGGTGCCGAACGAGCCGGCGGTGTCGTAAGACCACGCCAGGCCGAGGCGGCCCGCATCGCTGGCGTCGATCTGCTTCAGCGGGCTATAGCGGTTATCGCCAAGATCGTGGCCGTTGCTCAGCCAGTCTGGGCTTTTCGCGGCGTTTTTCAGAGCCTTATCGTCCACAGGCTTGGCCTGCTGCGCCGCCGCCGCGCAAACCATCGCCGCTGCCATTGCGAAGGCGAAGAACCACTTCATTCCAGTCGATTTGTGCATTTCGAGAGCTTCCCCCTGGTTCCTGATCCGCTGTGCCCGGCGCGGGGCACACTGCGGATACGTCCCCTGAATTTGATTTGTTTCAGCCGCCCCACCCTATTTTATGACGCCCAACCTACGCCCACTTGTCGATTGAGATTGAGACACGATAACTCATGTTCCCGACCATGTGGTAGGGATTCGTTTGCCCGCCGACCACTACGAAGTTGTACCAGTCCGGCGAGCGGTAGTAGGGAATCTGGGCGTCGTCCGGCGTGTTCGCATCCGGCACCCATCGAGCGGCGAAGAGCGTCGATCGCGCATTCTTCGCCGAAATCAGCGAGTTTTTCTGCAGCCAGTCGGCGAGTTGCTCCTTCGTTTTGTAGCCGAGCTCGACCAGCCCCTGGGCCACCAGCGGATCGCAGACGATCAGCGCGCCGAAAAGCGGCCCGAACGGAATGCAGTTGTAAGCGATCGCTTCGTGATACTGCGGCACGGGCTTCACGCCCAGTCCAATGCCGCCCTGCCCTTGCGAAATGCTGAATCCGACGAAGACGCTGACCACGTTTTCGTCCTGCTTGAAACCTTTTTGCACGCTGAGCGGAGTCCACGGGCTGTTCTTTTCGTTTTCCGCGATGATCAGGTTGTTGTAATTGACGCTGTTGCCCAGCGTACCTAGATAGGTCTGCCCGGGAATGCCGGAATTGGAAAGATTCCGCGAAAGCATCGTCCACGCGCGACCGATCGCGGCATTCGGCTGGGAGAACGGTCCCATGGCGCCGATGCCATAGTTCATGTTCAGAGTGTCGCGGATCGGCCCGTTGATCACCGCGGCGGTGGCAAACGAATTCGTCGAACTCGAAAGGGATGTGAGCCCCGTTTCGGCGATCGCCAGAATCGTGGCCAAATATTCGGGCTTCGCACCGGCCATCACCGCGTTGATGGCCACATGCTTCACGGTGAATTGCCAGTCCGGATACGATCCGCGCGCCGGAGACATTTTCCCGACAATTTCGTCCGGCTTGTGGCTGGTGCCTTTCAGCATCGCAGCCAGCCGTTCGTCGGTGGGAAGGACGATCTGCATGAAATCCGTCATTCCGTTGTCCAGATAATATTGTTGCAGCGCGTCGGCCGTGTCGGTGTAGGTCGGCGGCCCGGTGGAGATATCGACCGATCCCGTTTTCTTTTCGTCGGCGGTAAGCGGCAGCGTTAGGGCGTCCGTGATTTCCTTCATCAAAGGCTTGCCGGTGACCGGATCATTTCCCTCGAGGTATGCGTACATCTCCGCGTCGGTTTTGCCCCACACCGGATGCGGGGTAAAGCAGATGCGCTCGAGCGGCATGCCGCGCGACGCGGCGTTCGATTTAGCGAGGTCTTTGAAAGCGATGGTAACGAGTGGAGCGGTCGGAAAACCCATCTGTTCGAACTTTACACAGTGACCCACGGTCGCTGGTGTGCACGTGCTTCAATGCCCGATCGCCATGATCACGGCGTTGCCGCT
>CAZLWY010000084.1:0-3255 GCA_964563425.1 uncultured Acidobacteriaceae bacterium | reverse complement strand
ACGCATGCGCTTCCACCGCGGCCCTTCATTCACAAAGCAACTGGTCACGAACAACTGATCGACGTCGAGCGACGTGCCGGCATCGTCCGCCTTGCGCTCCGCATTGGCGATCGCGCTGCGCAGCGTCTTCTCGATTTCCTTGGCCACGCGCTTCTTGGTGAAGCGCAGCGTCTGCAGCGCATCTTCGGCGCGCTGGCCGCGGATCAAATCGATCACCAGCCGCGCCTTTTGCGGCGACACGCGGATAAATCGCGCGTTCGCCATGCCCTGAATCTGTCCCTGAAGTTCCGTTGCCGTCGCCATAGTCGCCTAGCCTGAGCTATCCCTTTCCGCCGCCCGCGCCCGCCGGTGCGCCCGCTCCGGCCGGCGGAGCCGCCGCTGCCGCCGCGCGCTCCAGCGCGACTTTCACGCCGTGGCCCTTGAAGCTGCGTGTGGGAGCGAATTCCCCAAGCTTGTGTCCCACCATCTGCTCGGTAATGTACACGGGAATGAATTTCCGGCCGTTGTGCACGGCGATCGTGTGACCGACCATGTCCGGCAAAATCGTCGAGCGGCGCGACCAGGTCTTCACGACCTTCTTCTCGTTCCGCGTATTCATCGCCGTCACCTTGTCCTGCAGATGCGTGTCGACGAACGGCCCTTTCTTCAGTGAACGCGGCATCTTGTTCCTATTCCTCCACCCGGCGCAGCTTCACCCATTGCGCGCGGCGCATCTTGCGAAATCCCCGCACCGGTCCGGAGACGCGGTGCGACATCGGGCAGAAAGGGCAGACGAACCGCGTGCCCTGCGCGTTCGGAATGTTCTCGACGATCACCGCCCAGCCCGGACGGCAGATGCGCATTAAAACCTGCGGCGCCGGTCCCAGCTTCGAAGAAAGCTTCCCTGCCGGTTTCGCGGCGGCTTTCAGAGCGGGCTTCGCCGCGGATTTCGGCGCGGCATGCCGCGCCGATGACTTCGTCGCGCGGCGGTTAACGGCCTTGCGCGTTGTACGCCGAGTGGATCGTCTGTTTGATCTCGTGGCTGTCATATAAGAGTTCTCGTTTTCCCGCCGTGCCGGGTTCATTTTTGTCGCTGCTCCCACTACGGTTTACGCCGTTCAACGATCATCCGCTCGCTCTTGCGTTTGTTGCGCGTCTTGGCGCCCAACGTCGGAAAGCCCCAGGGGGTCTGCGGGTGATTGCCCTTCACCCGGCCTTCACCGCCTCCGTGCGGATGGTCGACCGGGTTCATGGCCACGCCGCGATTCGTCGGACGGCGCCCGTGCCAGCGCGTGCGTCCCGCCTTGCCGTAGGTCACGTTCTCGTGGTCGAGATTGCCGAGCTGGCCGACTGTGGCCATGCAGTCCACGCTGAACTTTCTCACTTCACCGGACGGCAGCTTTACCAGCGCGAAATCGCCTTCCTTGCTCAACAGTTGCGCCGCTCCGCCGGCCGCACGGACCACCTGCGCGCCTTTGCCTGGAAACAGCTCGAGGTTATGCACCATCGTGCCGGGAGGAATATGCCGAATCGTCAGCGCGTTTCCGGGAAGAATGTCCGCGCCTTCGCCGTTCTGCACGGTCATGCCCACTTCCAGTCCGATGGGCTGCAGGATGTAGCGCTTTTCGCCGTCCGCATAGTGCAGCAGGGCGATGCGCGCCGAACGGTTCGGATCGTATTCGATGGACGCCACCTTCGCCGGGATTCCGGTTTTTTCGCGGCGAAAATCGATCGTGCGATAGCGCTTTGCGTGGCCGCCGCCGCGATGCCAGGAGCTGATTTCTCCATGGTTGTTGCGTCCGCCGGTCCGCTTCTTCGATTCCGTCAGCGACTTTTCCGGCGTCTGCTTGGTGATTTCGCTCTTGTCGAGCATGGTCAGGAAGCGCCGCGACGGTGTGTACGGTCTAAATGTTTTCAGAGCCATCGTTTCCTCTTGCCTTCAAATCCCCGAACTACAGATTCTCCGCGTACTCGATCATTTTTTCGCCCGGCGCCAGCCTTACGTACGCCTTCTTCCAGTCGCTGCGAAAGCCTTCGGCGCGTCCCCGCCGGCGAAACTTGCCGTGGTAGATCGCGGTGCGCACATGGTCGACTTTGACCTTGAAAATCCGCTGCACCGCTTCCTTGATTTCGGTTTTCGTGGCATCGTGCACCACTTCGAACACGACGGTGTGCTGCGTCTCCTTCACGCCGAGGCCTTTCTCGGTGATGATGGGACGCCGGATCACGTCATAGAGTCGGGTGGCCATCGGTTAATCCTTTTTCGCCTTGGGCTTGGACGCTTTCGGCTTCGCGCTCTTGGCCGCCGCGGGCTTTTTCGCCGCTTTCGGCGCCGCTTCCTTCTTGACCGCGGCTTTCGCCGGAGCCGCCTTTTTCGCCGGCTCCGCAGCTTCGCCCTCGCTGGATTCCCCTGCCGCCGGCGCTCCCGGGTGGCTTGCCGACAGCGCGCGGCTCAATTTTTCCGCCGCTTCGCGCGACAGCATCAGCCGGTCGTGCCGCATCAGGTCGTAAGGACCGAGCGAGGTGGCCGGGACGAGCGTCACGCCTTCCAGGTTGCGGCTTGCGCGTTCCAGGTTCAGGTTCGCGCCCGTAGCCACCAGCAGAATCGTGCGCGTGTCCTTGTCGAGCTTGCGCAGGGATTCGCTGAACGGCTTGGTCTTGTGCGAATCCAGCGACCAGCCGTCGACGATCGTCAGCTTTTCCTGCGCCAGTTTCGACGACAGCGCCGAGCGCAGCGCGCCGGTGATCATCTTCTTCGGCAGCGCATAGCCGTATTTCCGCGGGACCGGTCCGTGCACCGTGCCGCCATGCCGCCACAGCGGCGACCGGATCGACCCGATGCGCGCGCGGCCCGTGCCCTTCTGCTTCCAGAGCTTGCGGCCCGCGCCGCTCACCTCGCTCTTGTCCTTGGTCTTGTGCGTGCCTGAGCGCAAGCCCGCCAGGTGATGGCGCACGGCTTCGTGCAGCAGGTTCTGGTTGACCTTCGCCGAAAACACGTCGTCGGCGAGTTCGACCGTTCCGACCTTCTTCCCCGCAAGACTGATTACGTCCACAACTGGCATCGTCGCCTCTCTATTCCAGAATATTTAGTGAGCCTTCTTGGCCCGGCGAATCACGATGTAACTGCCCGCGGGTCCTGCGACTGCGCCGCGGACCAGCAGAAGATTTTCCTCGGAATCGATTTTGATGACGCGCAGGTTCTGCATCGTCTTGCGCTCGTTTCCCATGTGCCCCGGAAAGTGCTGGTTTTTCCAGACGCGCGAGGGGAACGAGCTC
>CAZLWY010000083.1:0-2582 GCA_964563425.1 uncultured Acidobacteriaceae bacterium | reverse complement strand
CCGCCGCCGTTCAGCTTTCCCCGAACTTCGTTCTCGCGGATTGTGCCTTGCGTTGTGACCGGCATATCGACATCGATGTGTCCGTCCCCGGTGTGCAGGTCGACGTCCGCGGCCATGTTTGCCGGAACCTCCAGCGTGACGTTGCCGTCGCCGGTTTCGAGCCTCCAGCTTGAGTTGAGCGATGATCCCGCCGCCGCGCGCACTTCCACGTGTCCATCCCCGGTCTTCAGGTCGAGTTCGTCGAAGCGGCCATTCGCGCGGATGTGTCCGTCTCCGGTGGTCGCGTGCAATTTACCGTCGACCGCATTGAGGGTTTCGGACCCGTCTCCGCTATGCAAGTCCATCTCGCCCTTGAAGCCGCCAATTTCGATTTTGCCATCTTCAGTGCGCAGGTTAACCTTGCCCTCGCGCGGCATATGAATGACGATGTCGACGCGACGCTGGCCCCAGTCAATGGTGAGGCCGTGCATGCGCGGATAGTGCACCTCAAGCTCGACCGCGTCGCCGGTCTGGTGTTCCTGGATTTTGATGCCGTCGTCGCCGATCTTGTAGCGCACGGTGGTGACCGTGGCCTGGATTGTGTTCTGGTCCCAGGTGTCGACGCGGATATTGGCGTCAGACGTTTCCACGCGTAGATCGGGCTTGCCGGTGAGATTGAAAGTTTTCGACCATTCGTCCGCGCGCGCCGGCAGGGAAGCTGCAGCGGCGAGAGCCAGAATCACAAATGACACGCGACTTACTGCGATACATTTCACAAAGAAGGTCCTCCAGATCAAGTTGCTTCCGACCAAGTCACTTCGGCCGGGTGCGGGCACACTCCTGCTTCCGCGCGTTAGACGAAGATACGGGGGGCCGGCGAGATTGGTTCCCGGAATCGTTCGCCCGCGAAGAACTCGATTGAACATTTACCCTCGCACTCGGTTACCAACATACGCCATGCGGATGAGAGTTCGTTCGGAAAATGGCACGTAAAGCAAAGCCGCGCACGCTGCGAACGCCGCGCCGATGCCGATCTTCGAGGTTAGCAGGAAAGGAGACACTGCCCACAACTGGTCGAGCGCGAGCACGAGGGGAAACATCTTCTGAAATTTTTCCGCAAGTTGCCGATGGTCGAAGCCGACCGCCGACAATAAGTAACAGCGCAGAGCAATACCGACTCCTGCGGTGATCATGACAAGCCCGGCGAGAGCCGTCGCCCCCCACGGCGGAAGAAAAGAGTCCGCGATGTTCTGCACGATGTGCAAACGAAACAGCGCGGACAGATAGAAGCTCAAGTACATCACCTGAATCAGCGCAAACAGCCCGCGCGTCAGGCCGCGCCGGGGGATTGGGAGGTCGAGGTCGGGATGCATGGCGCCGGCGTCCATTGCGTGCTGCGTTTCCTGTTTCGATTCCTGTGGCTTCGGCGCGGCCCGTTGGGCGGCTGGCTCCGCCCGGGTGTGTGCATCGCTTTGCCCATCGCTTTTCACGGGCGCGATGAAGCGGTATCCGCGGCGCGCCAGCGTTTCTATGAATCGCGGGCTGGTGGCAGAGTCGCCCAACACTTCGCGCAATTTGTTTACGGCGGTGTTCAATCCGTGATCGAAATCCACGAACGTGTCGGCTGGCCAAAGTTTCTGGCGTAGTTCTTCGCGCGTAACTACATCGCCGGCGCGCTCGAGCAGGAGCGCGAGAATCTGGAAGGGCTGCTCCTGCAGGCGGAGCTTCCGGCCGTTCTTGCGCAATTCGCCGGCGCTGATGTCGAGCTCGAACACTCCAAAGCGAGCGATTTTGCTGTTGTTTTGCGACACAGGCATGGACGACGTCGTAGTGTAGCACCGGGGGCATGAGCAGCGGCTCAGGAGTGTCTTGAATTTGATCCAGGCATCCGGTTCGTGCCGCTGCACTGGAACCCAGCCGAGCTGCGCTCGGCGAACGGGCGAGGGCGCCGGTTCCCACACAACCCGAGTTCCCGATCCCCACCCAACCAGCGCGCCCGCCTCCACACGAGTGGCGCTACAATGTTGGCGTGTCTGAGCCTCCCGATTCCGACGAGCAGAATGAGCCCAACCACAAGCACCAGCGCCACGCGATTTATGCCACCGAGACTGCGGGGTTGCTGCTGATTGCATTCTTGCTGCTGGCGATCACGATCATGCACTACTGGCTCGCCATTCACCGGAGCTTGCGCTGAGCGTGGAGCGGAAGGTGGCGCAGACGGTGGAGCAGACAATCGATCAGGGACCCCCCGACGCGGCGCGGCCTGAGCCGTTGCTGGTCGTGCTGCTCGGACCGACGGCCAGCGGGAAGACGGCCCTATCGCTGGCTGCGGCTGAGCGCTTTCGCGGCGAGATCGTGAATTGCGATTCGGTCGCGATGTATCGCGAGTTTGAAATCGGCACGGCCAAGCCTACGCCCGCGGAGCGCGGCCGCGTCCCTCACCATTTGTTTGACGTGGTGGATGCGACCGGGTACATCACGGCGGGTGAATATGCGCGACAGGGCCGGCGCGTGGTGCGAGAGATCAGTGCGCGAGGGCGGTTGCCGATTGTGGTTGGCGGCACGGGACTCTACCTGCGCGCTTTGCTCGATGGTCTCTTCCC
>CAZLWY010000082.1:0-21525 GCA_964563425.1 uncultured Acidobacteriaceae bacterium | reverse complement strand
TTCAGAGGCGCGTGGATAACGGAGACTTCCGATTGGCCAAAAGCGCCGTAGAGGGTGGAATCGAGCTGTTGGGCTGTAATGCCGAGCTTGGCGGCGTTGGTGCGATCGTAGGTCATCATCTCATCGAGACCGCCATTTTGCTGGTCGGAATTGACGTCCTGAAAGCCGGGCAGCTTTCGAATCTCGCGCAACAGGATCGGTCCCCAGTGCGACAGGTCCTGCACGTTATCGGCCTGGAGAGTGTATTGATACATGGCGTTGCTGCCGCGGCCGCCGATGCGGAGATCTTGCGCGGCCTGCAGGAAGACCGACGCGACGGGCATGCGGTTCAGCTTGGGCCGAATGCGGGCGATGATCTGGGTCGCACTGACTTTGCGCTCACTCAGCGGCTTGAGCGCGACGTAGACGTTGCCCGTGTTGGTGGCGCCGCCTCCTCCGGTGAAGGCGATCACATTGGCCACCGCTGGGTCTGCCTTGATCACGGCGACGATTTTCTGAAGCGAATCGTTCATCGAGGGAAACGATGCGTCCTGCGGGCCCTGCATGCCCCCGTTGAGTGCACCGGTGTCCTGGACGGGGAAAAACCCCTTGGGGATTACGACGATTAGGACAACGTTAAGGGCGATGGTGATGAACAGAACCAAGAGCGCGAGCACGGGATGGTCGAGCACCCGATGGAGGGTGCGTCGGTAAAACGACAACAGCGCGTCGAAAGACTTCTCGCTCCATCTGTAAAAGCGGCCGTGTTTTTCGCCGCGCTCGTCGCGGAGCAGAACAGCGCACATCATCGGCGTAGTGGTGAGCGAGATGACCATGGAGACGACAATGGCGGCGGAAAGCGTCACCGCGAATTCGCGGAACAGCCGGCCCACGATGCCGCCCATCAGCAGGAGCGGAATGAATACGGCGACCAGCGAGATGCTGATCGACAGAACCGTAAAGCCGATTTCAGCAGCGCCCTTGAGTGCGGCATCGAAGGGTTTCATGCCGCCTTCGAGATGGCGCGAGACGTTTTCCATGACCACGATGGCGTCGTCGACGACGAAGCCGGTCGAAATGGTAAGCGCCATGAGCGAAAGATTGTCGAGGCTGTAGCCGAACAGATACATCACCGCGAAGGTGCCGAGCAGGGAAGTCGGAACGGCGACGGCGGGTATCAGCGTGGCGCGCGGGTTTCGCAGAAAAACGAAGACGACGAAGATCACGAGAATGATGGAGATGATGAGCGTGCGTTCGACGTCGATGATGGAGGCGCGGATGGTGGTGGTGCGGTCCAGCACCATGGTCAGGTCGATGCCCAGTGGAATGGAGGCTTTTAGCGACGGGAGCTGCTGCTTGATGGCGTCGACGGTCTGAATGATGTTGGCGCCGGGCTGGCGGAATATGATCAGCATCACGGCGCGTTTGCCGTTGAGGAATCCACCCGTGCGGACGTTCTGCACGGAGTCGGTGACGTCGGCGACGTCGGAGAGACGAACGGCCGCCCCGTGGCTGTAGCCCACGACGATCGGCTTGTAATCCGCGGCGAGCGAAATCTGATCGTTGGCGATGATATCGGCAGTCACAATGCCGTTTGAAATCTGGCCCTTCGGCTGGTCGGCGTTCTGAAGGCTGAGGACAGACTGAAGATTCGCCAAGGTCAGACCGTAGCTTGCGAGCTGAGTGGGGTTCGCATCCACACGCACCGAGGGGAGCGCGCCGCCGCCGGGATTGACCTGGCCGACGCCCTGCACCTGCGAAAGCTTCTGCTCCATGATCGTCGAGGCGACGTCATAGAGTTTTGCCGGGCCGTACTTGTCGGACGTGAGACCCAGAATCATGATCGGCGAATCGGCGGGATTGACCTTTTTATAGCTCGGGTTCGAGGGCAGGTTCGCAGGCAAATAGGCGCGCGCGGCATTGATGCCGGCTTCGACGTCGCGCGCGGCGCCGTCGATGTCGCGGCTGAGATCGAACTGGATGGTTACGGACGTGCTTCCGAGCGAGCTTGCGGAAGTCATCTCGGTCACGCCGGCAATGTGGCCGAATTGGCGTTCGAGCGGAGTAGCCACGGACGAAGCCATGATTTCCGCGCTGGCTCCCGGCAAGCTCGCGCTGACGGAAATGGTTGGGAAATCAACTTGCGGCAACGGGGCGACCGGAAGCACGTTGAACGCGATGATGCCGGCAATCACCACCCCGGCGGTAAGCAGCGTGGTGGCGACGGGGCGGTGAACAAATGGCGAGGAGATGCTCATAGCTCTCCCGCCGGCGCAGGTTCGCCGCCAAGGGCCTGGGGAGCGGACTGGGGGTGGCGGCGGTGCGCGAGATTATCGAAGAAGATGTAAATCACGGGCGTGGTGTAGAGCGTCAACGCCTGGCTGACGATGAGGCCGCCGACCATGCAGATGCCGAGCGGCCGGCGCAGCTCGGAACCGAAGCCTGTGCCAAGAGCGAGTGGGACGCCGGCCAGCAAGGCGGCCATGGTGGTCATCACGATGGGGCGAAACCGGAGTTGCGCGGCTTCGAAAATCGCTTCGGTCGCGTTCTTGCCCTGGTTGCGTTCGGCGTCGAGGGCGAAATCGACGATCATGATGCCGTTCTTCTTCACGATGCCGATCAGCAGGATGATGCCGATCAGAGCGACCACGCTAAGATCCTGGTGGAACAGGATCAGCGCCAGCAGGGCTCCCACGCCAGCTGAGGGTAGCGTGGACAAGATCGTGATCGGATGGATGAAGCTTTCATAGAGCACGCCGAGGACGATATAAACGGCAACGAGCGCGGCAAGAATGAGGAGCGGTTCATTCGAGAGCGAGTTGGTGAACGAAGCCGCGGTGCCCTGGAAGCTGGCCTGGAGGCTCGCGGGCATGTTCAGGTTCTTTTGGACTTTGTCGACGGCGGTTATGGCGCTCCCGAGCGCGGCATTGGGCGCAAGATTGAAAGAGACGGTGATCGCGGGGAATTGGCCCTGGTGCGTGACCGAAAGAGGCTCAGTCGTCTGCTCGAAATGCGCGAAGGCGCTGAGTGGCACGGCATTGCTCGTTGCGGTCGTCGTAGTCTTGGTCGAGTTTACGCCGGTGTTCGCGACGGTGGTGGAAGCGCTGGAGGAAAAGACATTCGTCGGCGGCATGAGCGTGGTCGCCGACGGCGTATAGAGCGGGCTGCCCGTGACGGCGTTGGAGCCTGCAGAGGAGGATCCTGAAGCCGCGAAGGAAGATGCCGCCGCCGCGCCCGATTGCCCCGACGACGCGTTCGCCTGAATGTAGAGATGATTCAGGATGCCGGGGTTCTGCTGAAAATTCGGCTGGCTTTCGAGCACCACGTGATATTGATTCACCTGCGTGTACATGGTGTTGATTTGGCGCTGGCCGAATGCGTCGTAGAGCGTGTTGTCGATCGTCGATGGCGCGATGCCGAGGCGGGATGCGCTGGGGCGATCGATCACCAGATTGATCGCGAGGCCCTGGTTCTGCTGGTCGGTAGCGACATCCTCGAGCTCGGGCAACTTTTTCAGTTCGCCGACGAACCGGCTGGACCAGTCATTGAGCTCGTTCTGATCGGGATCCTCCAGGGTGTACTGGTATTGCGTGCGGCTCACGCGGTCGTCCACGGTAATGTTCTGCACGGGAACCATGTAGAGATCGATTCCGCGCACCTGGTTAAGCTTTGGCTCCAAGCGGCGAATCAGGTCCGCCGCGCTGATTTTGCGGTCGCCGATCGGCTTCAGGTTGATCGAGAAACGGCCGCTGTTGATCGTGGTATTCGTGCCGTCCGCGCCGATGAAAGACGACAGGCTATCGACCGCCGGATCGGCGAGGATCACTTTCGCAAGCTCCTGCTGCTTTTCCGCCATCGCTTTCGAGCTGATCGTCTGCGAGGCCTGCGAAATGCCCTGAATCACGCCGGTATCCTGCACGGGAAAGAAACCCTTGGGAATCACGATGTAGAGAACGATCGTGAGGATCAGCGTGCCAAGGGCAACCAGGAGCGTGATGGTCTGATATCCCAGGACGAATTTCAGCGTGCGGGCGTAGAACGCGATCATGCGGTCGAAGGCGCGCTCCGAGGCTTGGGAGAACCGGCTCTGCTTGTCTTTGGGGATATGGCGCAGAATGCGCGCGCTCATCATCGGCGTGAGCGTCAGGGAGACGACCGCGGAAAGCACAATGGTCACGGCGAGCGTGACGGCGAATTCGCGGAACAGCCGGCCCACCACGTCGCCCATGAACAGCAGCGGAATTAGCACGGCGATCAGCGAAACGGTGAGGGATAGAATCGTGAACCCGATTTGTTCCGCGCCCTTCAGCGCGGCCTGCATCGGCGGTTCACCCTCCTCGATATAGCGCGAGATGTTTTCGATCATCACGATCGCGTCGTCCACGACGAAGCCGGTCGAGATCGTGAGGGCCATCAGGGAGAGGTTGTCCAGGCTGTAGCCCAGCAGGTACATCGCAGCCAGCGTGCCGACCAGCGAGAGCGGCACGGCGACGCTCGGGATGATCGTGGCGCGCAGACTGCGCAGGAAAAGGAAGATCACCAGCACCACCAGGACGACCGTAAGCATCAGCTCGAATTCCACGTCCGACACGGACGCTTTAATCGACGTGGTGAGGTCGGTGAGGATCGATACGTCGATGCCTTTCGGCAGATTGGCCTCGAGCTGCGGCAGCAGCGACTTGATGCTCTTGACCACGCTGATGGTATTGGCGCCAGGCTGACGCTGCACGTTCACGATGACGGCGGGCGTCTGATTCATCCACGCGGCCTGGGAGTTGTTCTCGATCCCGTCGATGATCTGGGCCACATCGGTGAGCATTACGGGGGCGCCGTTGCGGTAAGCCACCACCACGTTTCGGTAGTCCTTGCTGCTGACGAGCTGATCGTTCGCGTCGATCTGGTAATCCTGGCGCGGCCCGTCGAAGTTTCCCTTCGCGGCGTTGACGCTCGCTGCTGTGAGCGCCGTCCGCAGACTTTCGAGATCGATTCCATAAGATTCCAGCTGCTGAGGATTGGCCTGTATGCGGACAGCCGGTTTCTGGCCGCCGCTGATGCTGACGAGTCCTACGCCGCTGAGCTGAGAAATTTTCGGCGCTAGGCGAGTGTCAATCAGATCTTCGACCTGCGAAAGGGGCACGGAATTTGAAGTGACGCCGAGCGTCAGGACCGGAGCGTCCGCGGGGTTCGTCTTGCTGTAAATCGGGGGCGCGGGCAGATTGGAAGGCAGCAGACTCTGCGAGGCGTTGATCGCGGACTGTACTTCTTCTTCGGCGATATCGAGATCGAGCGTCAGATTGAACTGGAGTACGATGACCGAGCAGCCGCCGGAGCTCGTCGAGGTCATCTGGCTCAGCCCCTGAAGCTCGCCGAACTGACGCTCGAGCGGGGCCGTGACAGTCGTGGCCATTACATCGGGGCTGGCGCCGGGATAAAACGTGACCACCTGAATCGTGGGGTAATCGACTTGCGGGAGCGCCGACACCGGCAGCTGCGTGTAGCCCACAACTCCGACCAGGAAAATCGCGGCCATCAGCAGCGAGGTTGCCACCGGCCGTAGAATAAACGGGCGAGACGGACTCACGGCTAATTGCTCCCGCTCTTCTTCCCGCTTTTCTTGCCGCTGGAGTTTGCGCTGTTGCTCGTATTGCCAGTCGAGCCGCTTTGGCCCTGAGCATTGCCGTTGTCGATGGCGACTTTGGCGTTGTCCTGAAGCTTGTCGAAGCCGCTGTTGGCGACGACGTCGCCGGGATTGATGCCGTCCACCTGTGTCGTGCCGGAATCAGTGACTCCCGGCTTTACGTTGCGCAAGTGGGCGACGTTGTCCTGGATTACGTAGACGAAGGAAGTCGAGCCGTTCTGCTGGATAGCGGAAGAGGGAATCAGCGTGACGCTTTGCAGCGTATTGACGAGCAGCCGCGTGTTGACAAATTCGTTCGGGAAGAGCTCATTGTTCTTGTTTTCAAATTGCGCGCGGCCCTTCACGGTGCCCGTGGTTGTGTCGATCTGATTGTCGATGGCGACCAACTGGCCGGAAGTAATTTTCGTCTGCGCCGTACGGTCGAATACGTCCACAGCGAGCTTCGCATGCTGCTCCAGCCGCTTTTCAACCGGGCCGAGGCTGTCTTCCGGGATCGTAAAGACGACGGTAATGGGCTGCAGCTGCGTGATGACCGCCAGCGTTTGGCTGCCGCTGGCTTGCACCACGTTCCCGGGATCGACCAGCCGCAGACCCACGCGGCCGCTGATCGGAGCGGTGATGTGGCAGAAGTCGACCTGCACCTGGTCGTATTGCACCGTGCCCTGATCGTTTTTCACCGTGCCCTGATCCTGCAGAACGAGTTTCTCCTGGTCTGCTTCGATCTGTTGGGCGATCGCGTTACGCGCCAGCGCGTCTTTGTAGCGCTGGAGATCGAGCTGAGCCTCGGCCAGCACATTCTCGTCGCGCTCTAGCAATCCTTGCGCTTGCAGCAGCGTGGCGCGGTAGGGACGCGAGTCGATGTCGATGAGCGCGTCGCCTTTCTGAACGAGCTGGCCTTCCTTGTAGTAGACGTCGGTTACGAGTCCGCTTACCTGGCTGACGATCGAGTCCGTGAAAACAGGCGTGACGGTGCCGATAGCCTCCAGGTAGACGCCGATGTCGCCCTTCTGGGCGGTCGCGGTAGTGATCGGCGTGCCTTGCTGTGCGGCGCGTCGCGCAGCTTCGGCAGCCTTTTCCGTGGCTTCGTGGCTCCTCCACAGCTCATAAGCGAGAAGGGCCAGCAGTATGAGAGCAATCGCGACGATCCACCCCCACATCCGCCGGCGGTTGTGCGCGGGCGGTGGATCACGGTCGTCGGGTGGCTGGGTTGCGGTCACGACGGAAGTTGGACTCTCCGTGGTGACGGATGAGGTTTCCGAGGGGCGTTCAGACGACCGCGCCTGCGAGTAGGGCGGCTTGGATAGGCTGGTCGGATCGTTTGCCATGAATTTTGAGATAACTCCCGTCTTTTCTTCGATGCTTCAGGGCCTATAGATGGTCACAAAACTGGGACGAGTACGGAGGGCCCGAGGTTTCGCAATTGTTATCTCAGAAAAAAGTAACAGAGGCGATCAATATAATGTAAACGCAACTTTCGTATCGAAACGGTGCACTCCCTGGAAGCCCGCAAATGCGGAGTCAGAGATCTTACTCCTCACCTTTTCGCGCCGCCCCATCTCATGGGCGAGCGAAGAGCGGCGAGTAGGTTCCGGCCGGCCGGGACGATGGACCTAGGGCGAGAAGAATCGTCGCGGAAAACTCGGACCTGACCATCGTGGGAAGCTGCGGAAAGCAGGCCGTAACAAATCGTTCTGGTCTCGCGCCACCCGTCTCGATCCGGATAGACGTGTTAATATCACGCGTATTGAACCGCATGCGGCGGGCTATGGCTGGCTGCATGTTGAGGGGGAAGCCAATCATGAAGCGATTCCGTTGGGCCGTTATCGTCGTCTCTTGCGTGGCGATTGTGTTCCTTTTTGCGTCACGCCCTCAACGGGCGTGGACGGCCGCTCGAATGCGGGTGAGTCCGTCCGCGGAAGCCGCGGACTCCGGCTGCCCGAGCGATGACGCCGGATTGAAATTGCCCGCGGGATTCTGCGCCACGATATTTGCGGACGGCATCGGTCACGCACGCGACATGGCTGTCGCGTCCAATGGCGTCGTGTACGTGAACACGTGGTCGGGCCGCTACTATGGCAATGACAAGCCACACGAAGGAGGGTTTCTCGTCGCGCTTCAGGACACGGCCGGCAAGGGCGTGGCTGATGTGCAGGAACGGTTTGGCGAAACCGTGCAAACCGGCGGCGCGGGCGGCACGGGAATCGGGATTTACAAGGATGCGGTCTACGCCGAGATCAACGATCGCATCGCAAAATATCCGCTCGCGGCGGGCTCGATTGCGCCGAAAGAATCCGGCGTCACGATTGTGTCCGGACTCCCGCTCACCGGCGATCATCCGATGCATCCTTTCATCATCGATTCCAAGGGCCTGATATACGTCGATGTCGCCACGCCCAGCAATGCCTGTCAAGTGCAAAATCGCACGGCCGGATCGCCGGGCGAGAATCCGTGCCCGGAACTTGAGACGCGCGGCGGAATCTGGCTCTACGACGCGAACAAAACGAGTCAAACATTTTCCCCCGCCGAGCGATACGCAACGGGAATTCGCAACGGCGAGGGCATGGCCTTCGACGCCGCCGGCCGGCTGTTCGTGACGCAGCATGGCCGCGATCAGCTCCACGCGAATTGGCCGGAACTTTACAAACCCGACGAGGAGGCCACGCTGCCCGCCGAGCAGGTGATGCTGTTGAAGAAGGGCGGCGATTACGGCTGGCCGGAGTGCTACTACGACGCGTTCCAGAAAAAGCTGGTTCTGGCGCCGGAGTACGGCGGTGACGGCGGCAAGAAGATTGGCGTGTGCGCGGAAAAGATTGCGCCCGTCGTCGCGTTCCCGGCGCACTGGGCGCCGAACGGAATGGCCTACTACCGCAAGACGCAAATTCCCGAGCACTACCGCAGCGGCGTATTCATCGCGTTTCACGGCTCGTGGGATCGCGCGCCGTATCCGCAGGGCGGATACAACGTCGTCTACCAGCCGCTCGCGGGCGAACACGCAGCGGGGCCATGCGAGGTATTCGCGGACGGTTTCGCCGGTGCCGATAAATCGCCAGACAAAGCCTCGCATCGGCCGAGCGGCGTCGCCGTCGGTCCCGATGGTGCACTCTATGTCTCCGACGATATGGCGGGGAGGATTTACAAGATCGTTTACGTCGGCGGATCGGCGAACAGCGGCGGCAAGATTACGCCGTGCCCAAGCGCCGCGAGTCCGGCAGGTGAAATCGTGGCGGCTCCCGCGAATCCGCCGGAGGGAACGAATCCCGATGCGGGCAAGACCGCGGCGAACAGCAGCGGTTCGGTGCCCGAGGGCGCCACGCACGATATGGTCGCGCTCGGCGATCGCATTTATCACGGACAGGTCGGCGGTGCCACTTGCACCGGCTGCCATGGCGCCAATGCGAAGGGAACCGTACTCGGTCCTGACCTGACCAACAAAAGCTGGATGTGGAGCGACGGCAGTTACGCCGGAATCGCGAAGACGATCAGCGACGGTGTTCCGCAGCCGAAAAAATTCCGCAGCCCCATGCCTCCGACCGGCGGCGCACAGCTAACTCCCGACCAGGTGAACGCGGTCGCAGCCTACATCTGGAGCCTGAGCCACTAAGTTCTGTTGCTCTCGTTTTCTTGCGGCCACTGCCAAGGTCCTTGGCCTGACTTTGATGACGGGCGACCAGCGATTGCTGGGAATGGGAACGATAGCGACCTTGGCGAATCGCTGACGGGCGCAAGCAGCGGTGGGATTCTAATCGGTCCCTCGGTCGGCGATCAGAGCCTTGCCCGGCCGTGCGGCGGCGGCGAGCTTCGTTTGATGGACGTTGGAGGCGAGGCCGAGGCGCTGCAGAAACCAGATCCCATACCAGTTGAAGTCGATTTCATACCACCGCAAACCGTGTCGGGCCGACACGGGATTGGCGTGATGGTTATTGTGCCAGCCGTCCCCGAAGGTCAGCAGCGCCACCCACCACGAATTCGTCGATGTGTCGCGCGTCTCAAAACGGCGCGAACCCCAGATATGCGAAACCGAGTTGACCAGCCACGTGGCGTGCAGCCCCACGACCGTGCGCAGAAAGACGCCCCACAGAAGGAATGGCCATCCGCCGATTGCGAACAGCGCGATTCCCAGGATGATTGTCGGCACGAAATGGTACTCCGTGATCCAGACGTGGAACCTGTCCTCCGCCAGATCGGGCACGTAGCGGTCGAGCGTCGCGGCATCCTGGCGCAAGGCGTTGCCCACGAGGATCCACCCGACGTGCGCCCACCACTTGCCATCGCGCGGTGAGTGCGGGTCGCCTTCTTTGTCCGCGAACTGATGATGGATGCGATGGGTGGCGACCCAAAGTAGGGGCCCCCCTTCGACGGCAGTCACGGCGCAGACGGTGAGAGCGTACTCAAGCCACTTGGGAGTCTGGTAGGAGCGATGGGTAAGCAGCCGGTGATAGCACATGCCGAGTCCGAGGCTCGCCGAAATCCAGTACAGAAAAACCGCCACGAAGAGGGCCTTCCAGGTGAAAAAGAAAAACGCCGCGACTGCCCCGACGTGAAACAGCATCATGAAAGAAGCGATCAGCCAGTTGAGCCGATTCTTGCCGCTCCGGTTTTTTCGCGAACCGTTGAACCGCAACTCAGGCATAGGGAAGAGCGAGGATCTGATTGTGCCCGCCGGCTGAATGGAAAACTGTACTAAACAGCTCACATCCTGATTTTGTCGAAAATCCTAAGGGCCTCCGGGGGGACCCGAATCGCAGAAACCTCGGCCACGATCGCGGGAGTCCAATCGGCCGATGGCAGGGCCAAGGAAGGTTTGTGGGCCCGCTAGGATTCGAACCTAGGACCAACGGATTATGAGTCCGCTGCTCTAACCAGCTGAGCTACGGGCCCCACGCGTGTAACCCGATGATCTTATATTACCAGTGCGAGTTGCGAAGAAGAATCAGAGGACGAAAACGCCAAGACGTCTGATTCACGAGTTATAAAGTGTTCCGTTCGGAACAGACTTCCAGAGCTCGCAACGACTATGATGCGGGCGAAGATGGCGCGCAGGACGAGAGCTCCGGCCTCAGGGCCGGGGTCGGATATCGTCTTCTCCTCGCCATCTCTTAGACCTTAGGTCCTGTGCAAGACGGAGTTCCACATGGATGCGAACCGAAGCAGGCACGAACTCATAAACCGGTCTGCAAACACGCGCGTACCCGTAGGGCGATCCACCGTTCGCCAACCACTCGCTGTGTCGGTTCACAGCGACCATGGACAACGAGTCTGGGTCAGGTTGGGCGATCGGCCGCGCCATTGCCCCCAATGCCGAAGTGCGGCCACTCTGCCATCGCATCGACAGGGACTTCTTGAAACGCTCCTGCTGACGTTTCTACCCGCGCGGCCATTCCGCTGTATGGATTGCAATCGGCGCTTCTACGGATTGACCGTCAACGTGCGCTTGATCCGTACTTGGTTTCCCAGTGCCCACCAGCTCCGTTGAACGAACTTTTCGGGTCATCGGGAGTTGACACGCGTTCGTCTGGGGCGTCCGCTGACTTGTTCGGCGTGCGGAGTCTCTCCCTAGTTTGTCAGAAGACCCGGCACGGCCGGACAACCGCGATACCTCACCGACCAACATCTGTGTGTCCGGAACTAGCAATGGCGGGTGAACTATGCTGAGGTTGCGTGCGTCGCGTGTAGAAAGGTGGCGGTAATTCTCGTGCCGCCAGGGTCAGATTCGATGACCAGTTCGCCACCGAGCTGGCGTACACGCTCGCGCATCCCCCGGATGCCCACGCCGGCCCCTTTGAACCGAACGTCGGCAATCCGTTCCTGCGACATTCCCCGGCCTTGGTCCTGAACCTCCACATAAATCTTGTCGGCCTCGCGTGCCAGACGGATTTGCGCGGTCTTACTTCCAGAATGACGATGAATGTTTGTCAGACATTCCTGCACGAGACGAAATATGGCGAGCTCCATTTCCGGTTCCAACCGTTGCAGGTTGTCGGCGACGCTCAGCTTAATATCGAGTCCGCTGCGCTCCCTGAGCCCTTCTGTGTACCAGTGAAGCGCTGATGAAAGTCCGACCTCGTCGAGCAGCGGCGGATGCAAAAGATATGACGTCGTGCGTATCTCCTGACTCAGTATCCGAAGTCGTTCTTGGGCGTCGCTGACGGCTTTGGCGAGATGGGCCGGATCGTGCTTCAAATCCTCCTCGATCCGCGCAAGGTTCATGCCGAGCGCTGCCAAGCTCTGGCCCGCGCTGTCGTGCAATTCACGCGCAATGCGCCGACGCTCCTGGTCCTGAGTGATCATCATTCGACCGGAGAGGTCCCGTAACAGCTCCGACTGGCCAAGAATCTCGGCGTTTCGCCGCTGTAACTCTTGCGTACGGAACTGCACTTGGTTGTCCAACGCGTCGGCGAGTGCGCGAAATCGGTCTTCGCTCTCGCGCAATGCCTTCTCCGCCTGCTTACGATGAGTGACATCACGTGCTATTTTCGAAGCACCGATGATCTTGTTTGTGGAGTCTCGGAGCGGAGAAATCGTCAGCGATATATCGAGCTTCGTGCCGTCCTTTCGCACACGAATGGTATCGAAGTGGTCGATCCGCTCGCCTCGGCTGAGCCTGGCAAGGATCGTTTGTTCCTCGGCCATCCGATCGGCAGGGATAATGAGCGAAATGTGCCGCCCAACGGCCTCCTCGGCCGTGTATCCAAAGATCCGCTCCGCCGCGGCGTTCCAGCTCGTGACCACGCCCTGCAAGGTCTTGCTGATGATGGCGTCATCGGAGGACTCCACGATTGCAGCAATTAAGCCCATGGCCTTATCGGCTTTTTGGCGTAGCGCTGGAAGTTCTTCCAAAAGGGATTGGCTGATGTGATCGTTCGTGCTTTCAGGATCATTCAGAATGCAATCAGCCAGTGCTTCGTGGGTGGCGAGAAGCTGCTTGATGTCGTCCTCAAACTGAATTTCAGGGTGGACTTTCGTCCAGTAGTGGGCTGCCCGAACGAATGTCAAGAAAAGCAGCAGGTACTGAAATCGCGCCGCACCCAGCAATCGCTCCAGCGCGTCGATGCAAACAGACCCATCCGCGGTTTGCAGGAAGACATGGCCCGCGAGCGCGAATATTGCATCTTCAATCTGCGAGTCGGCGGTGGGTAGTTCCGCAAGAGGTGCGGGGCACGCCGCGCAAAGAGAAAGGCGCAGCTGCACCTCCGGACCACGTGGAAACACACGTCGCAGCAAATCAACGATATCCTCGACACTTTGAGTGCGAGCACCTTCGTCACCGGCTGGACGACCACGTCCAACGAGGAAACCCACGTGACGAGCGATGCAATAGCGGGCAGCGCAAAAACGTGAAAGATAGACGAAGAGTCGCTCCTTAAAGACAGACGGGAGTGGGTTGTCCAGGTAGGCGACTTGCGCAAATCCCCAGAGCTTCTCCGTGATCTCGGGAGTTTCGGGCGCAAGTCGGAAGAAATTTGGAAGGACGCCGAAACGCTCGCCGACCCTCCGTTCCAGTTCTGTTGCGGGCTTATCCGGCGATTGAGTGTTCTTGAACACTTTGCGCATGTCACTCTGATTCGGTCAGCGGCGAAACGGGTGTCAATCATACATCCAATGGGACGTCCATGGGGACATCATGGCCCCCTCCTGCCCGCGCACGCCGGGCGCCTGACAGCCCATCGCGGGTTTGCAGTTTTGGCGCGACGATTCTGAGCCGATTCAGACCGGAATGAGCGACCGTACGTGCCCCACGAGTTCTCCCATCTCACTTTTTGACACGACACGGTCAACCAGCAGGTTAGTCCCGACGAGGTGTTTGCCGAGATTCGCATGTTGCGTAAACAGGATAATCGGAACGTTAGGTAGAGAGGTTCTCAATTCCCGCGCGGCAGTTACTCCATCCATGACAGGCATGGATAGATCGAGAATGATGAGGTCAGGCCGGTGCTGTAAGGCCAGAACAATCGCTTCCTGACCATTCGCCGCTTCCGCACAAATTTCGTAGTCTTGCTCGGGCTCAAATAGGCGGCGTAACAGTGTGCGGATTTTCGGGCTATCGTCCGCCACAAGGATCGTCTTGGCCATCTCGCCCTCCGCGATGGGCGGGCAGCCCGATACAGTAAAGACACCAAAGGCAGGGACTTGACGATCAGGTATTCGATGTAGTCCATTGCCGCGCGGGACTTAGCCGGGGGTCTGACCATAGGCTCCAGGGTTCGCTGTGCGGCGAGAATTCTCGGTCGGATGAGTGCGCCCGCGCGGGCGGCATTCTATTTCCCGGGAAGTTTATCTGCGAGTTCACTGGCTAGCTTGTGGACGTCTGTCGTCTTGCTAAACGACTGAATCTCTTGCTTGGAGGACTCCACGTTTACGCCCGCATGCTGGCAAAGTTTCTGAAGCATTTGAAGGATCGTCGTCAACTCCTGCTCGGCAAGCATTCCCACCTGCAGATCCAGATGCGACCTCTGCTCAGACTGACGAGACATCCGGCCTTGACTGATCAGCACGAAGATCGTCAAAAAGACACCTTCCGAAGAGACGACCAGCGCCAGCACGCCAAAAGGGAACGGATCAAACGGTTTGATTCCTGGAATTACTTTGAGGTTTAGCAGCGTCCATCCCGCAATTAGAACTACTTGAATGGCTAGAAATCCCACGTTGCCAACGAGCTTTGTAATCACGTCACTGACTCGCTCCGTAGCCGTTCGCCGGCCAAGCGCGTCATGTTCGAGTTTAGCGATTGCTTCGATATTGCGCCCGGATGGATTCGCTTGCGATGCCAATTGCTTTTCCATAGCTCGGCTCCTATTCGTCGCTATTTCGAACGAGTTAGTTTGATGTGTAAATCGTCGCACTTGATCTGTCCATCTTAGATATCGGCTTATCGCATCGCCAGCGTGAAGGATGCAAGGATGTGTTTAACGAGACAGACATCGACCCTCGAAAGGTCCAGCATGAAGCTCGGTCGGGTCGTCAGACAGCCGCCTCGGAGCTTCGCCCCCCTTTTTGGCTGGTTGCATTGGCTTGAACCCTGCTCTGAAATAAAAGGCAAGGATGTATGCGGAAATGCGTCGTTTTCCTGGCAGCGGCTGGACTTCTACTGATTGCCTGTTTCCGCACGGAAGCGCAAATACCCGCGACGCAATGGGCCCCGGAGCAGACGCCTTCTGGCCTGACCGTAATTTTACTCCCCGCACCGCGAGTCTGGTTATCGCCGATCGCGCTGCCGATTCAAACTTTCGCAAGACGATTGCCACGTCCCGCATTTCTTTTGGTCACCGTCTATGAGCCTGATCCCGGCCTGGAGAATCGGCTGGCGATCGAGTCGTTTCATACACGTTTCCTGACAGAGTCGAGCCTTCCGGTAGCCCACCTATGGAGGGGACTAAAGCTCGTCCTCTTTGAGAGCACGATTCACCCTCGCGGCCTGGAGCTCGGTTGGCCGAATTCTGGGAGCGGTTCTTACTACCTACGTCCTTTGACCAATGATCAAGCGGGAGTAGCGAATTCGCTCGGATTCAGCGGCATCAGTTTGAGATACAGCTTTGGCCGGGATGCCGAGAGAGGAAACCCGGTACAGATTTGGCGTTGTGTGTCATGGGTCGTCGGAAACGGTCGCGGCTGCCTCCGTTAGAAGCACATGGATGAACTCGCTTGGCGGCAATTATGGTGTCCGGCCCAGCCTTCCCATTGCGGTTTCCGCGCGGCGAGCAAGCCGATCGCCCCGATGAACTTCAACGCGACCTGCGAACATCGTTCACTGTCGCAAGTGCTGCAGTTTCTCTGGCACCGTGAATCCGACGGCGGTCTCCCACGAGCCGTAGGTCGGATTTGGCAATTGAAACCAGCGCTCACCCCACATCGTCTCGTGCGCCGCAAAAAGTGAGTCACGGGCCCTGAGGTCCTTGGGATTGGCTGGCGTCCGGACGAAGTCCCCAAGCTGGTCACCAAACATCAGCAGAATACGGAAATTTGCGGCGCATTTCGTCCGCCTTTCGGTTTTGTCGCCCTTGTTGCCGTCGTCGCAAAACAGGTGCTCGGGTGCGGGATCGAGCGGCAGGCCTAAGTTGCGGAGCACCTGCGCCGTGGGATCGTCGGCTTTCGTCGGATCGCACACGCGGTTCGTAATGTAGATCGGCGTCACATGCTTCGCCGTGGCGAATTCCAGAAAGTCCTTCGCACCCGGCACCAGACCTGCGGCGCGCTCGTTCACCCATTCGTCCCACGCTTTATCCGAATAATCCTGACCGGAGGCTGCCAGCCGCGCCTCGAAGGGCGAGTTATCGAGCACCGTTTCGTCGAGATCCAAAATCACGGCGGGAGGCAGTTTCGAAAAGTCACCGGTCTGTTCGAGCCCTGCCGTCCAGTGCGGATCTTTCAGCGCTCGCTCAAGCGCCGATTCCCCCGAGCGATAGGTTTCAAGAGCGCTGGCGCGATACTCGACCGACGTCTGCATCCAGAGCACTGCGTTCAGGTTCACATCCGCCGGCTCCGCCGGCGGCCCGGCGCCAAGAAGAAGCAACGAACCGATTGCGGCAAAAAAAGCCACGCTTCGCGGCATATATTTCTCTCCGTTAATGGGAGTGGTCGTGCATCGCCGGCTGCCGGATGAAGAATTGGTTCTTGTCGATGTTTGCCGGAACCGCCACGTCGAAGAATCCGACCATCATTTCGTCGTAGGTTTGATCGCCCCAGTACACGGCGGACGTCGGATCGGGATTATGAGGATTGTTCTTGGAATTGTCGAACCACGCCACAGCTTGCAGAGTGGTTCCCGCAGCGATCGGACGCGGCACGGCGAGTCGGTAACTGAGCTGCCAGTAAAAATTGTAATGTACGCGCAGCAGCGTCTCCGCTCTGCCGTCTGGATGAAGGATGTTGTATTCGAATCGCTTGCCGCGCAGGTGCATGTGCGGAAAAAAGCTGAGCAGCACGGCGTCGTTCGGCATCGTGCCGCGCACCTCCACCCGATAATCGTCCACGCCCGGCGGAATCACGAAGTCGCTGTTGGTCAATTGCAGCGTCAGCACCCGCTGCGCCGGCGGTTGCTTCGCAAACACCAGACCGATTTTGGTCTGATCCGCGGTCCCGCGTCCGTGTGTGGTGTAATGCATTTGAAAAACAAGGTCGGATCCGGCGGGGATGAATTTCGCCATGCCGGCTGGCCAGCTGTCCGGCGAACTCCCCGGCGCATAAACAAGCAGGATGTCCGCCTTCGTCGTGTGCGTGTCGTGGCGGTCTTGTTCATCGGTCATATCCGACGCCGTGAACGGAATTCCGAGGGGGGCGTGGCGCAGCCAGTCCGAGTCCGGTGGGCGGACATACACGACAGCGTGATGCACATTTTCGCGGCTACTTGGCCGAATTTCCGACATGCGAACCCATTTGCCGTCGGTGAAACCGGTGGGGACGATTTCGTAGGTGTAATCGACGTCGCCTTCGGCTGGGATCGGCACGGGCTTCGGCATCTCCACGACCGCGTCCGGCGTGGGGATGTTCCATCCGCTCACCCATTTTCGCGGGGCGGGCGCGTCGTGACGATTTCCCTCTGGCGCGCCGGCCGCGGCCCACGACGCTATCGCATCGATTTCAGCGGGTGATAGCGACGGGTCGTTCTGAAAATGGCCCACGTTCGGGTCGGCAAACCAGGGTGGCATGCGCCGGGTGCCGACGGAATCGGCCATCGCTCGCGCCAGCGGCCGAACCTGGTCATAGGTTACCAGCGGCATCGGGCCGATTTCACCGGCTCGATGGCAGCTCTGGCAGTGCGGCCCAAGAATCGCCTGGATATCGCGATAAAACGTTGGATTTGCGGAGGAATCCTGCGCGCGAGTAGCGGCTGGCGCTGCGAAGACAATCGCGAGGGCCAGGGCTATCTGCAGGATGCGGACCGAAGTACCCGGTTTTTCGAGGACCTGAGTCCGCCTGCTGCGCAATGGGGGCACACCGGAATTGTGGCGGCTCGAACCTCGGATTGCAACGGGCGCACGCGAAGGGGCTTCCCCTGTTCGAAACATTGTCGAAAAAATCTCGCCGCAGACGGAGGCGCCCAACGTAGAATTTCGGCATGGCAAAAGGCTGGGAAAGCAAATCGGTCGAAAGTCAGGTGCAGGATTCGCAGGGCAAGACCCTCAGCAAGGGCGGCGCCAGATTGACGCCGTCGGAAATGGACACAAGAAGGCGGCGCGAAGTGCTGATGCTTTCGCGCTCACGCGTGGAACGGGATTTGCAGACGAGTCAGGACGAACGGTATAAAGCGCTCCTCACGCGCGCTCTTGCGGACATCGAAGCGCAGATTTCGACGCTCGAAGAAACCGTCGGCGAAAAGAGCTAGCAACTGGAATCAGTCGCGGGGTGGTTCCGACTCCGCGTCCTCGATAAAAAACACTCCCACGCCGTTCTGATTTTGGTCACGGCCGGGGGCACAATGCACCACCGTCGCGCGCAGCGAAAGCGCCGTCGACCGGTTCTGGTCTCCCACAGGTTCAATCACCACGCGCATCTCCGATTGCAGCCGCGGCCGGCTGCTCAACAAAAGATACGCGCCTTGAATGCTCATGTCGCGCACCAGGGCTTTTTCCTCAAAGGACGCGCCGTTGTCCGCCACTCCGCTAACAGTCGCTGTGAACTTCAGCCGTCGGCGCTGGCCCAGGCGCGATTCGGGCAGGCTGAATTCCACGCCGCGGTCACCCAGCCTGACATTCATGCCCTCCATCGCGGCCCAAGTGCACGGAAATTCCTGACGAGCCGCAGAGAGGAATCCATCGACCATGCGGCTGGAAGAATCCGGATCATGGTGGAACAGGATCAGGTTCCTCACCTTCGTTTCGCGGGCAATCTTCACGCCCTCGAGCCAGCAGGAATGTCCCCAGCCTTTGCGTGTCGAGGCGAGCTGCTCGGGAGAATACTGTGCGTCGTAGATCAGAACATCGGCGCCTTGCGCCAGTTGCCGCAGGTTGTTGTCGTATTCGGGCGCGCCGGGCTCATTGTCGGTGGCGTAGACGATCGAGCCGGCGGGCGTATCCATGCGGTAGCCGATGCAGCCCTGAGGATGGTTCAACCATGCCGTCGAGACGTGAGTTCCTTTCACATCCCAGTGGTCGCCACCTTCGATTTCGCGGAAAAAGCGTTCGGCGGACATCATGTTCACGTCGATCGGGAAATACGGGCTCGCGAACTGCGCTTCGAGCACCTGGCGCAAGCTGTTGCGGCCCAGGTGCTTGGACTGAAAGCTGTAGAGATGAAAACGATTTTGGGCCTCGAAGAATGGATGAAAAAACGGCAGTCCCTGAATGTGGTCCCAGTGATAGTGCGTGACCAGAACGTGCGCTTCGATTCCGCCATCCCCCTGCCAGCGCGACCAGCGATTGTGCATCGCATGGAGGTGATTGCCGAGCATCCGTAGTCCGGTTCCGCAATCGAGAATAAAGTGCGGGCCGCCCGCGACATCGACCTCGAGGCAGGCGGTATTGCCGCCGTAGCGCCAGGTGTCGCGCTCGAGCGTCGGCGTAGAGCCGCGCACTCCCCAGAAGGTCAATTTGGTGCTGTCTTGAGGCATGAAGGGGCCGTTTGAAGCCCGATTATTTGCCGTTTCCCCCGCTTTTACGGAATCCGGCCTCAATTTCATGGTAGGGGGCGGCATGATGGTGAGTCAATTGAGTTTCCGGAGCACGCGGCGAGAAACGCACGTCCGGCGGATTGCCGCGTTGCGACCCAGGTGACACGTGCAGGCCGGCGCTGTTCGATCGGGGCGTAGTGCGAGTAGAATTCACTCGATGCACGTCCATTCCCATACCGGATTCAGTCACGGTCACGGACACGGCCATGGGAATGATCACGGGGCCGCGTTCGCTGACGGAGCCGCGGGAGTGCTGGGCGCGGCTGTGGTTGCGACCCTTGCGCTGGTGGCGCTGGAGCTCGTGGCGTCCTACGCCGGGCATTCGATGTCGCTCTTGAGTGACGCGGTGCACAATTTGACCGACGTGCCCACGCTGGTGATTTCCTGGCTTGCCACGCGCTGGGCCAAGCGCCCTCCCACGCACGAGAAAACTTACGGATATCATCGCGCGGGGATACTGGCGGCTTTTGTGAACGCGATGCTGCTGACGCTCGCGTCGCTGGTCGTCCTGGGAGAATCGATTCTGCGGCTGCAAAAGCCGGTTGCGGTCGGTACCGGAGTGATGATGTGGGTTTCACTTGCCGCGCTTGCCGTGAACGGCGGCATCACGCTGGGGGTTTCTCGCGGGCGCCGCGATCTGAATATGCGCACGGTCTGGATTCATAACCTGGGCGATGCGCTTTCGAACGTAGCGATATTCATCGGCGCGCTGGTGATTCGCCAGGCGGGTGCTCAGTGGGTGGACCCGGTGATCGGCATCGGGATTGGAGCGATGGTGTTGTGGTCGGGGCAGGGAATTCTGCGCGAGAGCGGGCACATCCTGTTGGAGGGCTTGCCGCGCGAGATTCGCCTGGAGGATGTGGCTGCCGCGATGTTGGGCGTCGAGGGCGTGCAGGAGGTTCACGACGTGCACATCTGGACGCTGGGAACGGACTTGCAGGCGCTGTCGTGCCACGTGCGCATTCCGGACATGCACATGGAGGAAAGCGAACGAATACTGGCGAGCATTCGCGAAGTGCTCGGTCGCGAATTTCACATCACGCACACGACCATACAGTTTGAGCGAGCCGGTCTGCCGGCGACGACCGGTTTGTACATGCCGGCGCCGGTGCGCTGACGGGTGCCATGACTTTCAGCGGGCGCGCTTGCGAGGGGCGGGCTGGCAGGCGGGACAGAAATAGCTGCTGCGTCCGGCGACAATGGCGCGGCGAATCGTCCCGTCTCCGCGGAAGCATTTTTTCCCCAGCCGCTGATAGACGCGGTGCCGCCGCTGAAATTCTCCACGACGTCCATCGGAATCCACGTAATCGGAAATGGACGAACCGCGCATGCGGATCGCTTCGTTCAAAACCTGGCGCACGGCGCGATAGAGCTGGCGCAGCTCGGAGTGCTTCAGATTTGCGGCGATCTTCATGGGGTGAATTCGCGCGCGCCAGAGGCTTTCGTCGGTGTAGATGTTTCCCATGCCGCGAAGGACCGTTTGATCAAGCAGCAGCGCTTTGATGCGGGCGCGGCGGGATTTCACGAGCGCGATGAATTGAGCTTGGGTCGCTTCCAGCGCATCGAGTCCGAGCTTTTCGAGCCGCGCCTCGGGCGAGTCGCCCGCGAGCATACGCATCTTGCCGAAGCGCCGGATATCGACGTAGCGGAATTCGCGACCGTCGTCGAGCGCCAGAAAGACGTGGGTGTGCGGCGCGATGGGAGCTTCTGGCGGGCCGATCAGAATCTGGCCGGTCATGCCGAGGTGGATCAGCAGGGAACCGGCGGCCGCTGCGCCGTGGGAGCTTTCCAGCTCCAAGACGATGAATTTTCCGTGGCGTCGAACGCTGCCGACACGGCTGCCGGGCAGGTCGCGTTCGAGTGCGGCGGGATCCTCGATGAAATCGGTCTTGCCGAGGCGGACGTTCAGGATCTGGCGTCCTGGCAGGACCGCCTGGAGGCCGCGGACGACCGTTTCGACTTCTGGCAATTCGGGCATGGGTGATTGGATGCGCGTCGTGATGAAGTGAACTTCCAATGCCGAACGCAATGTACACGGAGGCCGCGCAGAGGGCACGGAGAATGATAGGACTGCTTAGGGCAGCGGAATTCCCGGTGAGGCTACGATGCCGGCCACGCGGAGGATTTCGGCGTATTCTTCGTCGGTCAGGGGACAGATGGTGAGGCGCGTGTTTTTCAGGAATTTGATCTTGCGGAGCAAGCGATCGTCGCGCAGTTCGGCGAGCTTTACGACGCGAGGCAGACGCTCGATGGCGCGTAGGTCTACCACCATTTTCTTGGACTCGGGCTCTTGTGGATCGGGGTA
>CAZLWY010000081.1:0-8637 GCA_964563425.1 uncultured Acidobacteriaceae bacterium | reverse complement strand
ACCGCCGCATTCAACGGCATCGTCGGCAGCCCTGCCTATGGGGAAGGCTCCACGCTGCAAATGGACGGCACGATCGCGGTCAAGGGACACACACCCGTCGAGCTTGAGGATCTTTTCGCGCCCACCGACCAGACCACGCCGGCGGCCTTCTATGTGGCCACGGAAGTGATGTCCGATTTCGCGCGAATCTATTCGAACCCCTACGAACCGCCGCAAATCGATCACATCGAACTGCACGTAAAGGCTCTCACCGAAAAGCGCTGGGCCACCATCGACAACGCCTGGATCGACCACAGCGAAGTGCAACCCGGCGAATCGCTGTCGGTGAAAGTGCTGCTGCGTCCCTATCGCGGCGCTCCGTTCATCCAGGAAATTCCGGTGACGATTCCGGCGCAGGCCACGCGCGGATCTCTGCAGCTGGTCGTCAGCGGCGCCGATTTTCTGAACCGCAACGTGCAATCGCTCGCCGCCACTTCGCAGGGACAGCTGCCCGGTCTGGAAGAGCTGATCCAGCTGACCAACCGCGAACGACACAATGACCGCGTTTACGCCACTCTGCTCCAGTCCACTCCCACGATGCTCGTCGAGGACAAGGAACTGCCCAACGTGCCGATTTCGGCCATCAACGTTCTCGATCAGCGGCAGAACTCCGGCAATGCGCGGCTGCTGCTGCAATCGACAGCGGGCGAGTGGTCCGTCGAAATGCATCAGGTGATTGCGGGCCAGCGCATGTTGACGATAACCGTGAAGTGATTTCCCGTCCCCAAAGGAGCTTTCGTAGATGATTCGGCGAACGTACGTCGTGTGCCTGCTGGCTGTCGCAATGCTGTTGCCCCTGGCCGCGCGCGCCGAACACACCCGCTATTGGAGGCAAACGGATTTCGCGGAATTTCAAAAAGGCACCGCCAAGGGCGTTGCGGTTCGGAGCGACGGCAAGCTGCGCCCCGCGCTGAAGTTCGATTCCTTCGCCGACCCCAATCTCGCCTACGTTTGGGCGCTGCGGCTGAATTCGAAGGGGCAACTGTACGCGGCGGGCGGCTCTGATGCGAAAGTCCTGCGATTCGACGACGCCGGTAGACCCACCACGGTCTTCGAATCGGCCGAGCTCGCGGCACAGGCGATTGCCTTCGATTCCGCCGATAATCTCTACGTGGGCACATCGCCCGACGGCAAGGTCTATCAAGTAACTCCCGACGGAAAGAAAACCGTTTTCTTCGAGCCGAAAACGAAATACATCTGGGCTCTCGCCGTCGATGCCCAGGGTGCGCTCTATGTGGCGACGGGAGATACCGGAGAAGTGTTCGCCGTCACGCCGGACGGCAAGGGGCAGCTCTTTTATCAAAGCCGCGAGCGCCACGCGCGATCGCTCGCCTTCGATTCGAAAGGCAATCTCCTGATCGGCACGGAACCGGACGGCCTCGTCGTCCG
Source organism: uncultured Acidobacteriaceae bacterium (assembly GCA_964563425.1). GTDB lineage: Bacteria > Acidobacteriota > Terriglobia > Acidiferrales > UBA7541 > Palsa-295. The sequence continues at coordinate 7,209 of CAZLWY010000081.1, read as the reverse complement.
CGTCGAAATCGCCCGTAAGGTGCCGAAAGCCGCGCCCGAGGCAGGCGCTTCCTTCGTCGTCTACGAAACGAATAAGGCGGAGGTCACTTCGCTCGTCACCGATCCCGACGGAAATATCTACGCCGCATCCATAGGAGAGAAAAATCGCGCTCCGGCAACGCCGGTGCGCGTACCGCCGGCGTCCGTAACTCCGCCGACCACGGTCACGAGCGTCACCAGCGGCGGCACGACCATCGTCGCGCAGGCCCAACCAGCCCCCGCCCAAACCAACATCGTGTTCCCGTTCCCGTCCATCGCCACGGGCGGCGGAGCCGAAGTCGTCCGTATCGCGCCCGACGGTTTCCCGCGAACTCTCTGGACCTCGCGCGACGACCTTGTGCTCTCGATGGGCCTTTCGCCCACCGGCAAACTCCTGCTCGGCACCGGCGACAATGGCACGCTCGTCGAGCTCGAAGGCGACGACGTCTATTCCAGTCTCGCCTCCACCGCATCGGAACAGGTGACCAGCCTCGTCGCCGGTCCCGCCGGAAAAGTTTTCGTCGCCACCGCCAATCCCGGCAAAATTTTCACGCTGGGTCCGGGATCGGAGCCCAACGGAAGCTTCGAATCCGAGCCGTTCGATGCAAAGATATTCTCGCGCTGGGGCCACCTGACCTGGTGGGGCGATCACGGCGCAACGGATGGCAAAGTCGCCTTCTACGTCCGCTCCGGCAACACCTCGACGCCCGAAGACAACTGGAGCGCGTGGTCCGGCCCATACAAGAGCGCGTCGGGCGAAGCCATCACCTGCCCTCCCGCGCGGTTCCTACAGTGGAAAGCCGTGTTTGTCGACACGAACCAGGGCCTGGCGCCGAGCATTTCCTGGGTCAGTCTCGCCTATCAGCCCAAGAACGTAGCGCCCGTCGTGGACGACGTGGTGATTGAAGACCCGGGTGTTCGCGCGGCAGGATTCCCAATGCCGCCGGCCGGCGGCGCGCCTTCGGCGCAGCTCCGATATCCGCACCCGCCTGGCTCGGCGGCCGCGATGCAGGTCCCCAGCCAGGATTCCGGCGTCAACTCGAAGAACAGCGAACCCCCGCCGCTGGGCACGCAGCAGAAGGGCTATCAGAGCGTGCTATGGAGCGCCCACGACGATAACGACGATGATCTGATCTTTACGATTTATTTCCGCGCCGAATCCGAAAAAGACTGGCGCGTGCTGAAGGACAAACTCACGCAGCATTACTATTCGTGGGACACCAGCTCGATGCCGGACGGCGCCTATTACCTCAAGATCGTCGCAAGCGATTCGCCCTCGAACCCCGAGGACCAGGCGCTCTGGGGCGCCCGCGAAAGCGACCGCTGGATGGTCGCCAACACTCCGCCGCGCATCGAAAACCTGCGCGCAGGCTCGGGCCTGCTGAATACGAAAGCGTCGTTTGACGCCTACGCCGCATCGAGCACCATCGCCCGAGCCGAGTACAGCATCGATGCCGGCGATTGGCAGCTCATCTTTCCCACCGACGTTCTCTCCGACGCGCCGAAGGAAAGCTACTTCATGCAGCTCCCCGGCTATCCTCCGGGCGAACACACGCTCGCCGTTCAAGTGACCGACGATTTTGGCAACACGACTACGGCCAAGACCGCATTCACGGTGCAGCCGCGCAATACGGGCAAGTAATCCCCGGACTGCGCCTGGCTTGGCCCGCTCCGTTCCATCACCGGCTCGAACCGCTCCACCATCGCGGCAAATCCGCGCACTCCCGTCCGTGGCGCATCCACATGCACCACGCGGCCCTGCAGCGTCCCTTGCTCCAGCTACCGCCCGGCGAATTTCCGCGGGAGCCTGGGGTCCCTATCTGAAGTGAAATAGACCCCGCGCTCGGAAATATTCAGCGCCTGGCCTTCCCAGGTGGCTGCCTGCGCCCCCACCTTCCTGTCGCTCGTGCCGCAGCTCGCGGCCAGGTCCGACTGTGCATTTCTCGCGTTCCTGTCCACTCGAAATCGCATCGGCGCCGCACCGAGCTTCGGCGGCGAGCTACGCCGCTTTCGCCCGCCCTAGATCCTCCTGGCGAACTTCGCAGACTGTTTTCGCGGACTGTTTCCGGAAGGGGTTGTCAGGGGATGGCACTGGCGGCCGGGCGGGTCAACGGTTCTGATGAATTCGAATGTTCGCGGGCCTCGAACCCAGCCGCCGTTCAGGCGTCGGTCAGACGTCTTCGGGAGGCGCGTCCGATGGCGGAAAATTGATCTTCCAGAATCCCGGCGCTGGGGCGCTGAATTCAATCGGGATGTGGAATCCTTCGGCGGTTTCGCGCGGCGGTCGCGCGACCTTGCAATCTACGCGTTGTCCCGTGCCGCTGTGTTCCAGCACCAGGTGCGTTTCGGCTGGCAGACTTTGCTTCATCACCACCACGGCTCCCTGCGCGGTCACGCTCAGAGTCGCGGCGTCCAGGGTGGCGGCTTTTCCTTGCAGCGCCACGTGAACGTTGGCGCGGATGCGCAGCAGCACGCGCTGGTTGCGGCGTCGCTCGGCGCTAGCGATCGCGGCTTTCACGGGTGTTGCGGTTAGGACGGCCACACCGGTCGTCTTTGCCGCGGCAATCGGAACTGCGGTAGGGGATGTCTTGATGATGGGTTTCGGTTGTGCCGCGGCCGCGGGCGATTTCCTGGAATTGACGTTCAACGACGTTAATTTCAAAGTTCGACCCCCCAGAAATTGAGATCGGCTGCGAGCAATTCCACTCCCAGGTCCCAGCCGTCGGCGCGTTCCGTTCCTTTCCAGACGACGATGCCGTTTGCCGTCTGCCGCGTGCTCAGATTCGTCACCTTCACTCGTTCGCGAATCCCGATTTCTCGCGGACTCACCAGCAGGCAGCCGTAATTGTTCACCACCCGGGTGAATCCCGCTTCGAATCGCAACGGGCCGCCTCCGTTTCTCCATTCGATCGTGATCGGCACGCGCGAATTCATGCGTGGACCCCGACGCTTGCTTCTGTTGCGTATGTCTCGGGGAATGTCTTGGGCTAGAGGCATCCTCGGTCTCTCCTGCGGATTTTCGGGAAAACTTCGGAAAATTGGGACTCCCGGAGTTCGGAACGCGTTCAGCGATCCAAGTGCATGCTAGGCAGGCCGATCAGAAGGGTCAATGGTACGCAGAGACAGGACTTTTCGCTGTCCAAAAGTACAAGCGAAACCATTCGCCTGACGCAACGGCGTTCGTAGCGCCGGCATCCTGCCGGCGTTTTTCGGAAGCAGGAACCGCCGATGAAATCGCAGGCAGAGCGTGGAGCAGCGGAAAGTTTTGGTTGCGGCCGATCAACCTGCGTGAGCTGGGATTTAATCCGCCGAAGCGGGACCGCCAGCCAAATGGGGCTTGCTGATCCCAGCAATCCGCCCAAAATGCCGCTCGAGCCAGCTCTGGAACGTATCCATGTAGGTGTAAAACACGGGCGTCAAATACAGGGTAACAAGCTGCGAAAATATCAAACCGCCGCAGACCGCAACCCCCAGCGGCCGCCGCGAATCAGCCCCGGAACCGCTGCCCAGAGCGATCGGCAGCGTGCCCATCAGCGCCGCCATCGTGGTCATCATGATTGGCCGGAAACGCACCAGGCATCCCTGATACACGGCCTCGGCTGCCGTCGTATGTCCCTCGCGCTCCCGCGCGATCGCGAAATCCACCATCATGATCGCGTTCTTCTTCACAATGCCGATCAGCATGATCACGCCCACGAATCCGTAGAGGTCGAGGCCCATGCCGCAAACCTCCAACGACAGCAGCGCTCCGAACGCGGCCGACGGCAACCCGGAAAGAATCGTCAGCGGATGAATGAAGCTCTCGTATAAGATTCCAAGCACCAGGTAAATCACCAGAATCGCGATCAGCAGCAAAATTCCCAGGCCGCTTAGCGACGACTCGAAGGCCTGCGCGTTTCCCTGGAATTGCAGGGTAATCGACGCCGGAAGCGACCGCGCCAGGCCATTCACTTCGTCCACCGCCTCACCGATCGTTTTGCCGGGTTTGGTATTGAACGAAACCGTGACGGCGGGAAGCTGGCCCAGGTGATTCACGCTCAGCGGACCCAAGCTCGTTGTCAGCGAGGCGACGGAGTTCAGCGGCACCAGCGTTCCGGAGCTCGAACGTATGTAGAGCAACGACAGGGCCGTGGGATCTTTCTGATACTGATCCTCGAGCTCCATAATCACCCAGAATTCATCGTTTGGCGCGTAGATCGTCGAAATCTGCCGCTCGCCATATGCCGTGTAAAGCGCGTCTTCCACCTGCGAGGCCGTCACACCGAGCGCCGAGGCCTTGTCCCGGTCGATATTGACGTTCACCTGCGGATTCTTGATTTGCAGATCGCTGGTTACGTCCTGCAGCGCGGCAAGCCCTTCCATCTTCTGCTCGAAATCGGTCGCCTGGCGGTACAGCTCCTCCGTGTCTGGACTCTGCAGCGTTACCTGGTAGGGGCTGTTCGTTACCTGGCCGCCGATCTGAATCGGGGGCGGATTGCGCAAATAGACGGAGATTCCGGGAATCACGGTAAATTTCCCGCGCAGCTCCTGGATCACCTCGTTGATGTTCGGATGATGCATGAAAAGCGGTGAGATCACATGCAACACTCCGCTCAATACCGGTGTGTCCTGGTATTTCCGCTGCATTGCGATCAGCCAGGGGCTGGGCACCTTCGGGCGTTCTTCCGGCGGCAGCAGGTGCATGAAGATGAAGCCGGAATTGCTGCTGCCCCCCACCGTGCCAAGGCTCGAAAAGAATCCCTTGCGGTTGGGATCGGCCATCAGGATCTTGTTGATCTCCAGCTGCTTCACCTTCATCTCGTCGAACGAAATGCCTTGCGCCGCCAGCGTGTAGCCATTCATGCTGCTCGCATCGACTTCCGGTAGGAATCCCTTGGGGATGGTCACGAATTGCCAGCAGGTGACCGCCAGAATGACCACCGACGTCACCATAACGAACACGCGGTGCCGCAGCGCCCATTGCAGCGAGACGTCGTATCGGCGCAGCAGTCGTTCGAAGAATCGCTCCAGCGCCATGTAGGTCTTGCTGTGTTTTTGCTCGTGCGGCGGCTGGATGAACCGGCTGCAAAGCATCGGCGTCAGCGTCAGAGACACGAAGCCTGACACCAGCACGGCCATCATGATCACCACGGAAAACTCGTGCAGCAGCCGCCCGATGATTCCGCCCATGAACAGCACCGGGATGAACACGGCCGCGAGAGATAGCGTCATCGACACGATCGTGAACCCGATCTCTTTCGATCCCTTCAGCGCCGCTTCCATCACCGTCTCGCCCATTTCCATATGGCGCACAATGTTTTCCAGCATCACGATCGCATCATCGACCACGAAACCTACCGATAGCGTTAGCGCCATCAGCGAGAGGTTGTCGATCGTGTAATTCAACAGGTACATCGCCGCAAATGTGCCCACGATCGACATCGGCAGCGCGATGCTCGGGATCACGGTCGCGGAAAGGTTGCGGAGGAACAGGAAAATCACCAGCACCACCAGCGCGACCGCCAGGAACAGCGTGAACTTTACGTCCGCCACGGATTCCTGAATCAACTGGGAACGGTCGTAAATCTCCGTCATTTGCACGGAAGGCGGCAAAATCGCCTGAAACTGCGGCAGAATCTTGCGCACGCCCTCGACGACTTCGACGGTGTTCGTTCCGGGCTGCCGCTGGATCGCGAGAATCACGGCGTGCTCGTCGTTATAGAAGTTCGAAATCTTGCTGCTCTGCACGCTATCAAGCACGTTGCCGAGTTCATCGAGCCGCACCGGCGAACCATTGCGGTAGGCCACGATCAGCGGCCGGTAGAGCGACGCGCGCGTCAGCTGGCCATTCGCTTGCACCGCGAATGCTTGGTGCGTGCCGTAGAGCGTGCCCGTCGGTAGATTCACGTTCGCGGTCTGCACGGCCGCATTCACTTCGTCGATGCCGATCTGCCGCGCCGCCAGCGCCTGCGGATCGAGATCGATCCTCACCGCGTATTTTTGAGCGCCGAACACTTGCACCTGCGCCACGCCCTTCACCATGGAGATCCGCTGCCCCAGCAGCGTCTCCGCGTATTGATCGACGGTATAGAGCGGCAGCGTGTGCGAGCTGAGCGCCATGAAATAGACGGGCTGGTCCGCCGGATTCACTTTTTGAAATGTGGGTGGGCTTGGCATGCTGGGCGGCAATTGCCCCTGCACGCGCGCGATGGCTGCCTGAACGTCCTGCGCGGCGCCGTCGATGTTCCGGCTCAGATCGAATTGCAGAGTGACGCTCGTGGTGCCGAGCGTGCTCGTCGACGTCATCGAATCGATGCCCGCGATGGTGGAGAACTGCTTTTCCATCGGCGTGGCCACCGCCGCGGCCATCGTGTCGGGATTCGCGCCCGGCAGATTGGCGGAAACCTGAATCGTGGGGAAATCGACGTTGGGCAGATCGCTGACAGCGAGCGATCGGTAGCCGAGCAGGCCGAACAGCAGGATCGCCGTCATGACCAGCGTGGTCATGATGGGACGTCGGATAAATGGTTCGGCGATGGTCATCGAAACTTGCCTACGAAAAAATCCCTACGAACCTGACGGCGCGTTCACGACTTCGACCTTCATTCCCGGAATGAGCCGCAGCTGGCCGTCCGTCACCACGGTATCACCCGGCTCGATGCCGCTCGCAATCACCGCGTCCCCTGCGATCGTCCGCGCCACTTTCACGGGCCGCTGCTCGGCGGTCGAATCCGATTTCACCACGTAAATGTAGTCGCCCTTCGTTCCCGTCTGCACGGCCTGCGATGGAACGACAGTCGCATTCTCATCCTGGGCCAGCCGGAGGGTCACGGTCGAAAACTGTCCGGGCCACAACCGGTGATCCGTGTTTTCGAATTTCGCCTTCAGCTTGATCGTTCCCGTCGTGTTGTCGACCGTGTTGTCCACGAATGTCAGCTCGCCCACTTCCGGCATCGTGTCGCCGTAAGGAGTCGCCTGCACCTGCAGCGACCCCTTGGCCATGAATTTCTCGATCGGCCCGAAATATTGCTCCGGCACGGCGAAGTCCACATAAATTGGCGAGATCTGGTTGATCACGATCAGAACCGGCACGTCGTTCTGTTTCACGATGTTTCCGGGATACACCTGGATCGCGCCCAGCCGGCCGTCGGTCGGTGCGTAAATCTTGCAATAGTCCACCTGAAGCTGCGCCGCCTGCACCGCGGCTTCATC
>CAZLWY010000080.1:0-12227 GCA_964563425.1 uncultured Acidobacteriaceae bacterium | reverse complement strand
ACGCCGGCCGCCATACCCTGGGGGTTTCCTGCATGGGCGGCTCGAAGAGAGCGCTCGAGCACGCCGCGAAATATTCCCGGGAGCGCGTCGCGTTCGGAAAATCAATCGACCAGTTCGGCCTGATCCAGGCCAAGCTCGGCGAAATGTGCATTCGCACCTTCGCTCTCGAATCGATGATCTATCGCACCGCCGGAATGTTCGAGTCCGCCATGGCCGCCGGCGGCGCCGACAAAGTGAAGCAATCGATGCAGGTGCTCGAGGAATACGCCATCGAAAGCTCGATCAGCAAGGTCGCCGGAAGCGAGACGCTCGATTACTGCGTCGACGAAGGCCTGCAGATTTTCGGCGGCTACGGTTTCCACGAAGACTATCCGATGGCGCGCGCCTATCGAGACAGTCGCATCAACCGCATCTTCGAGGGCACCAACGAAATCAATCGCATGCTGATCATCCAGATGCTGCTGAAACGCGCCATGGCCGGCACGCTACCGCTGATTCCCGCCGCCAAAAAGCTAGGCGATGAATTGCTTGCCGGAGGGTCGTTCGAGGACGCTCCCGCGGGCGATTTCGCCGAGCAAGAGCGGTCGCTCGCCCAATCGAAGAAAATGTTCCTGCTCGGCGCCGGCGCGGCGGTTGAAAAATTCCGCGACAAGCTGGCCGAAAACCAGGAAATCGTCGCCGCTCTCTCGAATATCGTGATGGACATTTACGCCACCGAATCCAGCTTGCGCCGCGCGCAAAAATCCGGCTTCGGCGCGAATTCGCCGATGGCGGACGCTGCCCGCGCCTTCACCTACGACGCCATGGACCGCATCGAAAAAGAAGCCCGCACTGCGCTCGCAGCCACGTCCGAAGGAGATTCGCTGGTCACACAGCTCGCCGCCTTACGCCGCCTCGCGAAACACGCGCCGATCGACACGATCACGCTCCGCCGCCGCGTGGCCCAAGCCGTAATGGCGCAGGGAAAATATCCGTTCGAAGGCCGCTGAGAAATTTCGTTATCTTACCGCCGCGAAATAAAACCGAATCCGCATCTTGGTAATTGCACGCGGCGTGACATATTCTGTCGCTCCCTCGGCTTCAAAACGGGACGAAAAACCCATCTCCCCGTCCCTACTGAGTGGAAACGGTTTTCCGTTTCGCCTGTTCGTGTCCCTCAACGCTACGTATTGTCAATCACTTACACGCCGGTACTTTGGAATCGTCCGTGCATCTAATCAAATCGGGACAGGGAAAGGAACCCGAAGTCATGAAAATCGTCTTAGCCCAGCTGAAGAGATACGCCAGCGATTTCTGGCAGAACAAGCCGCTTCGCAAGCGCACGGCCTGGGGAGTGGCCATCTTTATCGTGTTGCAGCTCTATTTCGTCCGCGAATTGATTGCCGCGGAGCTTCTGTTTGGAATCTTGTTCCTGTTCGTGTTCGCGCTCGCCACACTCTTTTACGCGGTCGGCACGATCGGCATCGAGGGGCGCAGTTGGGCCGAAGCGGGAGCCCGCGTCGTGGCCACCTCGGCGCGCCGCGGATACGGCACGCTGGAAGAAATCAGTAAAAAGCCATTCCGCCATCCACATTCAGAGTCTGCCCGGTAATCGCGCTGGCCTGATCGGATACCAGGAACAGGGCCGCGGACGCGATTTCATCCGTCCTCTGCGGCCTGCCCTGCAAAATGCTCTGTAGCATCTGCTGCAGCGTTTCGTCGGCACCGGATTTGAAATAATCCGAAAATTCGCGCGTCAGATCCTTCGACATTTTCGTCTCCGTCACCGGTCCGGGGCAGATTGCGTTCACGCGCACGCCCTGCCGCGCCGCTTCCGCCGCCAACACGTGCGTCAGTCCGATCAGCCCCGATTTGGAGCTGGTATACGCGCTGCTCAGCGCGAACGCCATCTTCGCTCCGGCCGTCGAAATATTCAGGATCGATCCCGATTTCCGCGCGTACATTTCCGGCAGCACCAACTGGCAGAGCAGCATCGGCGCGCGGAGGTTCACGTTCATCACCAGATCCCAATCGCGCAGCGGAAATTTCTCGACCGGCGTCACGGGGCCGTAGATCCCGGCGTTGTTCACCAGAATATCGACCTTGCCGAACGCCGCGCGTGCGCCATCCACGATCTTCTTGCATTCGATCTCGCGGGCCAAATCCGCATGCACGGCCGCCGCTTGTCCGCCCGCGGACCGGATTTCGTTCATGGCCTCGTAAATTTCATTCTCGCTGCGCGCCGTCACCACCACCGCCGCGCCCTCGGCCGCGAATTTTCGCGCAATCGCCCGTCCGATCCCGCGCCCCGCGCCCGTCACAATCGCAACCCGCCCCTCGAGCAGCATGTTCTCTCCCTGCATACGAATTGCAGAGGATAGCACTGCTCGCCGGTCTTTTCTCCGCGCCCTCCGCCCCCCTGCGTGTTGCCTTCCGCTTCGTACCGGTCGTTGACGCCAACCGGCGTAGGAACTAGCATCCATATCGGCTCCTCCTCATGCGCCGCATCCAATTCATCGAGCTCCACGAGCAATCCTGGTTTCCGAAATTTCTGCGCGACGACATCACCGACACGCTCCAATTCGCGCTCAGCAACACGGCGGCCTACGGATCGATCGCACCGCTTTTCCAGCGCGCGCTCTGCGCGGCGAAGCGGCATTCGATCGTTGATCTTTGCTCCGGCGGCGGCGGCCCGTGGCTCGATCTGGGGCGCAGGCTGGAAAGCGGCGTCGCGGGTATCGATGTCTTGATGACGGACAAATTCCCCAACGTCACCGGGTTCGAGACGGCGCAGGCTCGCTCCGAATTCCCGATGAATTTTTACGCGCAATCAGTCGACGCCCGCGAAGTGCCGCGCGGGCTCGACGGCTTCCGCACCATGTTTTCCGCGTTCCATCACTTCCCCCCCGCCGACGCACGAGCGGTCATCCAGAACACGGTGGACGCCAACCAGGGAATCGGCATCTTCGAAATCACGCGCCGCACCGCCCCAGCCGTCGCGTCGATGATTCTGTGGTCGCTCTCTCCGCTGTTTTTCGCGCCGTTCGTCCGGCCGTTCCGCTGGTCGCGCCTCTTCTTCACATATCTCGTGCCGCTCATCCCGTTCGTGCTGTTGTTCGACGGCATCGTCTCCTGCCTTCGCACCTACCGGCCCAGTGAACTCTCCGACTTGGTCCACGAACTCGGCGCGACACATTACGAGTGGCAGACAGGAGTATTCCGCGAGTCCGTCCTGCAAGCTCCGATCACCTACCTGATCGGTTTTCCCTGCGCGTCCGCTGCCGACGAGCGTATTTGACTGAACACGCGGGAGCGGCATAGGATGCCGCACGGCTTTTCGAACGGGGGAATGCGAAAAATGGCGACGAATTTCGATTTGCTCGGCTCGTACTGGACGCTCGCGGGTGGCGGCGCTGAACCGCACACGGATCACGAGTATTGCCCGTGGGATTTACGGCAGAGAGCCGAAGCGGCCGGCCGCGCGGGCTTCACCGGCATGGGTATCTGGTACGCCGACCTCATTCACACGCTGAAGACGCGCAGCCTGAAAGACATGAAACAGATTTTCAACGACAATGGCATCCAGCACATCGAGCTTGAATTTCTGCAAGGCTGGTTTGCAGACGGCGAGGAAAGGAAAGTCTCCGACGCCGAGCGCAGAAAATTCTTCGAGGCCGCCGATGTATTGCGCCCCCACCACATCAAGGTCGGCTCGTTCGTAAAAACGAGCGCGACGATGCAGAAAATGATCGAGTCCTTCGCCGAGCTCTGCGCAGACGCAGCCAAACACGGCGCGCTCATCGGTTTCGAATTGATGCCCTTTTGCGATATCGATTCCATCGAAAAAGCCATGCAGCTTGTCGACGGCGCCGGCGCGAAAAACGGCGGCATTTGCCTCGACCTCTGGCACATCGCGAAGCTGAAAGTTCCCTATGAAAAAATCGCGCGAATGCCGCTCCACGCCATCACTTCGATCGAAATCAACGACGGCACGCACGAATGTGCCTGGAGCCTGCACGAGGACACGATCAATCACCGTTTACTTTGCGGGGAAGGGGAGTTTGAGCCAAAACGCTTCGTCGCCGAAATACTGAAGACCGGCTACAACGGCCCATGGGGAATCGAAGTCCTGAATGCGGAACTGCGCAAGAAGCCTCTGAAGGAAATCGCTACGAGCTCCTACAAAACCACGCGCGCGCAATTTCCCGCCTGACCGGATGTCGCCCCGCGGCGGCAGCGCCATCGCTGCCACGCTCAGTCAGATCGCGGAGTTCGCCCCAGGCTCCACGCTGGCCATGACGTTCATCCTGCCGCTCGAATTGCGGAACCCTAGGAGCGTGCGGGACGCGAGGCGGCGGAGAGAGGCGCCCGTGCAAGCGGCACACCGTTTCTCAGTTTCTTTCCTCCGCCGGAAATGCTCGCACGAGCCGGCGAGGCAGGTTTCAAGGAAGTCCAGCACATCTCGGGAGCCAGGTTAACCGAGCGCTACTTTGCGGGAAGGGCGGACAGCCTCCGGCTCGGAAGATCGGAGGAGCTGCTGGTCGCGACCACTTCATCGCGCTAGTCGGCCGCCACACGCGCGTGCATCACCGATTCAGCGGCGGCTACAATTTTCTCTTCATTCGGCAGCACGAAACTCTCCATTGGCTCGCTGTACGGCACCGAGGTATCCATCGCCGTTACGAGTTTGATCGGCGCCTTCAAATACTTGAATCCGTGCTCAGCCACTTCGGCCGCGATAATCGCTGCCGCAGACGCATGGCGCGGCGCCTGGTCCACACACACCAGCCGTCCGGTTTTCTCCACCGACTTCACGATCGACTTCGTATCCAGCGGCGAGAGCGTCCGCGGGTCGACCACTTCGGCGCTGATCCCTTGCTTCGCCAGAATTTCAGCCGCGGCCAGCGCCTTTTTCACCATCCACGCCGTCGCCACGATCGTCACGTCCGTTCCCGCGCGCTTCACGTCCGCCACGCCGAATGGCACCAGATAATCTCCCTCCGGCACCGGGCATTTATCGAGCATCAGCATGTAGTGATGCAGATAGACAACCGGATTATCGTCGCGAATTGCGGACTTCATCAGTCCGTACGCATCCGCCGCATTCGACGGCACGGCAATTTTCAGGCCCGGAATTCCCATCATTGCGCCGTAAATGCAATTCGAATGCTGCCCCGCCCAGCCGGCCGCAAATCCGAAGCCCGCCTTGAAAACCGCTGGCACTTTCACTTGCCCTCCGGACATATACCGCAGCCGCGGCGCCTCGTTGATCACTTCATCGAACGCCACGAGCATGAACTCGGCCATGTACAGCTCGACCACGGGCCGCAGCCCCATCATCGCCGCGCCCACGGCAATGCCCAGTTCCGCCGTTTCTGAAATCGGCGTGATCCGCACGCGGTCCTTGCCGAATTTGCGCACGAACGGGTCGCGGTCCGTCATGGCCATGTTCTGTCCGTAGAACACGACGTTCGCGTCGCGCTGCATCTCCTCGGTGATCGCCACGGCGATCCCTTCAGCAAACATCATTTCGCGCGGCATATTTTCGTCTCCTCTTCAAAATCCAAATTCGTCATTCTGAGCGGAGTGACCGGACACCTTTGCATGTGTCCCGCTCTTGCGGGGCTTCCGGTCATGCAGGTCAAGAACCTCCGCACTGCGGAACGACTACGCCCAAACGTAATTCAGAGCATCTGAACCGGACGGCAACGGGCTCGCCAGCGCAAACTTCACCACGTCTTCCATCTCGGCCCGCACAGTATCCTCGATCTTCTTGGCGTCCGGATCGGCAAAAAATCCGCCCGAAATCAAATGCGCGCGGAATTTCTTGATCGGATCGTTGTTCTTCGCCGCCTCGTACTCGGCCTTATTGCCGTAAACCTCGACGGCCTCGTGTTCCTGGAACTGCGTTGGCACTGGCGGCACGGTGATGGCATTCCCATGTGGGCTCATGCGATAGAACTTCGACTCGATCAGCGAAGGCCCTTCCCCCGCACGCGCGCGTTCGACGGCCACGGTCATCACGTCGTACACCTTCAGCGGATCGGTGCCGTCCACGGTAACTCCCGGAATGCTAAACGCCTTCGCCTTCATCGCCAGCGGCTCCCCCGCCTTCGCGTTCGCGTCTTCCAGTTCGGCTTTCGTGTACGCCTGATATCCGTTGTTCTCCAGCACAAAAACCACCGGCAGCTTCCACACCGCCGCCATGTTCAGAGTCTCGAAAAACGCGCCCTGCTTCGAAGACCCATCGCCGAAAAACGAATACACAACCTGCCCGGTCTTTTTCACCTGCGCCGCATACGCGGCGCCCGCCGCATGAGCAATTCCTTGCCCGATGATTCCCGAAGCCGTCGGAAAATGATGCGTCGGATCGGCCAAATGCATCGATCCGCCGAATCCCTTGCACACGCCGTCTTTGCGCTGATAAATCTCCGACATCAGCGCGCGTGCCGGCGTACCGAGCACCAGCGGGTAGCCGTGGCATCGATAGCTCGGCATCACGAGGTCATTTTCCTGTCGCGTCGCCAGGCAGCCGACGATGCTCGCCTCCGCGCCGTCGCCCAGATGCGCGTGGCCGCGGATCACGCCCGGATGCTCCACGAACGTCCGCTTCACGCGCTCCTCGAACTCCCGAATCCGGCACATTTGCGTGTACATCCAGATCAATCGGTCTCTGGAAAGCTGGCTCGAAGTCGAAACTGGCATCGCTCGTTCCTCCTGAATGTCTTGCGCGGCACTCTACGCGGGAACTTTGTCTCCTGGTTTGCCGATGTATGCCAGCGTCCCGCCGACATCGACCTCGGCCGGCTCACGCGCCAATATTTTCAGCAACACGCCGTCTTCCGGCGCATCCAGCTCATAGCTCACTTTTTCGGTTTCGAGCTCGACAATCGGCTCACCCTGCTTGAACGCCTCGCCCTCGTTCTTGATCCAGCGAACAACGGTCACTTTCGTCGTGTTCATCCCGCCCGTTTTGGGCACTAACAGATTCGTAACGATGGCGAATTCCTTCCCCGGTCAGAGTTTCAACGTGTCAATGTGATTCCCGAACGAACCTGCTCAGATTCGCCTGCAGCGCCTCATGAGATGCAGATCGTCTCGCGCGGATCTCCCCCCGAGCACAAATTTCTTAACCTAATCCCCGCACCATGTCAACCAACGGCCGATATCTGCTACTCTTGCACCGCTTCGGGGTATTCGCCGGTTGAAACGCGCTCCTAGACGCGCACGTCTGCGCACGTACACGCCGAGTCTCGGGGGGAACGATGAATTCGCGGCTGCAAAATATTGCACTGCCGGCCTTAGCGCTCATCGCCGCTAGCGGGACCTTCACTCCATGCGCGCGGGCGCAAAACGCGACACCAACCGCGCCGGCCGCAGCGCCCACCGCAACACCCGTCCTCGCTAACCAACTCGCGAATCGTTGCTCGAGCGATCTAAAGCCCGCCCCGCCGCATTCGCCTTCATGGGAAAGCTGGGGAGCGAATTCCTCCAACTGGCGATATCAGCCCGCAGATCAGGCCGGGATTTCCGCCGCAACAGTCCCGCAGCTGAAATTGAAATGGGCCTTCGGCATTCCCAACGTGAAAATCGTCCGTTCGCAGCCAGCATTGTTTCGCGGCCGCGTCTTCGTGGGTGGCAATGACGGCACGCTCTACGCACTCGACGCCACAAGTGGCTGCACATTCTGGGCCACCACTGCGAGCAAGCCTGTACGCTCGGGAATCACCATCGGGGGAACCGGCGACGCCAGGGCGGTTTTCTTCGGAGACGCCGGCGGCAATGTCTACGCGATCGACTTCGACTCCGGCAGACTTCTCTGGGCCGTGCGCGCCGACGATCACCCCAACGCCACCATCACCGGCACGCCCGTCAACTACAAAGACCGCCTCTACGTCCCCATTTCGTCCGGTGAAGAAGGCGCCCGCCGCAACGCCGAATACGAATGTTGCACCTTCCGCGGCAGCGTCGTGGCCCTCGACACTGCCACCGGAAAAAAAATCTGGCAAAGCTACATGGCCCCGGACGCGCCCACCGTAGTCGGCAAAACCAAGGACGGCCACAATATCCTCGCGCCCTCCGGCATGGCCATCTGGTCCGCGCCCCTGCTGGACGTTGCCAAGCGCCGCATCTACGTCGGCACCGGCGACAACTACTCCGATCCGCCCACCAAAACCAGCGATGCCGTCGTCGCAATCGATCTCGACACCGGCAAAATCGCCTGGTCCGTGCAATTTGACAAGGACGACGTCTACAAAATTGACTGCGGCGATCCGCCGCGCGAAGGCTGCTCGCCGCCCACCAATCCCGAATTCGATCTCGGGGCCTCTCCGATCCTCGTCGATCTCTCGAACGCCGACGATCGTCTCGATCGCGCGCTGATCCTCGGCCAAAAATCCGGCCTGATTTAT
Source organism: uncultured Acidobacteriaceae bacterium (assembly GCA_964563425.1). GTDB lineage: Bacteria > Acidobacteriota > Terriglobia > Acidiferrales > UBA7541 > Palsa-295. The sequence continues at coordinate 3,837 of CAZLWY010000080.1, read as the reverse complement.
GCCGTAAATCCCGACGCCAATGGGAAACTTCTCTGGCACGCCCGTGCCGGCGCCGGTGGCTTGCTAGGCGGCGTGCAATGGGGCCCCGCCACCGACGGCAAGAACGTCTACGTCGCCGTGTCCGATCTCGCCTTCCAGGGCCGCGCTCCCGATCCCACGAAAGGCGGCGGCATCTCCGCCTATCGCCTCTCTGACGGCAAGCTGCTGTGGAAAACTCCGCCTCCCGGCTGTGGCGATCGCCGCCCGTGCAGCCCTGCGCAGTCGCAAGCCGTCACCGCAATCCCCGGCGCGGTTTTCTCCGGCTCGATCGACGGCCATCTGCGCGCCTACGCCGATTCGGACGGAAAAATCATCTGGGATTTCGACACCGCCCGCGATTTCGACACCGTAGACAAAGTCCCCGCGCACGGCGGCTCGCTCGACGTCGGCGGGCCTATCGTCGCCGGAGGAATGGTCTTCGTCGTCTCGGGCTATCCTGGTTTCGGCGCCATGCCCGGAAACGTGCTGCTCGCATTCGCGGCCAAGTGAGAACAAAAAATGATTCGCCATTTCGCAGCTCTCGCACTTTTCTTTCCCGCGGCAGCACTCTTTGCCGCGCTCGCAGGCGCGCAATCGAAACCTCCATCGCCGCCGCAAAACTCCGTTACCGCCGGCGAATTCCAGATTGACCCGCCCACGCTCGTCTCGCTCGGCTTCGAATGGCGCATCGCAGGAGACGACAACCGCAACGCCCGCGTCGACGTCACCTTCCGCAAAAAAGGCGACCAAACGTGGCGCCCCGCGCTCCCGCTCCTGCGCCTCCAGCACGAGCAAGTCCCCGGCGGCCTTCCCCGCGAAGGCGGAGCGCACTATTTCACCTACGTTGCGCCGAACATGTTCGCAGGCAGCATCCTCGACCTCGAACCCGACACCGCATACGAATGCCGCTTCGTGCTCACTGACCCCGACGGCGTCCGAGGCACCGCGCATCGCACGGTCACCGTCCGCACGCGCAAGGAGCCGATGCCCGCCGAAGGCGGCCACGTCTACCACGTCTATCCCTTCGGCTATAAAGGAGGGAAGCAGGAGCCGTCGTTCACCGGCATCATGGCCGCGTATTACCTCGGCTCCGATCAATCCGATCACTCCAACGCATTTCCGCCGCGCGTCCAGGCAGGAGACGTTATTCTCGTCCACGCGGGCGTGTATCAGGATCACCGCTTCGTCTATAGCGGCTTTGATCGCACCATCGCCGCGTACGGCACTCCGTTCGACGGCACGTATTACCTCACCGCCAGCGGCACGCCTGAAAAACCGATCGTCATCAAGTCCGCCGGGGACGGCGAGGTGGTTTTCGATGGCGACGGCTGCCAGAATCTCTTCAACCTCATGGGAGGGAACTACAATTACTTCGAAGGGATTACCGTCAGGAATACGAATGTCGCGTTCCTGCTCGGCATTAAGAACATCGCCGGCTCCAGCGGCTTCACGCTGAAACATTCGCGCATCGAGAATGTCGGCCGCGCCGTGGAGGCTGACTGGTCCGGCTCGAAAAATTTCTACATCGCCGACAACGTCTTCATCGGCCGCCACGATCCGCTGAAATTGCAGAGCTGGTGGACGCCGCAGGTCTGGGCGAAATTTCCCGGCTATCCCGCGCTGATCACGTCCGAATACGCGATCAAAATCTACGGCCAGGGCCACGTAGTCGCCTACAACTACGTCGCCAATTGGCACGACGGCATCGACATCGCCACCTACGGGGATCCCGACGGCGTCAACGACGGCCCTCACGAGGAAATCCGCGACCGCGTCCCGGTCTCCATCGATTTCTACAACAACGACATTTACAACATGGCCGACAACTGCATCGAAGCCGACGGCGGCGCGCACAACATCCGCGTCTTCCGCAATCGCTGCTTCAACGAAGCCGGCGGCGCGCTCTCCGCCCAGCCCACCTTCGGCGGCCCGCTCTATTTCTATCAGAACGTCATGTACGACAACACGACCGGCGGCCCACTGAAGCTGATCGACACACCCGCCGGCGTCCTGATCTACCAGAATACGTTTTTCGGCCAGGGCCGCCTGATGGGCCCCGCCTCCAACATTCATTTCCGCAACAATCTGTTCCTCGGCGACGGATGGGCCGATCCCATCCTCAACCTGCGCACATTCACGAATTATTCCGATTCCGATTACAACGGCTTCTACCCGAATCCCGGCGCGGCCACGTCCTTCGAATGGACCTCTCCGGATTTCGACACCGCCGCGGATTATTCGAGCAAACTCGTCACGCGCACCTTCAAAACCCTGAAGGAATATCAGGACGCCACGAAGCAGGATCAGCACAGTGTTCTCGTCGGCTACGAAATTTTCGTCAACGTGACGATGCCCGATAAAAACGGTCCGCAGCATCTCTACGACCCGGAAGATTTCGATTTCAGCTTGCGAGGAGCGATGAAATACTCCCACGTGACCGAGCCGCCGATGACGGTCGGTCAACTTCAGCCGCCGAATCCCGCGATCGACGCCGGCGTCCCGCTCCCCACCATCAACGACGGCTTCACCGGCAAGGCCCCCGACCTCGGTGCCTACGAATTCGACAGGCCCGTTCCGCACTACGGCCCCCGCGAATGGCCCAGCGGCCCGCAGGATCCGAAGGCCCCGCGTTCCGTCACCGGTCCGCCGCATTAACGTCACGCCGCCGCCCCCGAGTTCTGCGACGTTGTTTTCCCAGGGTCGTTATTCTGAGCGAGGTCGAAGATCTCTCGTGCCCTTGGCTACGCGAATACCATGGATGAATCTTCGACGGGTCGGCATTTAAGCCAGCGAGGGGCGCCAACGCTATAGCCAAGAAGCTTCGGTCGTGTGCGACCGGGGTAGGGGTGGCGGCGCCCTTCATTTGCCGAAGGCAAACGACCCTGGGGGGTCTGAAAGGCCTTCGCGCGCGTCAAGTCGAGCGGCATGCCCTTCGTGGAAAGCGCTGGGGATGATTTGCCCTGGGGAAATTTAGCGGAGCCTCCGGTCATTGGAATGAGCACAATAGTTTGAACGAAGTGGCGGCGGCGCTGAGGTTACGGTAAGATTACCCTGAATTCGGGAGAGGACATTGAGTCTTACACACATTCAGGGTGCGACGACGGCGGGAGCCAAGACCTTGGTGCGCGTGCGGCCGCGCGGATTCTGCGCGGGCGTGGTGCGCGCGGTGGATATCGTGGAGCTGGCGCTGGAGGCCTACGGCAGCCCGGTGTACGTACACCACGAAATCGTGCACAACCGCTACGTGGTGGATCAGCTGCGGGGGCGCGGCGCGATTTTCGTCGAGACGATCGCGGAAGTGCCGGTGGGAGCAGTGCTGGTGTTCAGCGCGCATGGAGTGCCGCCGCGGGTGCGTACGGAAGCGAAGGAACGCAGCCTGAAAGTGATCGACGCGACCTGTCCGCTGGTGACGAAGGTTCATTTGGAAGCGCTGAAATTCGCACGCGAGGGCCGCACGCTGATCCTGATCGGGCATCGCGATCACCAGGAAATCGTGGGCACGTCGGGCGAGGCCCCGGAGCAGACGATCGTGGTCGGTACGGTCGAAGAAGTCGACAACTTAAAGGTGCCCGATCCGAGTCGGCTGGCTTTTTTGACGCAGACGACGCTTTCGCTCTACGACACGCAGGAAATCGTGGCGCGACTGCGACAGAAATTTCCATCCATCGTGGGGCCGGCGTCGGACGATATTTGTTACGCAACCCAGAACCGGCAGGAAGCGGTGGAGGCGTTGACGCGGGAAGTGGAACTGATTCTGGTGGTGGGCTCGGCGAACAGTTCGAATTCGAACCGCCTGGTGGAGGTGGCGCAGCGCGCGGG
>CAZLWY010000079.1:0-6371 GCA_964563425.1 uncultured Acidobacteriaceae bacterium | reverse complement strand
GTAAAGTCTGAGGTTGCACGATAGGGGGCGTACAGTGCGAACGATGACCCAGGGTGTATCCCTTCGAGTCCATGGGGTTCGAGCGTTGGTGCTGCTGGCCGGCGTGCTCTGCTTCTGTATGCAGAGCTTTGCGAACACCGACGAGGAATTCAAGGAATCTTTCAAGCTTTCCTCCGGCGGGCACTTCCAGCTGGACAACGTAAACGGATCGGTGCAGGTGGAGGGCTGGGACCGCGACGAGGTCGAAGTGCGCGCGGTGAAAACTTCGCAGTCCGACGCTCGCGCCTTGGACGAGGTGAAGATCGAAGTGAAGAGCACGCCGGACACGTTGGCCGTGCACACCCGGTATCCCGCAACCGAGAGCGACGAAGTCGCAGTGGAATATCACATTCGCGTTCCCAACCGGACACTGCTCGCCTGCGTGACGACGGTGAACGGCAGTTTGCGGGTGAGCGGCGTCAACGCCGGCGGAGATCTGAAATCGGTGAACGGCAATGTGGAAGTGACGGACAGCTCCGGCCGCTTCAGCGCGAAGACGACGAATGGCGACGTGCACATGGAGCTGCGCAAGCTGAACGACGGCGCGCCGATGAATCTGGAAACGGTGAACGGCTCGGTGGTGCTCGGGCTGCCGTCGAATGCCAGCGCCGATCTGAAGGTCCGCAACATAAACGGTGATCTGTATTCCGATTTTCCGGTCAGCTCGACGGAAGCGACACCAGGCGCGCGCGCGTTTCACGGCCGACTCGGCCACGGCGGCGGCGGACCGATATCGGTGCGTACTGTGAACGGCGGGATACGACTGTTGCTGGAACATCCTGGCGTTTGACGATGCGTGAATTGCGTGAATCGGCGCGGGAATCGGCGCTATTCCCCGAGTTGACGGGCAACGATCAGGGGTTTGCTTGAGTTCGAGGCAGGTTTTCTCCCTTCGACGAGGACTGACGGGACGTCGAAGCCCTCGGACTTGCGGGCCCTGACTTCCTAGTCCCGGTCCGGAAGAAGGAAAGACAAGCGTCCGATTGTATCCCCGCTGTAAAACGCCAGCCGTTGCTGACCGATCCGGTTGGGCCTCTGGTCTTGAATCACTGCCTCCAGGTGGTGAAAGAGTTCGACGAGGGCGGCCGCAATGGGCGCATCCGTTCAGTCTGCGAGTTTGCCACCAGCCGCACGCAGGCCGTATGGACCTCAAATTATCACCAGCGTGTTGCCGCCCCAGATCGCTTTTTTTCATCCGAGCTGGGTTTCTGGTCAGAATGCGCTTCCTGAGCGCCGCAGCCTGGCGCCCGAAAGCCGACAATCGCCAGAATCCGTGAGTGTGCGCTCTCCGGTAATCTTGTCAACTTGATGGATGCAGGTTATAAGGGCTGCGGGGAATGACGTGGGGTGGTCGCGAGGAGGCGCCGGCCATGAAACGGAGGGGTGATCGCATTTTGACGACTCACGTAGGAAGCCTGCCGCGGCCCGCCGATTTGATGGCGCTGTACAAGGAGCAGGCGTCAGCCGAAATGCTGGAGCCGAAGCTAACGGGTGCGGTCCGAGACGTGGTGCGCAAGCAGGTGGACGCCGGGATCGACGTCGTCAACGACGGCGAGTACGGGAAGCCCATGACGGACGAAGTGGATTACGGCGCATGGTCCACCTACGTCTATCCGCGGCTGAGCGGATTCGAAATCCGCCCACTCCCGAAAGAATTCAACGCGCTGAGCACGATCATGGGTGGCAGCAAGGACCGCCGCGATTTCGCCGAATACTACGCGACGCCGGAAGCCTATGCCGGTCCCGTTTCGCGTCCCACGCATTTTCCGGTCAACGTCGGGCGGATCCAGTACGCCGGGCATAAAATCATCCAGCGCGACATCCGGAACCTGAAAGCCGCGCTTGCTGGAAAAAGCGTGGAGGACGCGTTCATGACGGCGGTGGTCACCGGCGTCACGGTGATTCCCGGCGAATACTACAAATCGACCGAAGAGCAGGCCGCGGCGGTGGCGGAAGCGATGCGCGAGGAATATAAAGCCATCACGGACGCGGGAATCTGCCTGCAGCTCGACGATCCGATCATCGTCAACGTGTACGAATGGCGATTTTCGATGACCGACGACAGGGCCGCCTTCCGAAAATGGGCCGCGGCGCACGTGGAGCTGGTGAATCACGCGCTCGCGGGCATTCCGGAAGAAAAAGTCCGCTATCACATTTGCTGGGGCAGCTGGAAAGGGCCGCACAGCACGGATCTGCCGCTCGACGACGTCATCGACCTGATGCTGAAAGTAAAAGCGAGCCAGTTTTCGGTAGAGGCGGCGAACCCCCAGCACGAGCATGAATGGAAAGTGTGGATGGGCAAGCTGCCAGATGGAAAAGCCGTGGTTCCGGGCGTGGTTACGCACAAGACGAATGTGCTGGAGCATCCGGAAACAGTGGCGGACCGGATCGTGCGTTACGCGCAAGCGGTGGGCCGCGAGAACGTGGTGGCGAGCACGGATTGCGGAATGGGCGGGCGGATCCATCCATCGATCGCCTGGGCGAAGTTGAAGGCGCTTTCCGAAGGCGCGGCGATGGCGAGCGATCAGTTGTGGGCCCGACAGACGCGGTCGGCGCGGAATTGAGATTTGAGCCTGCGACGAAAAGGAATGAAGGGCGATGCGGACGGCGTTCGCCACAGCGGGGCCACGGCGGGAATTGTGTTGCGCCGACGGCCGAAGGGGCACGCGCACCTCCTTTCACAGCGAGACCGGGAAGGGCGCTCAGCCGAAGGTCGCACATTTCCAATATCGCCCCGATCCGCTGGCGCACTGATGCTCTCGCGAATATTTCAACTTTCCATTCTTGCTTTGTGTTTGGCCGCCAGCGCGCAACGAACGTACGCGCAGGAGCAACCGGCCGATCAAGCGCGCCCGCCGCTTGTGGGGCCGATGGCGAGAGTTGCGGCGCAGGCTGTTTTTAACCGCGACTGTGCGGGCTGCCACCAGAACGTGAAAGCGAGCGCGGATGAGAGCGACGCGCGCGTGAAAGCGGCTCCGAGCACCGAAACGTTGGGGCAGCTGACGCCCGAGGCGATTTACGCGGCCCTGACCACGGGCGTGATGGTCCAGCAGGCGCAAAAGCTGAGCAGCGATGAGAAGCGCATGATCGCTGAATTCTTCGGCGGACGCGCGCTGGGCAGCGCCGACGCCGGCGACGCGAAAAACATGACCAACCATTGCACCGCGAATCCTGCGATGGGCGATCCCGGCGCGGGCTCCTCGTGGAATGGGTGGGGCAATGGGCTGAGCAACACGCGCTTTCAGGACGCGAAGGATGCGGGACTGTCGCCGGATCAGGTCTCGCGCTTGAAGTTAAAGTGGGCGTTCGCGTTTCCGGCAGGCGTTGAAACGTCGGGCCAGCCGACCGTTGCGGCTGGCCGCGTTTTTCTGGGCGACGATAATAGCTTTGTGTACTCGCTCGATGCCGCGACGGGCTGCGTGTACTGGTCTTTTCGAGCGGATGCGCAGGTGCGGACCGCGGTGGTCGTCGGCCGGATCAAGGTCAAGGGTCGCGCCCGAAACGCCGCGTACTTCGGCGACAAGAAAGCCAACCTCTATGCCGTGGACGCGCAGACAGGCGAGTTGATCTGGCGCACGAACCTCGAGCCGCGCCTGTTGGCGCACATTACCGGCGCGCCGGTGCTCTATCGCGGCCGTGTTTATGCCGGCGTGGCGGGCTCGGAAGAAATTGTTTCCGGCGATCCGCACTATCCGTGCTGCACCTACCGCGGGAGCCTGTCGGGTCTTGATGCGAACACCGGAACGGTTATCTGGAAGACGTACACGATCGCGGAAGAGCCGAAGCCGACCAAGAAAAATTCCCTGGGCACGCAGCTCTGGGCTCCGGCGGGCGCTTCGCTGTGGTCTGCGCCGACGATTGATCCCAAGCGCCATGCGGTTTACGTGACCACCGGCAACGCTTTTACGGGGCCTGCAGCCACGACGTCGGACGCGATTATGGCATTCGATCTCGCTACGGGAAAGGTTTTGTGGACTTACCAGGCGCTCGCCAACGATGCTTCGCCGCAGGGCTGCAATGGCCCCGGCCCCCGGGGTGAGCAATGCCCGGAAAATCCGGGCCCGGATTGGGACTTCGCGAACTCGCCGATTTTGCGCATGCGGCCCGGAGGAAAACGCGTTCTCGTGGCGGCGCACAAAGGCGGGCTGGTTGTGGCCGTCGATCCGGATCGCGGCGGAGCTCTCGTCTGGAAGGCGGATCTCGCGGTGCCGAACGCCGGCACGGCGATTCAGATCATGTGGGGCGGAGCAGCCGACGCGGACAATGTTTACTACCCGCTCAAATCCGGCGGCGTGGCGGCGTTGCGATTGGCCGACGGCACCAGAGCGTGGCTCGCGCCGCTGGAACCCTCGGCCGCCAATCCGGGGCCGGGCGGGCGTCCGCGTCGTGGAGAAGATGCGGCGGTGACCGCCATTTCGGGCGTGATTTTCTCCGGCGGCTGGGATGGCCTGTTGCACGCGCTTTCGACGGCCGACGGTCACTCACTGTGGGAGTACAACACGGCGCATCCATTCGCTACGGTCAATGGCGTGGCCGGCAAGGGCGGATCGCTCGGCGCTCCCGGCCCGGTGGTCGTTGACGGCACGTTGTATGTGGGATCGGGATACGTCGGCACCGGAAACGGTATGCCGGGCAATGTGCTGCTGGCCTTCGCGCCGGAGTAATTCGCAGCTGAGCGGGACTCGCTCGTCGATCTGACATCGCCGCCATTTTTCCCGCCAACATGGTGATATCCTGACGCGCATGTTTCAAGCTTCGCCGCTCTCGGCAGCCGTGATTTTCCCGAACCGGCCGGCCGTATGAGCCAGGACGCGAACGCCGCTCCTGAATCGGTCTCCGAATCTGGACTGTTTTGCAGCATTCGGCCGCTGCGTCGCGGCGCAATTGCGCGCGACGCTCTCGCCGGAATGCAGCTCGCCGCACTGAACATCCCGCAGGTGCTGGGTTACGCGCAGATTGCCGGGATGCCGTTCGTTACCGGCCTCTACACGTTGCTGCTCCCCGTTGTTGGTTTCGCCGCGTTCGGTTCGTCGCGCTTTCTGGTCGTCGCCGCCGATTCCGCCACCGCCGCGATTCTGGCGGGAGGCATTTCGCCGATCGCGGCCCGGGGCGACGGACGTTACATTGCGCTTGGCAGCTGCGTCGCGTTGATGACCGCCGTATTTCTCCTCGCCGCCCGTTTGCTGAGTATCGGATTCATCGCGGATTTTCTTTCGCGCACGGTGCTCGTGGGTTTTCTCACCGGGATCGGATTTCAGGTCGGCATTACCGTGCTTCCCGGAATGCTGGGGCTGGACGTTGCCTCGCGCCGCACGCCGTTCGTGTTGGCCGCGGTCATTCAGCATCTTGGCGAAGTTCATCCCCTCACGCTTTACATCTCGATCGGCGTGCTGGCCGTGATTTTTCTCCTGCATGGCGTGGCGCCGAAATTTCCCGGGCCGATTCTGGCCGTTGTCGGCGGCATCGCGGCGAGCGCGTATCTCCATCTTGCCGGCCGCGGCGTCGCCATCGTGGGACCTGTCGTGGGAGGGCTGCCGCGTCTCGGCATCCCGCAGCTCGCGTGGAAAGATGTGCAGACGCTCGTACCGGTGTCGGTTTCTTGTATGGTGGTGATCGTGGCACAAAGCGCGGCCACCGCCCGCGCCTATGCCCTGCGCCACCAGCAGCGACTGGATGAAAACGCCGATCTGCTCGGACTTTCGGCGGCAAATCTATTTGCGGGGCTGAGCGGGACTTTCGTGGTCAACGGCAGTCCGACGCAAACCGCGATGGTGGAAAGCGCCGGGGGCAGAAGCCAGATCGCGCAGCTCGTCACGGGCGGGGCGGTGACCGGCGTGCTGCTTTTTCTGACGCGCGCGTTTCAGTTTCTGCCACGTGGCGTGTTGGCCGCGGTGGTTTTCGTCATTGCGGTTCGCTTGATCGATCTGAAAGGATTGCAGGAAATTCGGCGCGAGAGTCCCGGCGAATTCTGGCTCGCGGTGCTCACCGCCGTCGTGGTCGTAGCGGTGGGGGTTGAGCAGGGAATCGTTCTGGCGATGGTCCTGTCGCTGCTGCGCATCGTGCACCACAGCTACCACCCGCACACCGGCGTCCTGGTAGAAACCGAGCGAGGCGACTGGCGCACGGAGGTAGCCGCGCCGGGCGCGCTGACTGAGCCGGGGCTGGCGGTGTATCGCTTCGGCGCGCCGCTTTTTTATGCCAACGCGAATCGCTTCTCGGACGAAATTCTGCGGCTGGCGGATCAAAACAAATCCAAGCTGCGCTGGGTGATCGTCGATGCCGAGGCCATGACGAACGTCGATTATTCCGCCGCACGCGTGGTCCGCGCGTTA
>CAZLWY010000078.1:0-2551 GCA_964563425.1 uncultured Acidobacteriaceae bacterium | reverse complement strand
CCTTCAGCGTTTCGCATCAAACGCGTACCGTTCGCTGCGCGTGGCGCTCGCTTCCGTCGCACTGTTCCAGTTCACGTTCGGCGCGTCCCTTGCCGGCGCGGCTCCCCCGCCAACTCCACCCAATTCGAATTCACAATCAGGCTCCAACACCAACGACAACGCGACGACCTCCCCCATCAAGCACGTGATCGTGATCATCGGCGAAAACCGCAGCTACGATCACGTCTTCGCCACATACGTGCCCAAACACGGCCAGTTCACCTGGAATTTGCTCTTTGAAGGAATTGTAAAATCCGACGGGACGCCGGGCCCCCATTTTTCGAAGGTGACGCAAACGGCCGCATCCGATGCGGCGCCCGACGCCTTTCTGCTGAGCCCGGATAAAGTGCCCTTTTCCAACAACGTTTTGCCAGCCCCGCTCGTCGGCGGCCCTTCGATTGCCGGAACGCCCACCGTTTCCTACGTCCCGAATCCGTGCACCGCGGGCACCACCGAAACCGCGTGCGCGCAAAGCGTCGCCGACGCCACGGCTTCAGAAAACGGACTTCTGCCGAGCGACATTCCGCTGCTGCTTACAGGTGGAACGACGCTGGCGCACAAGATTCCCGATACACGCATCACGAACGTTAACGGCCTGCCGCCCGGTCCGTTTCAGATTACCAATGGAAGTTCTTTTAATTACGACGACTATGCCGCCAGCCCCGTGCACCGGTTCTATCAGATGTGGCAGCAGCTGGATTGCAATCTGCAACAGGCAAACTTCTTCAATCCTTCCGGTTGCGATGGGCGTCTGTTCTCCTGGGTGGAGGTAGCCACAGGGGCGGGCGCGACGAACGAGTTGAACGGTCTGCCGCAGCCGCCGCACTTCAGCACCGAATACGCGTCGGGCGACGTGACCACGGGAGAAGGTTCGACCTCGATGGCCTTCTACAACGTCCAGCAAGGCGATGTGCCGTATTTCAAGAGCTTGGCCGACAACTTCGCCATGAGCGACAACTTCCATCAGTCAGTCGACGGCGGCACGGGCGCGAACCACATCATGTTCGGACACGGCGACATGATCTTCTACAGCGACGAACATGGCAATCCGCTGCCGCCTCCCAGCGGTGTAAGCACCGGCGGCACGACTCCTGCGGGAACTCCTACGGTGCTCGACGAAGTCGAGAATCCCGATCCGTATCCGACTACCAACAATTGGTACACGGAAGATGGCTACGGCGAAGGTTCCCTCGGCGGAGCACCTGCCTACGGCGGCGGTTCTTACAGCGAGTGCGCCAACACGAGCGCGCCGGGAGTAGCGGCGATCGTGAACTACCTGAAGGAACTGCGCATCGATCCGCGCTGCCAGCAGGGCCACTACTACCTGCTCAACAACTACAATCCCGGGTATTTCGGCCAGGGCGAGGACGCCTCGAAAGACACCACGATCTTCAACACGGTGTTCACGATTCCTCCGTCCTCGGTGCCAAGCATCGGCGACGATCTGTTGGCAAACAACGTTTCCTGGAAATATTACGGCGACGATTGGAACGCCTATGCGGGAAATGCGGCCTTGAACATCCCCGAGGATAAATATCAGATCGATTTCGGACCCGTCGGCGCAGAGAACGAGGCCAAGACCGGCACGATCGCAATCTCGGATGAGTACTGCACGATCTGCAACCCGTTTCAATACGACACGTCGATCATGACGAATGCGGCGATTCGCCAGGCGCACATCCAGGACACAGCGAATCTCTACAACGATATCACCGCCGGCACGCTGCCGGCGGTTTCGGTCGTGAAGCCGAGCGGCTTGGTGGACGGACATCCGTCCTCCTCGAAGCTCGATCTGTTCGAGGCGTTCACGAAGAAGATCGTCACGATGGTACAGGGTTCGAATGAGTATCGGCAGGACACGGCGATCTTCATCACGTTCGATGAAGGCGGCGGTTACTACGACTCGGGCTACGTGCAGCCACTCGACTTCTTCGGCGACGGCACGCGGATTCCGCTGATCGTGGTTTCATCCTACGCGACGGGCGGATATGTCTCGCACGAATATTCCGACCACGTCTCGATACTGAAGTTCATCGAGCGGAACTGGAAGCTTCCTCCGGTGACGAACCGGAGCCGGGACAATTTCCCGAATCCGCTTTCACTGCCGATCAATCCCTACGTTCCTCTCAACTCGCCCGCGATCAGCGATCTGTTCGATCTGTTTGACTTCGGACAGCACGGCTTCGGCGTGCCGGGGCCTGAAAAAGGGCGCTAGTCATACGGAATCGCGCGGAAGCGGGTAGCCGAATTCATCGACATCGGCGTCCAGCGCCGCGCCTAGAACACCCCGAAAAACAAAAAGCCCGATTCGCCGTAAGGCGAACCGGGCTTTCCTTTGTCTGAGTCTCAAAGACTTGATCGAGTGAACCAGGCCAGAACCCATTTGGCCCGAGAAACCGGGCGTCCCGGGTCGTGAGATCCGGGATGGAGAGCCGTGTCCGCCAAAGGCGGGCCGTGCTCCCTTTTCTTTTAGAAAGGAGGTGATCCAGCCGCAGGTTCTCCTACGGCTACC
>CAZLWY010000077.1:0-37068 GCA_964563425.1 uncultured Acidobacteriaceae bacterium | reverse complement strand
GGCAGCGTCACCGGTTTTTTCGTCATGCAGTCGATCGCCGCGAGATCCAGAATGTTCTGCTTGCGCCGCTGCATCACGCGCCGCAAGTCGCCGTCGGTGATGATGCCCATCACGCGCCCGTCCGGCTTCGTCACCACCGTGAGGCCCAGCCCTTTGCGGCTCATCTCGTAAATCACGTCCGGCATTTTCGTCGTCGGCAGCACGCGCGGGATATCCTCTCCCGTGTGCATCATCGAATCGATGCGCCGCAATTTCTTGCCTAGCCGCCCGCCCGGATGCAGCGCTGCAAAATCGTGCTCCTGAAAATCCCGCCGCTCCGCCACCACCACCGCCAGCGCGTCGCCCATAGCCAGCGCCGCCGCCGTCGAAGAAGTCGGCGCCAGATTCAACGTGCAAGCTTCTTCCTTTACGCTGATGTCGAGCACCACTTCGCTCGCTCCGCCCAGAGGCGAATTCGGGTTCGCCGTCAGCGAGATCAGCGCGATTCCCAACCGCTTGGCCGGTTCGATCAAATCCACTAGTTCCTGCGTCTCGCCGCTCGACGAAATCGCCACCAGCACGTCGCCCTCCGTCAGCATCCCCAGGTCGCCGTGCAGCGCGTCGGCGGCGTGCAGGAATACCGACGGCGTTCCCATACTCGACAACGTCGCCGAGATCTTGCGCCCGATCAGGCCCGATTTGCCCAGTCCCGTCACGACCACGCGGCCCTTGCAGCGATAGATCAAGTCCACGGCCTTCTCGAATTGCCAGTCCAGCCGCTCGCCCAACCCGGCGATCGCCTCCGCTTCCACCATGAAGACGCGCTTCGCGCCTTCGATGGCCATCTTCACTCGCTCGTCCTTGCTCATTTCCCGTTGTCCAATTCTCGCGTCAGGGCCGCGATCCGCAGGATTCGTTCCAGCATCGGCTGAAGCTTCCCGAGCGCCAGCGCGTTGGTGCCGTCTGAGAGCGCCTTCGCCGGACGGTCGTGCACCTCCAGAAACAATCCGTCCGCCCCAATCGCCGTGCCCGCCCTGGCCAGCGGCTCGATGAACTCCGGCTGCCCGCCGCTCGATTTCCCTTGGCCACCCGGCAGCTGCACCGAGTGGGTCACATCGAACACCACCGGATATCCCAGCTTGCGCATTACCGGAAATCCGCGCATATCCACAACCAGATTCTGGTAGCCAAACGAACTGCCGCGCTCGGTCAAAATAATTTTGTGGTTTCCGGTCCCGGCCACTTTTTCAGCCGCGTTGCCAATGTCCCAGGGCGAAAGAAATTGCCCCTTTTTGATATTGGCCACGCGCCCTGACTTGCCGACCGCCACCAGCAAATCCGTCTGCCGCGACAGAAACGCCGGAATCTGCAGCACATCGCATACTTCCGCTGCCGGCGCCACGTGCGAAACCTCATGCACGTCGGTCAGCACCGCCAATCCCGTCCGCTTCTTAATCGCGGCCAGAATTCGAAGCCCTTCCTTCAACCCCGGCCCGCGATAGGACGCCAGCGATGAGCGGTTCGCCTTGTCGTAGGAAGCCTTGAAGATCAGCGGCACCCGCGTCGCCGCGGCGATCTTCGCCAGCTGTTCGGCCATGGACGTCGCGTGCGCCTCGCTTTCAATCACGCAAGGCCCCGCGATCAAAAACAGGGGCGCGCCGCCTCCGAACTGGACCTTGCCAACGGCAAAGCTCACCGGCGGCCTGGCTTCTGCGGAATCCATGAAAGGGTTACGTCCTCCTATACGATCGGAGCGTAGGGGCGAATACTCCGGTTTTCAATGTTCCATTTTGCCCCAGGTTCCATCACCCCGCGAAACTATCGTGCTAAGGCTCGGTTCTGCAAGCGGTTGGCGAACGTAGTACTACCCATCGCGAAAACGTACGAACGTACCACCCTTCGCCATTTCATCGGCCCGCCGCCCTGCGGCATGCGCACACTGCGGCATGCGCACTCTCGACGAGCAGCCGCGATCCTGATATCGTCTGTGCCTTTCGGAGGCCACCATCTCGACGGTTCCGCAATCCGTACTCGACAGCGCCGACATCACCGCCATCACCCAACTGATTTGTCGCGAACGCGAAAGCCGCGATCTCGCTCTCTGGGAACGCATGCGCACATGTTTCTGGCCCGATTCGCTCGTGCGCGTCAGCTGGTTTCGCGGAACCGGCCCCGATTTCGTCACCGGCTCGATCGACATGTTCCGCCGCGGCGTTCCCGCGAAGCATCGACTCGGCCCAATTCTCGTCACGCTCAGCGGCGACCGCGCCGTGGCCACGCTTTCTGGAATCATCGATCTCCCGGTAAATATAAGAGGTGTCCCCGGAACGCTCTCGACCCACGCGCGCCTTCTCTATCGCGCCGAAAAACGAGCCGAACGCTGGGCGCTTTTCGGTTTCGACGCCGTTTATGTCCGCGACGAGCTGATCCCGTCGATTCCCGGCCAAGTCATCAACATTGATCCCGCTGACCTCGAAGGATTTCGCCCGACGTACCGCTTACTTTCGTACTATCTGAAGACACAAGGTTACGAGATCGATTCAGGGCTCGCAGGCGAAGATCGTCCCGACCTGGTCCAAGCCCTCCATCACGAGCTTTTCGGCTGGGCCGCCCTTCCCTTTCCGAGGTGAAATAGCGTCGCACCGGTCCGACGAACCCATATCTCTATGACAATAAACGTGTTAAAACTGTACCGAAACAGTCGCCTATTCATGTATACTACCACCGCAGTAGGGCACCCTTATACACGGGGATTTTTTCTCATATCCAAGAAACTATAAATAGAAGGAAAGCATCGAACCACCATGAGCCAAAAACGAAAAGGATCGGGACGCCTAGTACCCACTCGGCCCACAGGTGTCGAGTATCGTGTGAATTACGGACTTCACTTGGTAGTCGAGGTCAAGCAGCACGGCCGCGGTATCCGGCCGGCTCGTTGGGCTCGCTGCTCGGTGAAGTCGGCCAATGCCAACCGCATTCCCGAGGGAAATTATTTTCTCCATGCGGATGAAGGCGGCGTCTTCCAGGTAAAGTCGACGGGCAAGGTCTGGCATTACCTAGCGGCAGCGTAATTCGCCGAACCCCCGCAAATTCAACAGCCGCATCACCGAGCGAGCGCACAGGCATGCCCGGTGACGGAGTTCTCGTCATCGCCGTGTTTGCGACGCGGCCGCTGTGACCACTGTCGGCGCCGGCAGGGCTCGCAACAGCACCGTTGCTGTTTTCCGCCCCCCGGCCTCTCTGCTTCCTTGCCTCGCTCTATCAACGGGTCTATGATTGCGCCCGTTTGGGGGAATGCCACGGGTGACGGCGGTTGCGCATCGCGCGCTGCCGTCGCACGAAGGAGTCCACATGCGAGTCATTGACGAACACACCATCACCAACGCCGCGCTCGAGCAGATGTCGGGTACGCCGGACCCGCGGCTGAGACAAATCATGGCCGCGCTTACGAAGCATCTCCACGATTTCACGCGCGAAGTCGATCTCACCCCCGAAGAATGGCTCGAAGGCATCAAGTTCCTGACCGCCGTGGGCCAGAAATGCACCGAGCATCGCCAGGAATTCATTCTCCTCTCGGACACGCTCGGCCTCAGCGCGCTCGTCAACGCGCTGCACGACCGCCGCGGATCGGATTCCGCCACGAAATCCAGCCTGCTCGGCCCGTTCTACCGCCACGACGCTCCGATGATGAAGCTCGGCGACTCGATCATCTCGAGAAGCAAAGGCACCGAAATCGTTTTCTACGGAAAAGTGGTCGACGAGAACGGCGAAGGAATTCCCAACGCGCTGGTGCAAATCTGGGAGCCGGACGAAACCGGCAACTACGACCTGCAACTACACGATCCGTCCGAGATGGATCTCCGCGGCTGCTTCCACTGCGACTCCGAAGGCGGCTATTATTTCCGCGGACTCTGTCCCACTGGCTACATGATCCCGATGGACGGCCCTGTCGGCGACATGATCCGCGCGCAAAAACGCCACGGCTTCCGCCCCGCGCACATCCATTTCGTGATCGGCGCGCCCGGCTACCGCGAGCTCGTCACCGCGCTCTACATTGCCGGCGACCCGCACATCGAGTCGGACACCGTCTTCGGCGTGAACCAATCGCTCGTGGTGACGGTAAACAAAAAAGACGACAAGTCACCGCTACCGCATCTCGCCGGCCTGCGCTACGACTTCAAACTAGCCGCGGCCAAAGATAAAATGTCAGGCCGAGTGGGCGCCGACCCAGCCCAAATCATCGGCAAATCCGCGCGTTGATGGGCGGCCTGGCCGTCGCCCCCCGAGCGAGCGACTTCCGGCGGACGCTGGGCCCTAGGAGAGCGCGGCTTTTCGTAGCCGTCATCTTCGCCGTTGCCCTAATTCGCTGCGGCGCGCCCCGCGGCCACTTCCTTGCGCACAATCGCCGCCCCCGCCGCCAACGATTTCAACTTCCCGAGCGCCGACTCCGCCGGCAAATATTTCATCCCGCAATCCGGCGCCGCCACCAATCGCTCCGCGCTCACATAGGGCAACGCCCGGCGAATCCGCGCCGCCACGGTCTCCGGCGTCTCCACCTCGGTCTTCGAAAGATCGATCACTCCCAGAATAATCGTCTTCCCCGGCAATTGAGCCAGCACCGCCGTATCCAGCGACGCCTGCGCCGTCTCGATCGAAATTTGCTCCACCGGCGAATCCGCCAACTCCTCCAGGAACGAATACTTCGGCGGCCGGCCCGGCACCATCGCCGCATAGCCGAAGCAGATGTGCAGCGCCGTGGTCCCCTTCACGCCTTCCAGCGCTCGCTTCAGCCCGGTCAACCCGAGCTTGCGCGCTTTTTCCGGGTGCGCTTCCATCCACGGCTCGTCCAACTGCACGATGTCCGCGCCCGCCGCGAACAGATCCTTCATCTCTTCGTTCACCGCCGCGGCGTAGTCCAGCACCATTTCTTCTTCGGTCTTGTAGAAATCGTTCTGCGCCTGCTGCGACATCGTGAACGGTCCCTGCAGCGTAATCTTGATTTTGCGGTCCGTATTCGCGCGCAGGAATTTCAGATCGCGCACTTCCACGGGACGCAGCCGCTGAATTTTCCCGGTAACCCGCGGCACCAGCGCCTCGTTGCCCGTGCGGCTCACGATCTTTCCCGGATTGTCCAGATCCACACCGCTTAGCGCGGTCGCAAAACGATTGGAGTAGCTCTCGCGCCGCATCTCTCCGTCCGTCAGGATGTCCAGTCCCGCCCGCTCCTGCGCCCGGATCGCCAGAATGGTGGCGTCGTCCTGCGCCTGCTCCAGAAATTCCGGAGCCACGCGCCACAACTCCGCCGCCCGCGTCCGCGGCGGCATCCGGTGCCCCAGCTTCTGCCGGTCAATCAACCACTCCGGTTGAGGATAGGAACCAACAAGCGATGTAGGTATCAGTGTCATGGCCACCTACGATGGAGTTTCAGGCGCTGCCTGTCAAGCCGGCTGCGCAGCCGATCGCAACGGGCGGCGAAGGCCAAGACGAAGAGCCGATCAGGCGCCAGGGTTTCGAACCGCTTACGAAGCGGCGGCTGAGGCGCGATTGTCCGGATCGGAATCGGGCGGGCGATGGGCGCGGACGTCGGCGGCTACTGCGTCGGCTGGTTTGCCGAGGCGCAGGTGGCGATTTTCCAGCGCGGCGCGGACGAAGGCGGCGAACAGCGGGTGCGGGGCAAGCGGCCTGGACTTGAATTCGGGGTGGAACTGGCAGCCGACAAACCACGGATGGTCGGGCACCTCGACGATTTCGACATAGGTGCCGTCCGGCGTGCGGCCGGTGATTTGGAAACCGGCGGCGGTGAGCGTCGGTTCGTATTCGCAATTGAATTCGTAGCGATGGCGGTGGCGCTCGGAAATTTCCAGCGTGCCGTAGGCTTTCGCGGCGAATGAATTCCGTTCGAGCACGCAGGGCCACGCGCCGAGGCGCATCGTGCCGCCCATTTCGTCCACGCCCAGCAGCTCGCGCAGCTTGTAGATCACGCGATTGGGCGTTGACGGATCGAACTCGGTAGAATCGGCCTGATCGAGCTTGGAAACCTGGCGCGCGTATTCGATGGTGGCGCACTGCATGCCGAGGCAGATGCCGAAGAACGGAACTTTTTTCTCCCGCGCGTACGTGATGGCGTGCACCATCCCCTGGATGCCGCGCTTGCCAAATCCGCCGGGGATCAGAATTCCGTCCACATGGCGAAACAGGCGCTCGGCCGTGGCGGCGGAGTCGATATCCTCGGCTTCGATCCATTCGATCACCACGCGCTGGCGGCTGGCGAGCCCGCCGTGCACCAGCGCCTCGCGCAAACTTTTGTAGGCGTCCTCAAGCTGGACGTACTTCCCTACCACGCCGATACGCACCTCGCCCTGCGGCTGCTCGAGATTTTCGAGCATCGCAAGCCATTTGCTCAGATCGCGCGCGGGCGCTTCGAGCTTGAGGAGGCGCAAGACCTGCTCGTCGAGCCCTTCGGACGCGAGCGTCATCGGCACTTCGTAAATGTTGGCGACGTCGGGCGCGGAAATGACGCATTTTTCGGCGATGTTGCAGAACAACGCGATCTTGGCTTTCAGGTCGTCACCCAGCGGACGGTCGCTGCGGCAGATCAGAATATCGGGCTGGATGCCGATGCTGAGCATCTCCTTCACGCTGTGCTGCGTCGGCTTGGTTTTCAATTCACCCGCGGTGGCGATGAAGGGCACAAGCGTGAGATGCGCGAAGACCACGTTTTCCGCACCGAGCTCGAGGCGCATCTGACGGATTGCTTCCATGAAGGGCAGCGATTCGATATCGCCCACGGTGCCGCCGATTTCCACGATCACCACATCGACACCGTCCGCCACTTTGCGGAAGGCGGCTTTGATCTCGTCGGTGACATGCGGAATCACCTGCACGGTCTTGCCGAGGTAGTCGCCGCGGCGTTCCTTGGCGATGATCGATTCATAGATCCGGCCGGTCGTCCAGTTGTTGGCTTTGGTGAGCTTTACCGAGACGAAGCGCTCGTAATGTCCCAGGTCGAGATCGGTTTCCGCGCCATCGTCGGTGACGAACACTTCGCCGTGCTGATAGGGCGACATGGTGCCGGGATCAACGTTCAGGTAGGGATCGCACTTCTGAAGGGTGACGCGCAGGCCGCGACTTTCAAGCAGGCAGCCCATGGAAGCCGCTGCCACGCCTTTACCGAGGGAAGAAACCACGCCGCCCGTGACAAAGATATACTTCGGGCCGGTGTGCAAGGCGCTCGAAACCCTCCGGTGGAGTCGGCGTACAACTGATTATGGAGTCAACCCGCGCGGCTGTCAATTTTTTAAACCAAGAAACTTTTGATCGAACCCAAAAGTTTTTCGGCGCGAGCGCGGTGGCTTTCGGGCGGCACAAATTTGCATCGGCGGGCATGTCCTTGCCGCCGGCCGCGCTCCCGTAGTACATATGTCGGCACTTGGCACCGCCCCTGGGACGCCAAAGGAGACCGAGCTGGACATGCGCGATCCTGCTCCGAGCCAGAGTGACTCCGGCGCAGCCACGCCTGCGGGCGTCGGATTTGCGGCGATTGACGCGGCGCGCGCACCGAAGATTCCTTTGCCCACACGGCCTCGCGAATATTACAAGCAACACAGCCTGGCGGCGCAGAATTGGGGAGCGATCGGCGGATCGGGAGCGCCGATGCGGCAGGTTTCGGCCGAGGAAGCGCGGGCGACCGTGCTTCGCGGGCTGCTCGATACGCCGCTCGAGAAAAGCGGACGAAGTCCGCGCGAGTGGGCAGTGGCCGCGGCGATTCACGTGGTGATCGTGGCGGCGCTGGTGCTGATACCGCTGGCCTTCCTGCAGAAGATCGATTCGGACAATTTGCAGGCGATGTACCTGACCATGCCGCGGCCGCCCGCGCCTGCGCCGCCGCCGAGTGCGGCCGAGTTGCCGGCGCGGCACGTCGTCCACCCAATGCGGTTCGCCCCAGCGATCACGATGCCGACGGCGATTCCGAAAAAGATTGTTGAAGTGAAGGACGATGGGCCGCCGGAAGTGGATGCGGCCGGCGCGGCGCCGGGCGGCGTGGCCGGCGGCGAAAATGGGGGAGTGCTGGGCGGCGTACTCGGCGGGATGTCGAACGGCCCCGCTTCCCCGCCGGCGCCGCCGCCACCGCCGAAGCGCGGAATCCAGCGGGTGGGCGGGGACGTGCGAGCGCCGCGACAGATTTTGCGGGTCGATCCGGACTATCCGCGGATTGCCATGACGGCGAAGGTCGAAGGCGTTGTGGTGATCGATGCGGTGATTGACGAGCACGGAAACGTAATTCAGGCGCGCGCGGTTTCGGGGCCGGGGCTCTTGATCCCGGCGGCGCTGCAGGCGGTTTTGAAATGGAAGTTTGAGCCGACGTATCTCGACGGTCAGTCCGTTCCAATCGAGATGAGGGTGGAAGTTGGTTTTCACCTGCACTAGCCGAGCGGAAGCGCGCGGTGGTGACGGTCAGGCGTTGCGTTGCTCGCTGAGAAGCTTTTCGACGCGCTGGATGTCGGGCGGGACGTCGACGCTGACGGCGTCGTAATCGGTTTCGACCACCCGGATGCGGAAGCCGTTTTCGAGCCAGCGGAGTTGTTCGAGCTGCTCGAGATGTTCGAGTTCGCCGGGCGGCAGCGTGGGAAATTCAAGCAGCGCGTCGCGGCGGAAACCGTAGAGGCCGAGGTGCTTCCAGTGGTGGGCGGTGACGGTCTGGGCACTGTCGCGCACCCACGGCACGGGCGCACGCGAAAAATAGAGCGCGTTGCTTTCGAAATCGCGGACGACCTTCACGATGTTGGGATCCATGATGTCGTTGGCCTGCGCGATGGCTGTGCACGGCGTGGCGAGCTGGATGGATTCGTCCTCGAGTATCGCTTCGATGAGCGCGTCGACCGTGCCGGGATCGATCAGCGGCTCATCACCCTGCACGTTCACGTAGATTTCCGCGGTGATGTGGGTCGCAACTTCGGCCACGCGGTCCGTTCCGGTGCGATGGTCGGCGCGCGTAATCAGGGCTTCCCCGCCAAAGGCTTCGACGGCAGTTTTGATGCGCGCGTCTTCGGTGGCGACGACGACTTCTGACACACGCTGGGCCTGGCGCACCCGCTCAACCACGTGCTGGATCATGGGCTTACCCGCGATCGGCGCGAGTGGCTTTCCCGGGAAGCGCACCGACGCGTATCGCGCTGGGATCACCGCCAGTACCTTCGTCGCGCCCGAATTCGCCATGAAGACTCCTGCCCTCCCCGCCGAGGGGCATGGTAGCACTCTTGGTGGGGACTGCCGAGCCCCGGGGCCGCGGCTGTTCTTGGCAGTTTGTGGGGATGAAGTTGGACTCGTGCTTGATTTGAAATAGCGGAGTGCTACTATCCTTCCTAGCGAGCCCGGGGGTCCCATGAATCACCGCGCCGTTCAGCCAGCTCGAAACTGGGGTCTGGCGATCGCCTGCGCGGTAGTCGGAATTTCCCTCGCATCCCTGGGCGCTTTGCCGTCGCGCGCGCAAGATGAGCCGCAGGCGGGTCCGGCAACTCCTCCTCCGAACGGCGATTCCTTCAAAATAAAAAAGGGCCAGTCGATCCGCACAGAGACCCAGATCACGCTGGTGGGCGCTACCGTGACCGATCCGCTGGGCCGCCTGGTCACGGGACTTCAGCAGGAGCATTTCCGCGTGTTCGAAGACGGCACGGAACAGGAGATTGTCCGCTTTTCGAGTGAGGACGTGCCGGTTTCCATCGGAGTGATATTCGACATGAGCGGCAGCATGGCCGATAAGATCGACAAATCGCGCGAGGCTGCGGTGCAATTCTTCCGCACGGCGAATCCGCAGGATGAATTTTTCCTGGTGAATTTCAACGACCGCGCGCAACTGATCAGCCCGTTCACGGAGAGCGTGGACGATTTGCAGGACCGACTGATGTATACGGGCGCGCACGGACTCACAGCGCTTTACGACGGAGTTTATCTCGGGCTGAGCCAAATGCGCGGGGCACACAACACAAAGAAAGCTTTGCTCATCCTATCGGACGGGGGAGATAATCATAGTCGGTACAGCGAGACGGAAGTCCGCAAGTTCGTAAGAGAGGCGGACGTCCAAATTTATGCCATCGGATTGTTCGATCCGGATGGAGGCCCCACGCCTGAGGAACGGGAAGGCCCCGGACTTCTGGGTGATTTGACGATGATGACCGGCGGCCGCATGTTCGCGGTGAAAAACGTGAGCGAGCTGCCCGATATCGCTACAAAAATAAGCATGGAGCTGCGCAATCAATATGTCCTGGGATATCGGCCAAGCCAGCGAGCGCACGACGGCAAATGGCGCAAAATTAAAGTCCGGCTCAACCCGCCCAAAGGAATGCCACCGCTCACCGTTTCCGCCAAGAGCGGATATTTCGCGCCGGGGCATTAGTGATCTTCCCGTCGTCTTCGTAATGAAAATTTTGTTTTTAGCGATCGTGGTGCTGTCGATAAGCTCTGGTGCTTGGGCGCAGAACCCGCCGCCGATCCTTGCGCCTTCTCCCCTGCCGCCTCCGCCGCCCACTCCCGGACAGGAGGGCGGGCCGAAGAAGATCATCCAGAACACGGAGCTCGTGGTGCTGCACGTAACGGTGTCGGACGAGCGGGGCGAGTTCGTGGCCGACTTGCATCAGGGGAATTTCAAGGTTTCCGAAGGCGGCATCGAGCAGAATCTGTCGTTTTTCTCGCGCGACGATATTCCCGTGACGATGGGGCTGGTGATCGACAACAGCGGGAGCATGCGCGAGAAGCGCGATCAGGTGAACGCCGCCGCGATGACTTTCGTCCGCACGAGCAATCCGCAGGATGAGGCGTTCGTGGTGAATTTCAACGACGAGTATTACCTCGATACCGACGGCGACTTCACCAACGACCAGGCGAACTTGCACGACGCGCTTTCGCGGATCGAAACGCGCGGGAGCACCGCTCTGTTTGACGCCGTGATCGGTTCGCTCGAGCATCTGAAGAAGGGGCACAAGGACAAGCGCGTACTGTTGCTGGTGACCGACGGCGACGACACCGCGAGCGAGAAGACCTTCGAAGATGCCTACAAGGCCGCGCAGGAATCGAACGCGACGATCTATGCGATCGGCGTGTACAGCGAAGACGATCTGGAGCACGACAAGAAGACCGTCCGCAAATCGAAACTGATATTGCAGAAGCTCGCCGAAGCCACCGGCGGCCTCGCCTATTTCCCGGACAACCTATCGCAGGTCACACCCGTGTGCGAACAGATCGCGCGGGAAATCCGCAATCAATACACGCTAGGCTACTACCCGACGAACACGGCGCACGATGGCTCGTTCCGACAAGTAGCTGTCAAAGTGATTCCGCCGAACGGCCGCGGCAAGCTGAACGTCCGGACACGCACGGGCTATTTCGCGCCGAAATCGACCGCGAACGGCGATTAAGCCGCGATGGTAGGCTAACTCCCTAATCCTCGCTTTTCTGCCTGCCCCCGTCTTGACGGCGTGCTCCTTTCGAGTGGTTCCGGGCTTTGGAATTGTGTGGTCATCGTGTCGCAACTCCCCGGTCCGCTGTCAGTATCCGCGTGCGTAACGGGTGAAGCCAAAGACGGCAGTCATCACTCACTTCGATGTATCGCAGGGTCAATTCTCGACGAGCTGCTGGCCGCCGTCGATGTCGTAGGTCGCTCCGGTGATGGCTGTGTTGGTCATGAGGTGGACGGCGAGCCTGGCGATGTCGGCAGGGTCTACCACGCGGCGGATTGGGAGCGTGGTGCGCAGCTGCTCGCGACGCGCGTCGAGCTGAGGGCCGAGCAGCGATGCCGAGAGCGGCGTGTCGACGAAGCCCGGGGCGATCAGGTTGACGCGGACAGGCGCGAGCTCGAGCGCGAGCGCTCTGGTGAGCGCGGGCATCGCGGCCGTGAACGCTACGATGAGCGGGCCCGCGGCCGGCCGGCGACCGCCCGTTCCGCCGATGAACAGGAGCGTTCCGCCCGAGCGAACCTTGCCAACGGCGCGGCGAGCGATGTGGAGTGGCAGCCAGAATTCCTGGTCGACGTTGCGGCGCGCCCGCGCGAAATCGATGTCGGCCAGCCGCGCGTAGTACGGGCCGCCGGCCGTGACCAGGACGTGGTCGATCGGCGTCGGCAATCCGTCGAAGAACCGCTCGAGGCGCTCGAAGTCGGTGGCGTCGAAGGCTGCACTGCTGAGCGCGCCGACCTCGCGTGCGGCGTCCTCAAGGCGTTGGGGGTCGCGGCCGGTGAGAACGACATTGCCGCCCTCGGACCGTGCTCGCATGGCCGTCCCGAGACCGATCCCGGAGCTGCCGCCGACGACGACGACAGTCTGTCCGGCGAGTGCCGATTCGCGGGTCGGGCCAGCGTCGCTCACTTCGGCAGCTCCGTCCCGGCCTGCTCCGCCGCCATGTACTTGGCGTACCAATCAGGCCAGTTCGGATCTGCCTGGCCGATGCGCTTCTCATGCTCGCCGTGGGCGGCCGAAGCGCGCCGCATCGCGCTTGCCAGATCGTTCGTCGACGCAAAAGTTGTGGCCGCGGGGTCGATCCGGCCGGCTAGTCGCGCGGTGATTTCCTGGAACAGCCAGCCGTTGCCGTCCGGATCGCGGAACGAGGCGAACGAGCGGTAGCTGCGATGGTCGGGATCCGGGCCGCTGACGCGGACTCTTCCAAACAGGTAGGCCTCATCCGTGCCCGCGTACGCGCCGTCGTTGTGGAACACTTCGCTGATCGGGACTCCGCGATCAAGCAATGCTTTGCGGGCGGCCTCGATGTCGGAGACGATTAGGTACAGGCCCTGGGCGGAGCCGGGCGCCGCCGTGGTAACGTTCCTGCCGAAGATGACCGAGCACCCGGAGCCCGGCGGCGTGAACTGGATCACGCGGAAGTCTTTGCCGTTATCGAAATCGGCGTCGAGCCGCCACCCGAGCTTTAGGTAGAACTCCTTCGCGCGGTCGACATCCGAGACGGGGATGACCACGATCTCGAACTTCATGTCGACGGGCGCGACGCTGGTGTCGATGCCACGGACTGCATTCGTACTCATAGCTGCCTCCTGAGTTGTTTCATTTTCTGCGACTCCCTTGCCATCGAGCCAAGTGGCCGATCGTCGCTCGGCCGAGCGCGACTGTCAAACCCGACATCGAGCTCGCCTGGAGCAGCGAACGCCGGGATCTGGCGTCTGCTTGTTTCCATGTCTTCCTTTCGAGTGTAGTTCTGAGTTCTTGGGCTGCTTCGTTACGCTCTTCGCCGCTCTTAGCACTAAGGTGCGTAACGAGTGAAGACAAAGTCGCGATCTTTGACGGCTTCGTGGCAGGGAAAGCAAGTCTTGAGCTTCGCCTCGTCGGCAGGTTTGCCGTCCTTATTAAATTGAGCGTAGCCCCAGCCGCCCGTCGCGGCGAACTTTTTCGAGTCCTTGACCATGAACTGAAGGTACCAATCCGGCGCGGGCCCTGGGACGAAAGACTGCGCTCGGCCGAACACCTTGTCGTTTTCCTCCGACGGGACGTAGGCCCAAGCAATCCGGGCGATCATTGTTCCGTCAGGGAACAAAGGCGCCGCTGCCCGGTAGGCCCCGATCGCTTTATCGTTGCCAAGAATGGCGCGGATATCGTTGAGGCTTCCTTCTTCGTGGGCCACGGAGATCAACCTCCAGTCGCGGTATCCGGCAGGAATTCTGATTCCGAAGATTGGGACCGCGTCTTCATCGGCGCGTCCGGATGCGGACACCGTGGAGGCGACAACGCCTGCCACCGACGCGATTGCCAGCAGCCAGAAAGCGATCTGTCTCATAGCCTCACCGTTCTGAGTGGTCGGTGCCTGATTGCGGCGGGAGCAGGACAATTTCGCCCCAGTATGAACCTGTCCCGTGATCCGACTTCATTTCATGGCTGCTTGTTGGGTGCGGGGTTGTTGGGCGCAGAACTGGGCACGGGGTTGCCGTTCACCCGGACATGGTAGCCCGGCGGCACGTGCGTCAGGGTGTGCACGTATCGCAGCTTGCCGTTCTGTATGCGAAAGAGGTGGGAATCGGGCAATCCGCCGACGCCAAAAGTGCAGAACGCGACAATCGCCCCCGTCGTCTCGTCAACGATGAAGCGCCGGGCGACGATATTCACGCCGGCCGGCACGCCGACCGTGCAGCTATCGTCCGGGGCGCCTTTGCCGGTGCGGATACCGCCTTCGGTGCGGTTGCAGGGCTCTCCCCATGGCACCAGGTCGAGCTTCTTTTCCAAAAAAGCGTCAAGGTAGGCATTGGCCGCGGCAACCAGGGTATCGCGGCTGTCGCGCTGTCCCGGCGGAATCACCCCCCAATCCTCGGTGGGCGACCACTTGTAGTAGTTGTCGGCGCTGAATAACCAGTCGCCGTCCTGCGTTACCATTGACTCGATCTCCACGATTTTGTCGTGATTGATCCTGAGGCGCGTGCCGAGGACGTAAGGGTGGCTTTTGTCCGTGACGATCACTTCGGTAAACGTCTGGCACGTGGCCGCGTCAATCAGGGTTCGATGAAAATCGATCTTCAACGGTTTCTGCATGACCCCGGATTTGATGTCGACAACCTGCATGTTCTCGATATAGGCAAGCCCGGTCGCCAGCGGCAGCCCGGATGGATCACCCTTGGCTTGAGCGTCAACGTAGAGATTGGTCGCAGCTTGCAGGCCGTCCCGCGTGCAAGCCACCTGTGCGTAACTCGCCGCCGGCGCCCACAGTGCGGCCGAGAGCAGGATCCACTTACCAAGAACACGAGTCATCGAACTCCTCCCAGTTCAGGTGTGCATTGCGAGCGGAGTCTACCACCGAATCGGCGCCCTTCGGTGTGTCTTGCCACCGTTGAGCGTCCCTCCGGATTCGGTTTGTAGCGTGCCCCGAGGCCCTGGCCGACACCTGTCCGGCGGTCCAAGCTTATTCGGAGTTACGCGCGGCGTTGCAACTGCGAAGGCCTACGGGGTTGAATTCAGGTTCGATAGAGCGGAGGGCGACGAAGTTTTGCGTACCGTCTGGAGAATGCGATTGATTTCCGCTTGGGACACACGCGGAGACGTCCCACCGCCTTGAAAAAATATGAACTCGATTCCACCGTCATCCGCGTACAAGTCCTCACGAATCCGAGACGGCCGACTTTGCGGATTTCCGAACTGGAACCCCTGGAAGCCCGTCGCGCGAATCAAGAAAACTCCGGAGTCCGCCTCGGGAACAGAAATCGCTTTCATTAGAAGCAACACGGTCGATGGCCCCGCCTGTCTCTTGGACATGAAAGGACTCATGTCCCGCGGCGTTATCTGAAGCATCGTTCGCATGAAGCCCAAGTCGGACTCGAAAGCCTCATTTCCAAAGACCTGACGAAACTGCTCGGGAGTTAACTTTGTCTTTTCGACGACGTTTTTTACAAAATCCCGCGCCGGAAATGTCGAAAACCAAAACGCGTTTCCAGAATGGAAGGCGGTCACGTGAACGTGAACGGTTTCCGCCGTTCTGCTTTTCTTCTCGTCGACATCGTCCCAGGGAAGCTCGAATTCATATCCAAAATAGGCGACTGTCTTGTGCGCTACGCTGGAAACAGACACATCTGGAAGGGCCACAGGAATTTTTCCCGCCGCGGGGATGTCTCGATATTTGTAGCGCGCTATCAATGTCAACACGGTTTGAGGGCCGAAAGCCCAGACGTAGGCTGCGACGGCGGCCGCAATTCCTAGCCAGACCAGAAGTCGCTTTGATGTGGACAAGGGCTCGCTCCAGAGACAGCTTTGCGACCAGAATGCCCGCGATTTCTGAGTCTAAGGCGGGCGACCGTGGTGGGAGACCTGGCCAAAGTACAGGTGTTCTCAGACAGCAATCCGCTTACCGCGGAGCGTCCCTAGCTGATGAACACGTGAACCCAACGCGTGCTTCTCACTGCGAGTTGCCTCCGCCGAACTTCGGCGCATTTGCGGGTGCTTGCGCGCGGGCGTATAATTTTCTATTTAGGCTGATGCCAACGGAACCCACAGAGACGGCTGCCGTCGCGAACAGACCTGTGCCGCAGACGGCCGCCATCGCGGCCGGCCAGGATGTCGAGGAGATCCGCGTCAGGGGCGCGCGCGTCCACAACCTGAAGAACATCGATTTTGCGATTCCCCACAACGCCATAACGGTCGTGACCGGCGTTTCCGGCTCGGGCAAATCCAGCCTGGCGTTCGATACGCTCTATGCCGAAGGGCAGCGGCGCTACATCGAGTCGCTTTCCGCCTACGCGCGGCAGTTCCTGGAGCGGATCGAGAAGCCCGACGTGGACGAAATTACCGGGATCGCACCGGCGATTTCCATCCGTCAGAAGAATTCCACGCGAAATCCGCGATCGACCGTTGGCACGGCGACGGAAATCTACGACTACCTGCGGCTGTTGTACGCGCGTGTGGGCCATACGTACTGCGTGAGCTGCGGCGAAGAGGTTCGCAAGGACACGCTGGACGAAATCGCCGCGCGCGTGCTGGCGCTGCCTGAAGGCCAGCGGTTCTATGTGCTCTACGAGCTGACGCTGGCGCCGGAGTCCGTGGCGGGCTGGTCGCCTAAGGAGTCGTCCGCTCGTCCGCGGAAGACCGCGAAACCGGCGCCTGAGGTGATTCGCGGGGCGCTCACGAGCTTGCGCAAGCGCGGGTTCAATCGTCTGTTCCAGGGCGGCCGGGTTTTCGAATTTGCGACGCCGGAGGATTTGCTCGACGTCGATTTCGCGAAGCCCGTGTTCGTGCTGGTCGACCGATTGGCGCTATCGCCGGATATTCGGGCGCGGCTGGTGGATTCAATCGAGATTTGTTACCGCGAGGGGCGCGGCGAAGCAATCTTGCAATTCGTAGCGAACGAGGGCGATACCGCGCCGCCCGAGCGGCGGGTCTTCAACGAGCGCTTCGACTGCAAGAAATGCGGCACGGTCTATCAGGAGCCGGAGCCCCGGCTTTTTTCGTTCAACAATCCCTACGGCGCGTGCCCGCGCTGCCAGGGATTCGGCAACACGATCGACTTTGACCTCGACCGCGTGGTGCCGGACAAAAGCAAATCCCTGGCGGACGGCGCGATCGAGCCCTGGACGAAGCCGCGCTACCGCCAGCTGGCGATGGACATGAAGCGCTACGCGCGGGCGAAAGGGATCCCGTTCGACGTTCCCTTCCGCGAGCTCACCGCTGCGCAGCGCAACGCGATTCTGGATGGCGACCGCGAGCAAGATTTTCCGGGCGTGAAGGGATTTTTCGCCTGGCTCGAACGCAAGAAATACAAATTGCACGTACGCGTGTTTCTGAGCCGCTATCGCGGATACGCGCTGTGTCCCGGCTGCAAAGGCACGCGGCTGCGCGCCGAGGCGCGGGCCGTGAAGATCGCCGGCCGCTCCATCACCGAGGTCTGCCAGATGACGGTGAAGCGAGCGCGGCCATTTTTCTCCGGCCTGCAGCTGAGCCCGGCCGAAAATGTGATCGCAGATAAAGTGCTGGAGGAAATCCAGCAGCGGCTGCGTTTTCTGGACGAAGTCGGCCTCGACTACCTCACGCTCGATCGTCTGACTTCGACGCTTTCCGGCGGCGAGGCGCAGCGGATTCAGCTGGCTACTTCTTTGGGGTCGCATCTGGTGGGCGCGCTGTACGTGCTCGACGAGCCGTCAATCGGATTGCATCCCCGCGACACGAACCGGCTGATCGAGATCCTGAAAGGCCTGCGCGACCTGGGAAACACGCTTCTGGTGGTGGAGCACGATCCCGATACCATGCTCGCGGCGGACAAGATTCTCGATCTTGGCCCCGGCGCGGGCGAGCATGGCGGCGAATTGATTTTCTCTGGAACGCGCGAGGAGCTGCTGAAAAGCCCGCTATCGCTGACGGGCCGCTACCTGCGGGGCGAACTCAAAATTGCGGTGCCATCGCGCCGGCGCAAACCGCAGGGCAAATTCCTGAAGATTACCGGCGCGCACAGCCACAACCTGCAGGGCGTCGATGTGGCCGTGCCGCTGGCGATCTTGGTCGCGGTCACCGGAGTTTCGGGATCGGGAAAATCCACGCTGGTGTACGACGTGATTTTCAAAGCTTTGGAAGCGAAGCGCACCGGCGGTAACTGGCGCGAGTTCTGCGACCGCATCGAAGGCGACGCCGCGATTGAAGCCGTCGAAATGGTCGATCAATCCCCTATCGGGCGGACGCCGCGTTCCAATCCGGCGACGTACATGAAGGCGTTTGACGCGATCCGCGATCTTTTCGCGGCCACTCCGGAAGCCAAGAAGCGCGGGCTGGGCGCGGGACATTTCTCGTTCAATATTCCCGGCGGGCGATGCGAAGCGTGCCAGGGCGACGGCACCGTGACGGTCGAGATGCGTTTTCTGGCCGATGTCGAGCTGGTGTGCGAAGAATGCCGCGGCACGCGATATAAGAGCAGCGTGCTCGAAGTGCTGCATCGCGGCAAGAATATTCATGATGTGCTGCAGATGACGGTGCGCGAGGCTCTCGCGTTTTTCGCGCCATATCCGAAGGTGACCGCGCGGCTCGCTCTCCTCGACGAAGTGGGACTGGGATATTTGCGGCTGGGCCAATCGGGAACCACGCTTTCAGGCGGTGAAGCGCAACGCCTGAAGCTCGCTGCGCATCTCACGCGGCAGGACAACACCGGAATCCTGTACATTTTTGACGAGCCGACCACGGGCCTGCATTTCGACGATATTCAGAAGCTGCTGACGTCATTTAGAAAATTGCTCGAAGGCGGCGCATCCGTGCTGATCATCGAACACAACCTCGACGTGATCAAGTCTGCCGATTGGATCATCGATCTCGGACCCGAAGGCGGCGACGCCGGCGGCCAGGTGATCGCGGCCGGCACGCCCGAACAGGTGGCGCGCAATTCTCAATCGCATACCGGCAAATATCTGGCGCGCGCGATGAACGGCCGCAACGGGAACGGCAAGGACCTCGATAGCCACGCCGCAGCCATCAAACCGAGGCTGCCGGGCGAAACTCGATCCTCCGCATGAGAGGGCGCTCGGGTCCGCTTGCAGTTTACGCGCTGTGCGCGCTCCTCGGCGGCGCCGAGCGACTCCCCGCGCAATCCACATCGGCACCGCACAAGCGCCTGATTACCGATCCGGCGGCCAAGGAACTCAACGATCTCCTGGATGCGGCCCAGGCCGCGCTCGACAACCAGGATTTCGAAGGCGCCGCCAAGAATTATCGGGATTATCTGGCGAAAAAGCCCGACGACGCCGTCGTTCACTACGACCTTGGCTACATCGATTCGGCGCTGAAGCGTCCCGACGACGCCAAGGCCGAGTATCAACGGGCCATCGAACTCGATCCGAAAATGGCCGCGGCGTA
This sequence comes from uncultured Acidobacteriaceae bacterium, assembly GCA_964563425.1. Lineage (GTDB taxonomy): Bacteria > Acidobacteriota > Terriglobia > Acidiferrales > UBA7541 > Palsa-295. Next base: position 17,785 of record CAZLWY010000077.1, on the reverse strand, counting down.
CAGGAACCTGGGCGTCTTGCTGATGCCCACCGATCCGGCGGCGGCGATCGATCCGCTTGAAAAAGCCGCCGATTTGAACCCGGGCGATGCACACACGAAATGGGTGCTGGGTACAGCACTCGAAAACGCCCGAAAACTTCCGGACGCGATCGAACAATTCCAGGCCGCGCGGAAACTCGACGACGGGGATATCAAGATCCGGCTTTCGCTGGCGCACGCGTTACTCGCTTCGAATCGGGATGCCGACGCGGAAGCCGAATATCGCGCTGCGCTCACCCTGCAGGGCACGTCCGCCGAAATGGCCCAGGCCCACCGCGGACTGGAGGAAACGCTCCTGGCGGAAAAGAAATCCCCGGATGCGGCCGCCGAATTGGCGGTGTACCTTGAATCGCATCCCAACGATGTGAACGCGCGCGTGGATCACGCCTCCCTGCTCTTCGACCTGGGCAAATATGACGATTCGCTCGCCGAACTCGACCGTGCCGCGAAAGCCGGACCGGAGGATTTGCGCGCGCTGAGGCTGCGTTCCGACATTTCGTGGAAACAAAAGCGCTACGCCGACGCGGTCGTTGCCCTCAACAAGGCCGCGGCGCTCGCTCCGCGCGACCCGGACATCGCCGCGCGACTGGGTGAAGCCTACCTGCAAGCAAAGGATTATCCCAACGCCACACACTGGCTCGCGGCAGCCTACAACGCGAATCCGGACGCCAACGACGTGCTCGCCTATCTGGTTGACGCCGAGTACGGCAGCAAGAATTACTCCCAGGCGCTGGCCGCGCTCGACGCACTTTCCAAACGCGAAGAGCTCCCCGTCGCGAGCTGGTACGTCCGCGCCTCGTGCTTGGACAATCTGGGCCAGATCGAGCCGGCCATCGAGGCATATCAAAAATTTCTTCAGTTGAACAAAGATCAAAACAGCGATATGTATTTTGTATCCACGGCCCGCGTACGCGTCCTGATCCACGAATTGCAGAACAAGAAGAGGTAGCAATGCCCGTGAAGGTTCGCATAGTGGCGATCGTTCTGGCCGCCGCGTCGATCTCGGGCCTTGTTTTGTGTCAGGACCGCGTCGCGGACCTTCGCAGCCGGCTGGCGCATGAGCCAAGCCCCGTCAACCGCGCCAAGCTGATGCCGCAGCTGGGCGACGCGGAATTTGCGGAAATCGATAGCGACGTGATGCAGGACAAGTTGCCCGAAGCTCTCACGATTCTCCAATCGTATCGGGATGAGGTGGAATCGTGCGATAAGGCGCTCGACCTATTGGGGCAGGATGCGCAAAAGCATCCGGGCGGCTACAAGCAGCTGCAATTTTCGCTGCGCGATTCGTTGCGGCGGCTTGACGCGGAAATCGTCAACATGACCAGCGACGACCAGGCGCCGTTTGTGGCGATTCGCCAGGAACTCGGCGACCTTAACCGGCATCTTATCGAGCACCTGTTTGGGCGCGCGCCAGCGGGAAAGCCGGATCATCCCGACGCGCCGCAGTAAACGGATTTGCCCTCTGGTCAGCCCCGGGTGCGCGGCTGGGGCGAATCCGTTCGAGCGGATTTGTTTTTTTGCCGAGACGAACTTAAGCTAATGCACTGCGCCATGAAGCACCGCCTCGCATTCATCGCCCTGGCCGCTCTGGTCCCGACCGGGCTCGCGCGGCCGCTGATCGCACATCCCGCGCCGGCTCCGCAGCAAAAAGACTATCTGAGCGATGGCGAAGCCGATAAAGTCCGCGACGCGCGCGAGCCCGCCGAACGCATCAAGCTCTACATGGCGTTCGCAGAAGACCGCCTCACCAAATTCCAATACGAGCTGGACCGCAACGTGCAGGAGCGCCGCCGCGACGAAATCCTCAACGGCCTGCTGAACGGCTACGCCGGCTGCATCGACGATGCCGCCGACCAGATCGCACTGGCGACTGAAAAACACGCCGACATCCACGAAGCGCTGAAGCTGATGCGCGCGAAGGACACGGCGTTCCTGGTAACGCTGCAGAAATGGGAGAAGGACGGACCCGAGCTCGACACCTACCGCGACACGCTCGAAGACGCTATCGCCGGGACGAAAGACGCGCTCGACGACATCACGGAGGCGGAAAAGGAATCGCAAGCTCCCCCGGTGAGGCGAAAACAGTGATCGAAACGCGCCGCGCGGCGCAACGGCCGAATCGAATCGTTCCCGGCGGCGAGCGGATTTTTCAGCGTATCTATACGCGCCTGGGTTGCGCGGGGCGCCCGCCCCATTTCGTAGTCGAATATCATCCCTACGCGGACCTCTCCCACACGATCCGGCTGCGCGAAGACATTGCCCACGTGAGGCTCTCGGACGTGATGCGGCGCGCACCGAACCTCGCCGTCGAAGCCATTGCGTCGATTCTCCTGGGACGCCTGTATCGGCGCCGCCCGCCGGCCGATCTGCTGGAAATTTACCGACTTTTTTCGGCGGCGCGATCCACTCGGCAGCAAATCGCGGTCAATCGCCGTCGCCGGGCGCGCCGCATGGAGCACCGCCCGGTCGGTGTCCACCACAATCTGGCGCCGCTGTTTGACGAGTTGAACCAAACCTATTTCGAGAGCGCGCTGCCGCGGCCGCGGCTGGGGTGGAGCCGGCGCGTCTGGCGATCTCAACTCGGCTGCTTCGATCCGGCCCTGAATCAAATCGTCCTGAATCGCCAGCTGGATCACGAAGGAGTTCCGACGTACGTAGTCGCTTACGTCCTGTTTCACGAAATGCTCCATGTGAAGCACCCCATCCGCTTGGTGCGCTGCCGCCGAGAGTCGCACTCCCGGCGGTTCCGCGACGACGAAAAAGGGTTTACGGATTACGCACGCGCCATGCGCTTCTTGGCTCGTTTTCCGGCTCCAAGAGTCCACTAAAGGTTTACCCGTCAATAGGTTACAGACAATCCCCGGGAAATGTGTACTTTTGCGCAGCAAACTAAGCATTAACCCCACCCGATGAGGCCGATATAGCACCCATAGATACTGAGAACGGTTCACTATGAAACGGCCTTTGCAAAGCAACATTCGAGTGGGCATGCGTCGCATCGAGCGGCGGGAATGGGTGTTGTGGTCGTCCGCCATTCTGGTCACGCTCCTGCTCACACTCGGCATCATGTCCTTCAGCTTCCCGATGCTGCGGCAATACGCCGGCGGCGAGTTTGACAGTCTGCATATGAGCCTGGCGATGCGCGGGCTGGTCGGCATGGTGCTGCTCTTTGACCTTTACACGATCTATCAGCAGTTCCAGATTTACCGCATCCGCCATCAACTGGTGGAGCGCGAGGAGCTGTTCCGCCTGATCAGCGAGAATGCCATGGACATGATTGCCGTGGTCGATCCGGACGGGCGGCGGCTCTATAACAGCCCAGCCTACGCGCGAATTCTTGGATTCACGGACGACGAACTGGCGGGCACGTCCTTTTACGCCCACGTTCACCCCGACGACGTGCACACAGCCCAACAAGCCGTGAAGCAGGCGACCGCCACGAACCCGGGCGGCGCTGTGCAATACCGCATGCGCCACAAGGATGGCACCTGGCACACCATCGAATCCGGCGCGAGTGCGATCCTGAACCAGCAAGGCAAGGTCGAGAAATTCGTCGTGGTCAACCGCGACGTCAGCGAACAGCGGCAGCTCGAGGAAAAATTCCGGCAGGCGCAGAAGATGGAAGCGGTGGGAAGACTCTCGGGCGGGGTGGCCCACGATTTCAACAATCTTCTCGGCGTGATCATCGGTTACGCGGAATTTCTTCAGGAAAGTCTCGATCCCGAAAACGAATTGCGCGGAAGCGTCGACGAAATCCTGAAAGCAGGCAAACGCGCCGCTTCGCTCACGCGCCAGCTTCTGGCTTTCAGCCGTCAGCAGGTACTCGATCCCAAGGTCCTCGATCTCAACGTCGTCGTTCTCGACATGGACAAGATGCTTCGCCGCCTGATCGGCGAGGACATCGAGCTGTCGACCGTCCGGGGCCCCGACCTCGGCCGGCTGAAAGCCGATCAGAGCCAGCTTGAACAGGTCCTGTTGAATCTGGTGGTCAATGCACGCGATGCCATGCCTCAGGGTGGGAAGCTCGTGATCGACACTCAAAACATGGTCATGGACGAAGCCTTCGTCCGCCGCTACCCGTACCCCGTGCAGCCCGGACCCTACGTCTGCCTGACCGTCACCGACAGCGGGATCGGCATGGACGCCGAAACGAAAGCGCGAGCCTTCGAGCCGTTTTTTACCACCAAGGAAAAAGGCAAAGGCACCGGGCTCGGCCTTTCGACCGTCTACGGCGTGGTGAAGCAGAGCGGAGGCTACATCGACATTTACAGCGCCCCGGGCGCCGGCACCACGTTCAAGATCTATCTCCCGCGCGTAGACGACGCCCTCACCGCGGACGCACCCATCGGCGCCGCCACTTCGTTCACTGGCAACGAGACGATTCTGCTCGCCGAAGACGAGTCCTCGCTGCGCACGCTCACGCGAAACACCCTCGAGCTTTGCGGCTACAAGGTTCTCGAAGCCAAGGACGGGCTCGAAGCGCTCGAAGTGAGCGAACGCTTCAAGGGACCGATCGATCTGCTGCTCACCGACATGGTCATGCCCGGCATGGGAGGGCGCCAATTGGCCCAAGAACTTACGCGCCGCCGCCCGGAAATTCGGCTGGCGTATATGTCCGGTTATACCGGCCAAACGGTCGGTTCTCAGGGACCGGTCGATCCCGGCAGTGTTTTTCTTTTGAAACCGTTTACCCGCGAATTGCTGACGCGAAAGATCCGCGAAGCACTGGATCGACGCGTAGTCACGGAGATAATCTGATGTCGACCGTAACGCAAGAACCGAAGACAGGACCAGGGAACGCGGGCGCGAAGCCCATGCCCAAGCTTCTGATCGTGGATGACGACGAAGCAGTGCGTGGCCTTCTCCGCATGCGACTCTCCGGGTCCTACCAGATCGTCGAGACCGGCAATCCCGAGCAGGCACTCGGTCTGGCGCTTGAAAGCAAGCCCGACGCGATTCTGCTCGACCTGATGATGCCAGGATTCTCCGGATTTGAGCTGTGCCAGAGCCTTCACTCGCTGAGCTACACCTCGCGCATTCCGATCTTCGTGATCACCGGCGAGGCCGGCACGAAATACAAAGAACACTGCGAGAGCCTCGGCGCCAAGGGCTACTTCCACAAGCCCGTCGACTTCACCGCGTTGAAATCGGCGCTGGCCGGAGAGCTGAAGGACAAGCAGCCCGAGCGGCGCCTGCACAAGCGCGTGCAGATGCGGGTCGTGCTGAAGCTTCGGGGCAGCGACGCCAACGGGAAACCGTTCGATGAGCAAACCACGACGGACAATGTCAGCGTCGGCGGCTTCCTCTGTAGCTGCGTGGTTCCGCTCGTCAAGGGCACTTCGGTCGACGTGTTTCTGACATCGGGCGGCGCCGAACGTCACGCCGGCCGCGCGCACGTCGTGCGTAGAGAGTCCACCGGCTCAGCCTTCAACCGCTTCGGCTTCGAATTCGACCAGACCACATCCGACTGGGTGCTTCAAGGCAAGTAGCGCTCCGCAGCCTGCAGGTCGGAAATGTGCGTCTAGGAGGAAATTGTGGGCGCGAGAACATCGATCGCCCCCCGGAAGAGGGCGCTTCCAGGGATTCGAACAGGCATCCGTTAGTCGGCGGAAAGCTTTTCGATCCTGCTTTGAATTTTCTTGGCGTCCGGGGCTTTGGGCAACACCTGCAGATACTCTTTGTAATACTTCACGGCGTCGACTTTGTCGCCCTTCTTCTCAAACGCCTCGGCCGCGAGCAAGCGCGGTTTCGCAAAATTCGACCGCAGCCGGATAGCGTCCTGAAATCGGCCAATCGCGGCGTCGATATCACCCTTGCGCACATAGAACTGGCCGACTTCGACGTCTTCTTCCGCAGTCACGGGATCGTAGGTCGTCAAGTCGGACGCAGGTGGCGCCTTCGGCGTGGAACTGGATGATGATTCGCCGGAAGAACTGTCAGCAGGAGGTGCCGGCGGCCCATTCGGCGACGAGGACGATTCGCCCGAAGAATTCCCGGCCGGGGGCGGACTGGGAGGCGCCTGATTCTTTTGTTGTGCCCTCGCGGGCGCGGCGAGCAGGGCCGCGAGTGCCATCCCGATCATCACAGAGCGCATAGGCTTACTCGATCTCGTTCGATGCCGTTTGCTATCATTAAGTATGTCTCGGCGAGCCGATCTTCTGGCGCCGCGCGGGCGATCGTCTCGTCAATTGTAGCGCGCCCTCGATGGAACTTCGCGAAAAAGTCGATCAACTGCCGTCTTCGCCCGGCGTGTACATGTTCCAGGATGCGGCGGGCAAGATCCTCTACGTTGGCAAGGCGCGCTCGCTGCGCAGCCGCGTGAAATCCTACTTTCTCGAATCGCGCTGGATGGACGCAAAGACAGGATCGCTGGTCCGCGAGATTGCGGACCTCGATTACATCGTCGTCGACAACGAAAAAGAAGCCCTCGCGCTCGAGAACAACCTGATCAAGCGTCATATGCCGAAATTCAACGTACTCCTGCGCGACGACAAAACCTATCCCTACATCCGTTACACCGGATTCGAGAAATATCCGCGAGTGTATGTGACGCGGCGGCTGAGCAAGGACGGTTCGACCTATTTTGGACCGTACTTCCCCGCCAGCCTCGCCTACCGGCTGGTCCATCTGATTCACAAGCATTTTCTGGTGCCGTCGTGCGCCGTCGATCTCGACCGCACGCATCCCCGGCCGTGCCTGCAGTATTACATTCGTCGCTGCCTCGGCCCGTGCGCCGATCTCGTCACCGACGAGCGCTACGCCGAAGCCGCCCGCGATGTCCGCCTGTTCCTGGAAGGCCGCCGCAGCGATCTTTCGCGCAGCCTGAAGGAGCGCATGGCGCGCGCTTCCGAACAACAGCGCTACGAAGAGGCGGGTGGATACCGTGATCTGCTGCGCACACTCGCCGAGATGGAGGAGCGCCAGAAAATCGCCGCAGCGGAAGGGGACGACACGGACGTGATCGCCTGGTACGCCGAACCGCCGCAGGTGGCTGTGAATCTGTTTCACCTGCGCGGCGGCCGCGTGGTCGATCGGCGGGATTTCTATTGGGAGGATCAATCGGAATTCGATCCCGCGGAGTTCCTTCCCTCGCTGCTGAAACAGCTCTATCTTGAAGCGCGTTACCTTCCTCGCTACATCCATACGCAGATCGATTTCGAAGATCGCGCGCTGCTCGAAGATGTGCTGACGGAGCAGGCTGGCCACCGAGTCGAAATCTTCAATCCGCAGCGCGGCCAGAAACATCAATTCCTCGAGCTCGTCGAGAAAAATGCGCAGCATTCCTTCATCCAGAGGTTCCGCGTGCTGAAACCGAGCCCGAGAGTCATCGCGGAAGCGCTTCAGTCCGCGCTCGGTCTGCCGGAACCGCCGCGGCGAATCGAGAGTTTCGACATTTCGCACATTCAGGGATCCGATACCGTGGGCTCCATGGTCGTGTGGGAAGACGGCAAGATGAAAACATCCGACTACCGCAAGTTCATCATTCGCGGCGATCAGATGATTCCCGGCCCCGACCGGACCGAAGGGCGGTTGCGCGACGATTTCGCCAGCATGCAGGAAGCGGTCGAACGCCGCTACCGGCGCTTGCAGGAAGAGCAAAAGCCGCTGCCGAGCCTGATCCTGATCGACGGCGGCCTGGGCCAATTGCACGCGGCCGCGCAGGCTCTCGACAAGCTCCAGATCATCAATCAGCCCATCGCTAGCATTGCGAAAAAAGAAGAGATTCTCTATGTGCTGGGCCGCGAAGACCAACCCCTCGCCCTGGATCATCACTCACCGGTACTCCACCTGATCCAGCAGATCCGCGACGAAACGCACCGTTTCGCCGTCCGCTTTCACCGCCAGCGGCGGACGAGCCGCCGCGTCCGCACCGCGCTCACCGAGATCCCCGGCGTGGGCGACCGTACGGCCCACAAGCTGCTGCGAAAATTCGGCAGCGTCGCCCGTTTGAAGCAGCTCAGCGTCGACGACCTGAGCACCGAGATCCCCCGCCACCAGGCCCAGCGCGTATTCGACGCGCTCCATGAGACCACCGCGGCTCCCGCCGCGCCGGCGAATCTCGCGTAAGTCTCGACGCTGCAGCGCGCAGTTACCCTTTGGGACAGGTTCTCTTGTGGAACCTCCGGGCCACCCTTAGTACCGACAACATCCCGGATCGCTGCTAGCTTGATTGGGGGCCCACATTTCGACATACGGGAGAAGGCCGATGCCAAGAATTGCCGCTGTTGCTGTTACTACTACTTTTCTTCTGGTTGCATCTTTGGGCTGCAAGGCCCAGGACATCACGCCCAAGTCGCTGACGGCCGCAGGAGTGCTGGCCCTGGTCGCCGGCGGCGCGCTGGCTGAAACGACCGCGCACGCGATCGAGGTCGACGGGATTTCCTTCCGTCCAGATGATTACTACCGCGGCCTGCTCACCACTGCAGGCGCCGATCCGAAAGTTCTTGCTGCTTTGAGCTCCGCCAAGATGGCCGCCGATATCGCGCCGGAGAACCAGCCCGGCAAGGACTTCCTCCAGCACTTCGCGAATGCCGGGGCCTTCAGCCATAACCGGGACTATGAACACGCTGGAAACGAAATCGCTGCTGCCGCTGCGGCGCATGACCCGTGCCCCGAGTGCGCCTTCGTCGAGGGCTACGTGCTCCAGAGGCAACTTGACTGGCAGCGCGCTCAATCCGCGTTCGAGGAGGTGCTAGACAGCTTACCGGCTTTCCCGGGTGTCCACGCCAGGCTGGCTCTGGTGTATCTGAATGAGGACGACTCCTATGCGGAGCGCGCACTGGGTGAAGCCAGAACCGCGCTATTGCAGTATTCCGACGATCCCGAGGGTCACAAGAACGAGGCCATGGCGCTGGCGGTGCTCAGGCAGTCCCAATCTGCCATCGGCGAGTATCAGGTGGCTTTGCGCCTGAAACCGGACTACGAAGCGGCGCACTACGACTTGGCCGTGCTCTACGGCACCCTGCAGCAATACGACAGCGCCATCGCCGAGTATCGCGTTGCGCAGCGTCTGGACCCTTCCGACGCCGACGCGTCCTACAACCTGGGCAACGCCCTGAACTTCAAGGGAGATCTTCCAGCGGCGATTCAGGCCTATCGTGCCGCAAAGGCCATCGCGCCGAATCGGTACGACATTCGCCAGAATCTCGGCGCCGCTTTGATGGGCCACAACGAGAACGCCGAAGCAGTCGTGGAGTTTCGCGAGCTTGTGACGATGTACCCGGACGCGCAAATGGCGGTCAACTCGCTCGGTCTGGCGCTGCTCCGCGCCTGGAAATTCGACGAGGCCATTCCGGTGCTCAGAAAAGCCGCGGATCTCGACCCCTCCGATGCGCACCCTCACTACAACCTCGGCGCTATCTTCGAAGAACAGCATCACGACGACGACGCTTTGAAAGAGTACTCCACAGCGGTGAAACTCGACGAGACCAACGGCGATGCCCGCAGGGGTCTCGGGCGGATCCTCGTTCGCCAGAAGGACTATTCGCGCGCGGCCGAGGAAATGAAAGCAGCCTCGCTCCTGATGATGGGCGACCCCGACATTCACAAGCTCTATGGCGAAGCGCTCAGAGGTTTGGGCAATCTCGACGCGGCCATCGGCGAATTCCGCCAGGCCGCCTCGCTGGATTCGTCGAAATCTCAGACCGTGATCGAGCTCGCCGCCGCTCTCGAACAAAAGGGTGACTGGGCCGGCGCACTGGACCAATACCATCGCGCCGCAGCCGCCGACGCCAGTATCGACCTTCGGGGAAAGATGATGCGCGTGGAGGACCGCGATCCACAACGCGAGTACACGGAAGCCAAGAAGCGCTTCGACGCCCATCTCGCTGCCCTGCGGTCGAGCGGCAAATCCTCCGACGCTGCGGCTTTGGAGGCGCAGGTAGCGGTTTTGGATTCCAAACAGGGCGTATCGGAGCAGATTGATTCGGCCATGCAAAGCGGCGTGTCAGCGACCCGGCAGCGCGATTTCTCCGAAGCCCGGCAATACTTCCAGAAAGCGATCGATCTGGAAGATCAACTCAAGCCTCACGATACTCGCCTCGTCACGGCGCTCGATTCGCTGGGAATGACCTATGTAGGCGACGATCCCAATGCCGCCCAAGCGGCGTTCGAGCGCGAACTGAAAGTCGCTACGGAAATCTACGGGCCCCAATCGGCCAACCTGACCGGGCCGCTGCAGTCGTTGGGAAACAATGCGCTGATGCAGAAGGACTACGCCTCGGCCAGCACGTTTTTCTTCCGGGCCGTCGATCTCAACGAAAAACTCTTCGGCGAAGGCAGCAATCGCGTCGCCGACAGCCTGACGCAGGCCTCGGCCGTCTATTTCGTCCAGAAAGACTACGCCAAAGCCGAGCCCTATCTTCTGCGCGCCGTGCATATCGACGAATCGCTGTACGGCCAGGACAATATCGACCTGCTCGTCCCGCTCGCGAGCCTCTGCCAGCTATACGATCGCTGGGATAAGCCGGACAAAGCGGCGCCCTGCGATCAACAACTCCTCACCATCCTTGAAAAGCAGTACGGGCCGACCAGCCCCGTGCTGGTAACCACGCTGGCCGGAGAATCCGGTGCCCTGCGCAAGCTCGGCCGCGCCGACGAAGCCAACAAGCTCGACCAGCGGGTCTCGCAAATCCGCTCCGCAACAATGACTTCGCCGTGATCGATCGGTACCCGCCGAAGCTGTTGCGCGCACTCCCGTGGGTGGCATTGGCGACGACCGCGCCGTGCCATACGGTGGCGTATGCTCCCAGGTACGCTAATTGGTTGATTCGCAATGCGTTTTCTTGCCGTACTACGACGCCTATGCTAGTCTGCGATCCGGAGGTCCGCTATGGCCGATAACGTTGGTTCCAAAGTATCTTTTTTTCTCGTGGGCTTGGGTATCGGAGCGCTGGTGGGAATTCTGTTTGCTCCCAAATCCGGCGAGGAGACACGCGAGTATCTGACCTCGAAGGCCGAGGAAGGCCGTGACTACGCACAGAAAAAGGCTCGCGAGCTGCGCGAACGCGCTGAGGACCTGATCGAGCGCAGCAAGGAAATTATGGCGCGCCAGAAGGAAGGCATCCAGGCCGCCGTCGAGACGGGCAAAGAAGCCTACAAGCGGGAAGCCAAGCTGTCCTAGAGTCTCGGAGCAACTGGGGAGTTCGCTCATGTCGGGCTGGCTCGAAGTCTTCATCGTAGTGGCTACGATTGCCATCGTGATTCAGATGGCGATTCTGCTGGCCATGTTCGTTCAATTGCGCCAGGCGATCGGTACGTTTACCCGCATCGCGCAGCAGTTGCAGGCGCGCATGGATCCGATTCTTCTTCGCACCAATCGCATCCTGGAGGATTCCGAGGAGCGCCTGGCCAGCATCATGGGCGATGGCGCCGAGATCGCGCGGATCGCGCGCGGGCAGGCGCAAAAAGTGGATCGCGTATTCACCGATATGGTCGAGCGGCTGCGCATTCAGGTTGTCCGCGCCGATCACATTCTCACCGGCGCACTCGAAGTGATCGAGGAAACCGGTTCGACCCTCCGTTCCAGAGTCTGGAAACCGTTACATCAAGCGTCCGCAGTGCTAAAGGCCGTGAAAGCGGGCCTTGAGTTTATCCGCAGCGGCCGCCGCGCGGAGTCTTCTGATGCCGCGGCGCAGGACGAAGAACTCTTCATCTGACCCACGGCGAACTCGTCCACCCCGCGAGAGATTCCTCCGTCACCGAAAAGCGTCGACTTTCGGAATGCCTTGAAATTTACTCGATCCAGCCGCCGCCGAGGACTTGCTTGCCTGCGTAAAATACCGCGGCCTGGCCGGGCGTGATGGCGCGCTGCGGTTCGGTGAACGTGACGCGCGCGGTTGTAGGCGTGAGCGCGGTGATTTCCGCTTCCGCAGGCTGGTGGCGGTTGCGGATGCGCACGTCGGCGTGAAGGGTCGCGTCGGGCGCTTCAAACGGAATCCAGTTGATGTTGCGGACTTCGCAGATACAGCTGCGAAGCTCGGCGTCGTCACCGACGACGAGTCGATTTTTTTCGCCGTCGAGCGCGACGACGTAGATCGGACGGCCGACGGCGATCCCAAGACCGCTGCGCTGGCCCACGGTGTAGTTGTGCAGGCCGTGGTGGGGGCCGAGGACTTCTCCGGAGGTCGTGACGATCTCTCCCGGTTCTCCCAGCCTCATTCCACCGCCGTCGCTGCCGCCCGCAGTTCCCTGCTCCTTCAAATAGCTTTCGATGAAGCGGACATAGCTGCCGGCCGGGACGAAACAGATTTCCTGGCTTTCGGGCTTCTCGGCTACTGGCAGCACCAGGCGGCGCGCCGTCTCGCGCACTTCCTGCTTGGTCATTTCACCGAGAGGAAATTCAGCGCGGGCGAGCTGATCCTGCGTCAGGCCAAAAAGAAAATACGTCTGATCCTTGGTGTCGTCGACGGCGCGCAGAAGCTCGTAGCGATTGGTTTCCGCGTTGTGGCGGACGCGGGCGTAGTGGCCCGTGGCGATCCTCTCGGCGCCGATCTGGCGAGCGGTCGCGAGGAGTTGCTCGAACTTCACGTCGTTGTTGCAGCGCGTGCAAGGGATCGGCGTGCGGCCCGCGAGATAGTCTTCGACGAACGGACGCACGACACTCTGTTCGAAGGCACGCTCGAAATTGATCACGTAGAACGGAATCGCCAAGTGTTCGGCCACGCGGCGCGCGTCGTAGACGTCGTCAAGCGAGCAGCAGCGATGCTGCCGGGGGCCCTCCCCCTGCAATTCGGGCAGGCGGCGCTGATTCCAGAGCTGCATGGTGAGCCCGACAATCGACTGGCCGCGTTCGCGCAGAATCGCGGCGACGGTGGAGCTATCGACACCGCCGGACATCGCGACCGCCACGGTGCGCATCGTCGGGGCGCTGGCGTCCCCCGCGCTCCCCGTCGCGCCGGGCGTGGTTTCAAGTTGATCGAGGGCTGGCATCGTAATTTCGTTCACCGTGCGTGCATCGCAGCCGCTTCCTGTTCGCGCGGCGAGAGCGCCCGGATACGCTCGACCACCGAGGGCACGATTTCGATCGCGCGGTCGACATCGGCGGCGGTCGAGGGGCGGCCGAGACTGAAACGCAGGCTGGCGCGGGCGTCGTCGCGTGAAAGCCCGGCGGCGAGCAGCACGTGCGACGGCTCGGTGGACCCGGACGAGCAGGCTGCACCGGTCGAGCAAGCGAGGCCCTGCAAATCCAGCGCGATCAGCAACGCTTCGCCGCCGGCGCCAGGAAACGAAAGGTTGGAGGTGTTCGGCACGCGGCGGTTGCGATCGCCGTTGAGCCGTACGTTGGGAATTCGTTCGAGAAGTGTAGTTTCCAGCCGGTCGCGCAGGGAACGAATGCGGGCGCTATCTTCGACCAGCAAATTTCGCGCGAGCTCTGCGGCTTTGCCGATTCCGACGATGCCCGGAACATTTTCTGTACCTGCGCGGCGGTCGCGCTCGGCGTGTCCGCCCCAAGCGCGCGGCGAAATCTGGCGGCCGGCGCGCACGTAGAGCGCGCCGATTCCCTTCGGTCCGCAAAACTTGTGCGCGGAAACGGAAACCAGATCGACTCCGAGTTTTCCTACGTCCAGCTGCACCTTTCCGGCTGACTGTACCGCGTCGCAGTGGAGGCAGACGCCGGCATCGGCGGCAATGCGCGCGATTTCTTCGATCGGCTGGATCGTACCGAGCTCGTTGTTTGCGTGCATCACGGTAATCAGGATCGTTTCCGGGCAAATCGCACGGCGGATTTCCTCCGGATCGACGATTCCCTGCAGGCCCGGTCCCGTGCGAACGGGAACAACGGTGACCTCCACTCCCTGGCGCGCAAGTTCATCGCAAGCGTGCAGGATCGCGTGGTGCTCGATCGACGTCGTGATTACGTGCTTGCGAGGCTTGGTCGATTGAGCGACGGTGCCGAAGATCGCGAGGTTGTCGGATTCGGTGCCGCCGCTGGTGAAGACGATTTCGTTGGGCGCGGCACTGATGAGCGCGGCGACGGAATCGCGTGCGGCGTCGACGGCGGCGCGGGCGAGCTGGCCGGGCGTGTGGACCGAACCGGCATTGCCGAAATTTGCGCCAAGGAACGGCAGCATCGCTTCGAGGACCGCAGGATCGACGGGCGTGGTGGCGTTGTAATCGAGGTACACGCGGGACGCCGGGCGCGCGGAAACAGCGTCGGCCCGCCCCCCGATCTGTTGTCGATTAAGCTGCACACCGATCCTGTTGTTTCAATGCCTTACCACAGATTTCATGCGGCTTCCCGGTGGAATAGAAATCACTGAAATCTTGCCATTACTACAATGCTAGCGCATGCCCTTTTGCTCGACACTTGCCGCGACCCGGGGACCGGGATTCGATCCCGCGCATGCTTCCGCACACAAACAGGCTAGCAGGATGTGAAGAGATTGCAAGGAGGGAGTGCTGCGGACTCTGGCTCGCAGAGACACCCTGCAGAACAGCATCCTCAGGAGCGCCGACAGGATTGTTTGTGCCGCTCGAAGGCACCGGCATCAGAGCTTGAAGACTTTTTCGGCGTTGGTTTGGTAGAACTTCTTTTTCGCTGCGGCTGGGATTGGCAGGTTGTCTGTCACTGTTACTTCTTCGGGGATGAATTGGTAGGGGTAGTCCATGGCGTAGAGGACCCGGTCTACACCCAACACCTTTTCACAATACAGGATCGCTGGCTCCCAGGCCATGCCGCTGGTGGTGATCCAGATGTTTTCGCGGAGGTAGTCACTCAGATTATTTTTCTTCAGCTTTTTCACTTTGAGGTAGCGGCCAGAGGCTACGTTGGCGCGATGGAAGAAATCGAGGCGGAAGAACCAGAACGGCAGGCCTTCCCCGAGGTGGCCGACGACCATGCGGAGTTTCGGGAAGCGATCGAATACGCCGCTGACGATGATGCGCAGCAGGTGCAGGCTGGTTTCGACAGCAAAGCCGTAGATGGCGCCTTCGAGTCCCCAATCGGCGAAGGGGGCATACATGCGCGGCGATGGCGTGCTCGGGTGAAGATAGATGGGCACGTCGAGCGATTCCGCGGCGGCGAAAATGTCCCAGAATTTCGGATCGTCGAGATATTCACCCTTTGTGTGCGAATTGATGATGGCCCCTTTCAGTCCGAGCTTGCCCACGGCGCGCTCGAGTTCTTTCGACGCGGCAGCGGGATTTTGAGGAGCGATGGCGGCGAGGCCTGAAAAACGGTTGGGATTTCTCCGGATGGCCTCCGCCAATTGGTCGTTGCAGGAAATGGCCCAGGAGGCGGCTTCGCCGGGTTCGAACAGCTGCACGCCCGGGTTTGTCAGCGAGAGGATTTGGCGGGCGATGCCGGTGGCGTCCATGTCGCGGATGCGGGCTTCGCCGATGTCTGTGATTCGGGCTGCGATTGCGGCTGTGCGGGGGCTGGGACCCAGGAAATAGCTCCACTGGTCCCTGAAGCCGGGGTCGAGATTGCCGCCCCGGTCAAGCATTCGTTTCCATTCGCGGAGGAGTTCGGGCGGGGCGAAGGCTTCTTCGGTGGCAATGCGGAGGTAGCGTGCCTTTTGAGCGGGGCGCGATTTTCCCTTTGGGAGGTTCACCTCGGCCGCTCGATCGATTCACTGCCGAATGGGTACGATTTTCCGCCAGCCACAGCATCCTGTGCCCCTCCAAATTCGGCTAATCGCCGGCCGTTCGGTGAACAATACAGGAAAGACGCCGCCAAGATGGGGGCGCTAGGAGGGTTCATTCCGGGATGCCCATCGCTTTGGCGTAGGCTTTTCTTACTTCCTGGGGCTGGCCGGCTTGGAAGACGTAGTCGTGTAGCTGGCCGCTGCGGAACGGGTGCGCGGCCATCTCCTCGAGCGTTTCGCCCTCGACTAGATTCTGGCGGTCGGCGATCGGCAATGGGATCGAGCGATTCAGTTCGGGATCGCGGACGGTGGCCTTCGGGTCTTCGCCGCGGGCGATGGCTTCGATGTCTTTGAGGAATTGGTTGCGGAGCAGGATGATGCCTTCGTCGCTAAGGCCGAGGTGTTCGTTGCGCCGATCGGGAATGATTCCCTGCCCTACCCAGGCCACGAAATCCTGATTCATGACGTGGCTGGAGATGAGGCGGCCGGTTTCGGCGTCGAGCACCGGGCCGCGCCATGCGGGGATCTGGTCCTGCACGAAAGGTTCGCGGTCTTTCGGTACGCGGCTGAAGCACCAGGTGACGCTGAGAGTATTTTGGTCGTCAATCGGAACGCGCCATTCGAAATGATCGCCGGTAAAAAGGGCGTTGGGCCAAAGGCAGACGCGTCCGACCTTCCACATTGGATCGTTTTCGCTCATGCCTTCGCGGATTCGGCGATAGACGATGCCCCAATCGAACTCCTCGAACGCGAGTTTCAAATGGCGGGGGGAATACGGACCGCCTTTGTCCTTCAGGCGGACGCTCCAGTTCATGTGCATCCATTCAAAATGCAGCGGGTCGACCGAATTTTCCTGGCACTGGAACCAATTGCAGGGCACTTCGGCGAAAACGATCTGTACGAAGCCGTTTTTCCAAGTGAACGGCTCCCAGTTGGGCACGAGCGGAGCGGGCTGCGGGCCGAGATAAGCCCAGATGAGGCCGCCGCGCGTTTCGACTGGATATGCGGTGATGCGGATTTTTTCCTTGAAGCGCGCGTCGGGTTGGGCGACATCTTCGTAGGGCTGCTCGAGGCAGCGGCCATCACGATCGAAAAGCCAGCCGTGATAATTGCAACGCAGGCCGCACTGCTCGACGAAACCGTAGGACATGTCCGCGCAGCGATGCGGGCAGTGACGACCAATGAGGCCAAGGGTACCGCTCATGTCCTTATAGAGCGTCAGATCCTCGCCGAGGAGTCGGATGGGCTTGATCGTCTGAGCTTCGAATTCGCTCACGGCGGCGATGGGCATCCAGTAACGGCGGAGGAGATTGCCCATAGAAGTGGCTGGGCCTACGCTGGTCAGGAGCTTGTTTTTGGACTGGTCGAGCATGGCGATTGGCGCGATTCTAACGCAAGAGCGGGCGGGAGCCAAATGCGCCGGGCGCCGGGCGCTCCGCTGCGATCGGGGATGGTCGGTGGCGAAGCGCCAAGGACTTGCTTCCGGGCATCCGCCGAGGCGCATCCGCCCCCAGAAATTCAGAGGCGGGACGCCGGCGCCATGCGACGGATGAAACATTTCGGGTGCTCGCAGCGTATCTTGTTGCAAGAGAGGTGAGCGATGGATCAACCGATGCGTCCGATGAGGCCGAGGCACAACTCGTTTGTGGGGCCGATCATTCTGATCGTGCTCGGCGCGATCCTTTTGATGTTCAAGCTTTATCCGGACTTCAATCCGTGGTGGGCGCTGTGGCGATACTGGCCGCTGATTCTGATCCTGATCGGGTTGGGGAAAATCTGGGATAGTTACTATTGGCGGCAGCATCAGGGCGGAGCGGTCTCACCGTGGATTTCCGGGACGGGAATCGCGTGGATTCTGCTGCTGGTGTTCTTCCTGGCCATGGCCTGGCACCGCGGCGGATGGAGGAATTACAACGAGGATGGATGGGATCGCGGCTGGGGCTGGCACAGCCACGCGATTGCCGACGGTGCGCATGACACGCAGGCGGTCGAGCTGCAAGGCGCGAAAAACGTGGATGTGGATTTGAATATGCCGGCCGGGAACCTCACTGTCGCGGGTGGATCGGGCCGGTTGATGGATGCGGATTTTCGTTACGATCGGCGCGAGGACAAGCCGCATGTGGATTACTCCGTGGCGGGCGATCACGGGCAGCTTCATG
>CAZLWY010000076.1:0-8816 GCA_964563425.1 uncultured Acidobacteriaceae bacterium | reverse complement strand
ATAAACATCAGCAAAAGTGGGCCGTAGTTATCGAGGTAGTTGCCGCTCATTTTACAGTCGCTGCTATAATAGCCGTCGGCAGTACATCGGTCAAATGAACTCCCCAAGAATTTAAGATTCGCGGTGGATTGCGGCTCGTTCTGGAAGGGGACTCGGCCATCGATGAGCTCAGGATTCAACACGGACGTCCACATTGACGACCAAGTCTTCCATGTGCAGACGGAGGATCGCGGCCCCAGCCATCCGGTCATCGATACCGTGGTCTACCAATACGGGCGGATTCTGCACCGCCGGTCTTCGAATTACGAACATTTCCTGAGTTCAGCGGAATTTACAGCCGAGGGTCTGCGCGAGCGCGTCGAAGAACAGCATCGACAGGTGATGGATGATCTTCGCGAAGGTGCGCTTGCGCAGCAGATCGCCGCTGCGCTGGAACTTGCCACACGCGCGGGCGGGATCCAGGTGCAGCTTCTGAATCCGACGTCGTGGCTCGAGGGTGGCAACGTGAAGCTGGACGTCGAAATCGTGCGGCGGGCCGACCGGCAGCCTCTGGCGGGCGCCCAAGTAGAAGCCGCTATCGAAGGCGCCGCCGAAGTGGCGCGTCACGCTGGCACCAGCGACCATCAGGGCCGCGTGCGAATCGGGTTTCCACTGCCGCCGCTTGGAAAGGGCGATTTGGCGCTGGTGATTAACGCCCGGGCTGATGCCGACAAGGACGAGATTCGTTTCGCAATGCGCTCGCGCGTGAAGTAAACCTGGGAATGACGGTCACCATCAACGGCGAGCGCCGCGAGATTCCCGACGGGCTCAACATCATCGCGCTGCTCGAACACCTTGGCATGTCGAACGGCCGCGTGGCGATCGAACGCAATCGGGATATTCTTCCGCGGGCGCGCTGGCAGGAAACACAGGTCGAATCCGGCGACAGTTTTGAGATCGTCCACTTTGTCGGAGGCGGCTAGCGGCGGCCATGGCCAGCAGCAACATGGTTCGTCTCATGCCAATCCTAGGGAGATACCTGTCCGGCTGGGTTCAAAAACCGGCTTCGATGGGAAGAATCTGTCTCAGTACCAAGGCGGCTGGCTAGACGCGAGCCAGCAGGTGTCCCATCTTCTTCTGCTTGGTCTTTAAATACTCGCGGGAATGATGACTCGTGCGCGGCCGGCAGGGAATTCGCTCGACCACGTGGATTCCGGCGCGCTCAAGCTGCTCGATTTTGTCGGGATTATTCGAAAGGAGCCGAACCTTTCGCACGCCGAGAGCCTTCAGCGCCGCCGCCGCGAAATCGTAATCGCGCGCATCATCCGCGAAACCGAGCTTGCGATTCGCTTCGACCGTGTCGAGCCCTTCGTCCTGCAGCTCGTAGGCCTTTACTTTGTTAATGAGCCCGATGCCGCGGCCCTCCTGCGGCAAGTACAGGACGATTCCCGACGGCGCTTTGGCGATCGCGCGTAGCGAAAGTTCGAGTTGAGCCCGGCAATCGCATCGCTCGGACGTGAACACGTCGCCGGTCAAGCACTGCGAGTGAATGCGCACCACGGGCGCGGTGCCGTTCTTCACTTGGCCGTGCTGAATCGCGACGGCTTCCTCCTGCGGCCCGCGTCCCTTCACCGCCGCAATCTGAAAACGCCCGAATCGCGTGGGCAATTCCGCCCGCGCTACAACCTGCACACGCCCGGTAAGTTTCTTACGTTTCATCGAAGCAATACAGTATAGCAGGCCGCGCGCGGGAGATTTGACGCGGCGATTTACCTTGGAGGTCGAATAGCCTTTGGCTTACGCTTCGTCGTTATCGACGAGGACGCGTCCGTGGCACCCGACCCATCGCAAAACGCGAAAGAAACTCACCCGCTGAAGGCCGGCGACCGGATGGGCGTATACGAAATCATCGCGCCTTTGGGTTCGGGCGGCATGGGCCTGGTCTACCAGGCGCGCGACACGAAGCTCGAACGCTTGGTCGCTCTGAAATTTCTTCGCGGCGCCGATCGCGATGGCGACTCGGTCGAGACTCTCCTGCTGCGCGAAGCCAGAAGCGCCTCCGCGCTGAATCATCCGCACATCGCGACGATCTACGAGGTCGGCGAAAGCGACGGCCGCGCCTACATCGCCATGGAGCTCGTCGAAGGGCGTCCTCTGAGCGCAGTGCTCGAGCGCGATTCGCTGGCTCCGGAAACTGCCGTCCGCTACGGCCTGGAAATCGCCGCCGCTCTTGCGCAGGCGCACGACCGCGGCATCGTTCATCGCGACCTGAAGCCCGCCAACGTGATGATCACCACCGCGGGCAGCGTCAAGGTTCTCGATTTCGCCTTCTTTGATCTTTTCGTCGCGATGGGCAAGCCGATCTGGGCCATCCCTGCCTTGTTTGTTGTCACCATTGTGGTTGCGGCCCTTCTGGGTCACCTAGTCGCGAGCCTCTATTCGGAACCGATGAACCGGAGGCTTCGTTCGCGCTGGGGCGAGAATCGGCTCGGTACCGTCATGGATACGGACAGCTCGGTCCCGCCCGAGGGCCGGCTGGCCGTCTAGCGCATCATCGTCCGTCTCGCCCCGAAATCTTGGATGCATCCCATCAAAGTTTCCGTAGAACCAGACACTCCAACAATTGATACAGTAGCCAGATGGGAGCCGCTCCGGCGCATACGGTGAACCCTGGCCTATTCGAGGGTTATGAGACGGGGAGCTTTTACGACGAGATGTTTTCGTCGCCTGGGCACCCTCGAGCCCAATATACCAAGTTGTTCCAGAGGCTTGCCTCGATGGCGCCCCACCAGTTTGAGGAGCGCCGCAAACTCGCCGACCTTTCCTTCCTCATACAGGGCATAACTTTTACTGTCTATAGCGACGGCCGCGGCACGGAGCGGCTGTTTCCTTTCGACTTGATCCCGCGCATCCTGCCGCATTCGGAATGGGAAAAAATCGAGCGCGGGCTTTCGCAGCGCGTCGTCGCCCTGAACCTTTTTCTACAGGACGTTTATGGCAAACAGCAGATCCTGAAAGACCGCAGAATCCCGCGCTGGCTGGTCTATTCCTGTCCGAATTTCCGGCGTGAGGTGATCGGCGTCGAAGTCGCGCGCGGCATTTACACACACATCAGCGGCATCGACCTCGTGCGCGATTCCAAGAGCGGCGATTTCTTCGTGCTCGAGGACAATGTGCGCACGCCGAGCGGAATTTCCTACGTTCTTGAAAATCGCCTGGTGATGACCCGCACGCTGCCCGACGCGTTCCAGGCCTGCGAAGTTCTGCCCGTGCATCATTATCCGGCCGAGCTTTCGCGCGTTCTGCATAGCCTCTCTCCGCGCGGGCCGGGCGACGCGGAAATTGTCCTGCTGACCCCCGGCATTCACAACAGCGCCTATTTCGAGCACAGTTTTCTGGCGCAGCAGATGGGCGTTGAGCTGGTCGAAGGCCGCGACCTGATCGTCGATGGCGGGGTCGTTTATACGAAGACGATTCGAGGACTCAAGCGCGTCGATGTGATCTACCGCCGGGTGGACGACGAATTTCTCGACCCGCTCACGTTTCGCCCTGATTCGATCCTCGGAGTGCCCGGCTTGATGGGCGCGTATCGCGCAGGAAATGTGGCGCTTGCCAACGCCGTCGGCAATGGCGTCGCCGACGACAAGGCCATCTACGCCTACGTTCCCGAGTTCATCCGCTATTACCTCGGCGAAGATCCGATTCTGAAAACGGTCGAAACGTATCTGTGCGCGAATCCCACGGACCTTGGCTACGTGCTCGATCATCTGCCGCAGCTGGTAGTGAAAGCCGTGGGCGAATCCGGCGGCTACGGAATGCTCATGGGCCCGGCCGCGGACCGCGCGAAAATTCTGGAATTTGCCGAGCGTCTGCGCGCCAATCCGCGAAATTACATTGCGCAGCCTGTTGTTGGCCTGTCGCGCGTGCCGTCCTACGATTCGGCGACGGGCACCGTTGCCGGGCGCCACGTTGACCTGCGGCCGTACTGCCTCTACGACGGAGAAAAGGTGACCATCGTCCCGGGCGGCCTCACGCGCGTGGCGCTCCAGCCGAATTCGCTGGTCGTGAATTCATCGCAAGGCGGCGGCAGCAAGGACACCTGGGTGTTGCGAGGCGAAGACTAATGCTGTCGCGCATCGCGGAATCGCTCTTCTGGCTCGCCCGCTATATCGAGCGCGCCGAGGACACCGCGCGAATCCTGGACGTGAACTACCACATGCTGCTCGAGCAATCCCAGCAATCCTATCGCCTGCGCTGGGAACCGCTGATCGTCATGGCCGGCGAGGAAAAGCTGTTCCACAAGCTCTACGAAGAAGTGAACGCCGAAACCGTCTTCGAATTCCTGGCGTTCAACGAGGAAAATCCCAGCTCGATCGTCCAGTGCATTTCCAAAGCCCGCGAAAACGCGCGCACCATCCGCGACCGGATCTCCCGCGAAATGTGGGAGGACATTAACGGCCTCTACTATGCCGTCACGCGCTTTCATCCGCGCGAGGAAATTGCCGCCGGCCCGCACCGCTTCTGCGACAAAATTAAATTCGGTGCCCACCGTTTTCACGGCGTTACTGACGCAACCATGCCGCACGACGAAGGATGGGAGTTTCTCCGCGTCGGCTGGTCCCTTGAACGTGCAGAAATGACCGCGCGCCTGGTCGACGTGCAATACCACAATCTCCTTGATGCGCTGCCGTCCGTAGACGCGCCGGACAATCATCAATGGATGGCCGTGCTGCGCTCCGTCGGCGCCTACGAGGCCTATCACCGCGAATACCACTCCGCGATCGAGCCCGAAAAAGTGGCCGAAATGTTGATCCTGCACCATCGCCACCCGCGCTCGATCCGTTTCAGCGCTTCGGAGGTGCAATCGGGCCTGCGCGCCGTCAGCGCCACGCTTCCCGGCGAATACGCCAATGAAGCCGAGCGGCTTACCGGCAAGGTGGTCGAGCGTTTGCGCTACGACCGCGTCGATGACATCTTTAGCCAGGGGCTGCACACTTACCTGGATGATTTATTGCGGATGTTCGGCGCGATTGGGGAAGACATCGCCCGAAACTACTTCTATTACGCGGTGGTGGCATGAATCGATATCGCCTGTTGCATTCGACGGACTTCGTTTACGACGGTCCGGTCTCGGAAAGCTACAACGAAGTGCGCCTCCGTCCGATGCACGACGAGCGGCAAAGCTGCCTCTCGTTCCGCCTCACGACCAATCCCAACTCGCGCGGCACGGCGTATCGCGACGCGCACGGCAACTGGGTGCACCAATTCAACGTTCTGGCCGAGCATCAGCGCCTGCGCGTCGAGGCGGAATCCGTGGTGCTGACGCACGATCCCGGTGAACCGCCCGCCGACGGCACCACGCTTGGGGATTACGACCTGCAGAGTAATCAGCTTGACGAGGAATATTTCGACTTCATGGCGCCGACGGCCTACGTTCCCCATCTCGCACTCCTCAAGGAAATCATCGGCGACGGCGAGAAAAAATCCCGCGGCACCGTGGCCGGTTTTGCGCAAGCGGCGTCCGACATCATTCACGAACGCTTCCGCTACGTGAAGGGCGCCACACACGTACATTCCTCGATCGAAGATTCGCTCACGCTCGGCGCCGGCGTATGCCAGGATTTCGCGCACCTGCTCCTCGGCGTCGTGAGGATGCGCGGTCTTCCCGGCCGTTACGTCTCGGGCTATCTCGTTCCCGGCAGCGCCGCTTCACCCGACGCCAAACAGGAAGACGTGATCGGCGGCCAGGCCTCGCACGCCTGGGCTGAAGTGCTCATTCCGAACGCGGGATGGACCGCCCTCGATCCTACGCTCGGAAAACCCGTCGGCTTGCGTCACGTCCGCGTAGCCTATGGCCGCGATTACGGCGATGTCGCGCCCGTTCGCGGCGTCTATAAAGGTCACGCCGGCCAGAGCCTGTCGGTCGACGTGCGGGTTCGTCCGGCGATCGACGACAACGGCCGCGAGCAACTCAGCGAAATTACTGCGGGCTCACTCTCGCCACCCTCTGTCGTCGAGCGCGCCCAACAACCAGCCCAGCAACAGCAGCAACAGCAGCAACAACAACAGCAGCAGCAGCTGGATTAATTCTCTCCGGCCAAAGCGCACACCACTGGTTTTGTAGGGGCACGATATATCGGACCGGGCGCTGATGCTGGGCAGGATCGCTCCATTGATTCCGGCCGCCGATGGCTCGCTTTACATCCCACCGCGCATTGGCTAACGTAATCGCATCAGCCGCTTCGTCGGCTTCCGAGCGAAATGGGCACACTTCTGGAAGGACGCGACCTGGTGTTCACCTTGGTTCTCAAGGTCGGCTGGGCGGCGGCGCTCGCGGCTCTGCTGGTTCGCTTCCGCTCCTTCCGCAAGCTCGTCTTCACCGAGAATCGCGACTCCGACCAGAAAGTGATGCTCCTGCTTTTCCTTGTGCCGCCGCTCGCCATCGGCACGATGCTGCGTCTCGTCGCAGGCTATCGTTTTTTCGATCTCACGCTGGAGGGGTCGTTCCTGATGGGACTGATCGGCGGCCGCATCGTCGGCCTGCTCGGCGGATCGCTCATCAGTCTTCTCCCGTTCGGATTTCACGAATGGATTTCCGCGCCGATGGCGGCGCTCGTCGGCCTGCTGGCAGGCGAAGTGCGCGACGTGATGCCTGAAAAAGAAGATGTCTGGCATTTCGGCCCGTTCCTGTTCCTGAATATTCCGCAATGGCTCATCCGACTCGCGCGTCGTGCGAAAGGGAACTGGGCCATGCTGCCGTTGTTCTGCTGCGCGGCCTTCGAATGCGGACTCATCGTGCTCGCAAAGATAGTGCCCGAACGGTGGGTTTTTTCGCTGCGCACGCCCAATCTGGGCTATGAGGCGCTGGTGGTGCTTTCTTCGGTCATGTGCGTCGCCACCGCGATCAAAATCTGGAACAACACGCGCATCGAAATGAACCTCGAGCAGAACCAGCAGCATCTGCTCAAGGCGCGCATGGACGCGCTCACGAGTCAGATCAACCCGCACTTTCTTTTCAACACGCTCAATACGGTTTCCTCGCTCATTCGCTTCGATCCGGACATGGCCCGTGGGGTCGTGCTGAAACTTTCCAATATCCTGCGCCGCCTGCTGCGCAAGCACGAAACCTTCGTTCCACTTCGTGAAGAGCTTGACTTCATCGACGACTATCTCGATATCGAAGTCATCCGCTTCGGCCCCGACAAGCTTCAAATTTTCAAGGAAGTGGAAAGCGATACGCTCGACACCTTCGTCCCCAGCATGCTGCTCCAGCCCATCGTCGAGAATGCCATCAAGCACGGTCTGGCACCGCGCCTTTCCGGCGGCCAGATCCACATCCGCACCCGCCAGCGCGACGGCCGCCTGACCATCGAAGTCGACGACAACGGCATGGGCATGTCTCCGGAAAGGCTGCGGGAGGTCTATGGCGGCGGCATCGGCATCAGCAACGTGTTCGAGCGCCTGCGGCTTCTCTACGGCGACCAGTTCGAAATGAATATTCGCAGCCAGGAAGGCGAAGGCACCCAAATCCGCATCGAAATACCTGAGCTCGCAACCGTCGAGACCGCCGTTTGATGAACGAAGTCGCTCAATCGCCTGCCATCCACTGGTCCGAGACCTGGCACCTGGCGATGGAAGCTTTGCGCGCCAATCGCGTGCGCGCAGCGCTCACCATGCTCGGCGTCGTCATTGGCAGCGCCTGTATCGTGCTGGTGGTCACCATCGGGCTCACGGGCCGCACATTTGTTCGCCACCAGATCGAAGCCGTGGGATCGAATCTGGTTTTCGCCTCACTGGCGCAGCCGGCCGCTTCGCAGAACGTCGCGCTGAGTGATGAAATCTCCGATTCCGATATGGAGGCGGTGCGCCAGGGAGTCCCGCAGGTCATCCACGTCGCCGGCACGAGCGACTTGCCGCTTACGGTCCTGGCCGGCGGCAAGGCGGTCCCGGTCGTGATGGTCGGAGTTACGCCGGAATTCGAGCAGATCCGCAAGCTGGTCATTCCGCAGGGGCGCTATTTTGACTCCGACGATTTTTCCAGCGTCAGCAAAGTGTGCGTTGTCTCCGAGCATCTCGCCGATACCGTAGCACCTGGCCAGAATATCGTCGGGCAGGAGCTTCACGTCGGCGAGCTAACCTTCACGGTCATCGGTGTCTTTCGCGAGCGCATTGACACCTTTGGACAGTCGGAAATTCGCTCCGATTCCTTGCTCGTTCCGTTTCCGCTGGTGCGTTATTACACCGGGGACTCATACCTCGTCACGCTGTACGCCCAGGCTGGGCGGGCTGAATATGTCCCGCTCGTCACCGACCGGGTGGCGCAAATTCTGAAAAGCCGCCATCGTCCCGAAGCTGAATACAACGTGGAGAATCTCTCATCGATACTTGACACCTCGCGGCGCATCTCCTTCGCACTCACGATCGTCCTGCTATTAGTCGCGCTGCTCGCGCTGGTCATCAGCGGTATCGGCATCATGAACATCATGCTCGTCACCGTCACCGAGCGCACCCGTGAGATCGGGCTCCGCAAAGCGATCGGCGCGCGCCCCCGGGAGATCCTTTACCAGTTTTTGGTCGAGGCCATTCTGATCAGCGGAGTCGGCGCGGTGATCGGCATCGGCATCGCGGTAGCGATTCCCCTTTCAGTCGACGTCCTGGCCCGTTTTCTGCCGCTGCCCGCCGGGATTCAGATTCCCGTCTCGTGGCTTTCGGTGCTGGCGGCGTTTGTAGTATCCTGCGCAACCGGCGTGCTCTTCGGATACCTGCCGGCAAGAACGGCCGCTCAGCTTCAGCCCGTGGAATCTCTGCGCTTTGAATAAAACCTCGCATCTCTATCT
>CAZLWY010000075.1:0-32174 GCA_964563425.1 uncultured Acidobacteriaceae bacterium | reverse complement strand
CGTCCTGCATCGCTTTCGCGAGCGGCAATGCAGCTTCCCTGAACTGCCGATACGTGAAGCGCGCGTTTTCGCGGTCGCGATCCGCTTCGATCAGGCACAACTCATCGGGCCAGCGATCCAGTGCCGCTTGGAGCGCTGTTCTGAGGCAGTTGTATTTGCTGAGATCCAGCATCAAAGGCGGGATTGTATGCGTTCGGCGAGCGTGCGGAAATCGCTGACGCCTTGCAGTTCGTAATCGGGCAGCTCGATCTGGAAATGCTGCTCGATACGCGTGAGCAGGTCGAGCGCCTGGAGGCTGTTGATGCCGAGCGTTTTGAAGAAGTCGTCGTCGACGCGGAGGTTTTCGCGCGGCACTTTGAAGTGGGCGGCGGCGAGCTGCAGGATTTCGTCGGTGGTTTTTTCGAGTGTGCTCATGGATGTTTATTCTCACACATCAGGGCAAGTAAGGCAGCGCGTCGGTGCTTTCGACAAATTTGCGGAGGCCGGCTTCGACCCCCGGCCGCGTGAAGAGGTCGCAGAAGATTTCGATTTCGCGCTTCAACTCGTCGTGCGGCACAGGCTTGATAAAGCGTTTGGCTGCGGCTGCGGTCTTCGAATCGAATTTATTGATCTGCGCGGCTGTGGCGCGAGCGACGCGCAGGGCGTCGCCTTCGGCGGCCACCTGGCTGACGAGTCCGGCCGACTGCGCTTTCGCGGCGTTGATACTGCGGCCCGTGAGAAGAAGGTCACGGACGACAGCATTGCCGGTGTCGCGCTGGAGGCGCGGGATTCCACCGAAGCCTGGGATCAGCCCGAGGCGCAGCTCCGGGAAAGCGAAGCGGGCCGTCTTGTCGGCGATGATCAGGTCGCAGGTGAGGGCAAGCTCGAAGCCTCCGCCGAAGATGACGCCGTGAACGGCGGCGATCGTGGTCAGAGGCGCGGAGTCGATGGCGTTCATTACGCGATGGATGCGCTCGAGGAAATCGCGGACTCCCGCCAGACGCTCCCGTTGGGCCATGGCCTGCGAACGCTCGAAAAGCTCGCGGAGGTCGGCGCCGGCGCAGAAACCCTCAAAGCGCGCGCTCGAAATAATGAGCGCGCGGGCGTCTTCACCTGCCGCTGCGAGCGCATCGACGAATTGTTCGAGCTCGCCAAGGGTGGCCGAGCCGATTTCGTTGCACGGCGCGCGGTCGAGCATGAGCTCGACGGTGCCGCCTGCGATCTTCCACGAGAGCGTCTTGCCCGTGAAATTCTTCATGCCGTCTTTTTCTCGTAGAGCGACTGGATTTCGCCCGCATAACGCGCGGCGATCGCATCGCGCTTCAGTTTGCCCATGGTGGTCAATAGGCCGTTTTCCATGGTGAATGGCTCGGGCAACAGGCGAAAGGCGCGAATTTGTTTGTAATGGGGCAGTCCGGAATTGAGCGCGTCGAGCGCGGCCTGAATCTTCGCCAAAGTGAGCCCGCTGTTGCCGTTGGAGGGTGGCGATGTAGCGCCTGCGACATTCGCCGACGGCGCGACGGTTAGCAACGCCGACAGAAAGCTGCGCTGATTGCCCAGCAAGACGACCTGTTGGGCCTCGGGCAGGGCGGCGGCGAGATCGTGCTCCAGCGGTTCGGGTGCGATATTGTGGCCCGAATTCAAGATGATTAGATTCTTCAGCCGTCCGGTGATTTTCCAGTTGCCGGTATCGTCGGCTTCGCCCTGATCACCCGTATGAAACCAGCCGCCTTCGAGCGCCTTCGCGGTTTCAGCGGGCCGCTGCCAGTATCCGGGAAAAACATTGGGGCCGCGCACGAGAATTTCGCCGTTGAAAGCAACCGTCATTTCAATTCCGGGGACGGCGCGGCCCACGCGTCCGGGCTCGACTTTGCGGGGCTCGTCCATGGTACAGATCGCGGTCGTTTCGGTCAGGCCGTAGACCTGAAGAACGGGGATCTCGATCATCCGGAAGAAAAGCTGCGTATCGGCGGCCAGGGGAGCGGAGCCGCAGATCAATGCTTTCAGATTCGGACCGATATTCGCTCGGATGGCAGGGAACATCATTTTCTTCGCGAAGTTCAGTGCGAGCAGGCCGCCCAGGCGCGTGCGCCCTTCTCGCTGGTGGAGATAGCCGGCCCGGGCCATTTCGAAAAGTCTTGCCGCGAAGCCGCCGCGCGTATGAATTGATTCTTCGATGCGTCGGCGGACGCGCTCGAGAAAGATGGGCACGTTGACGAAGTAATGCGGCTGGGCCAGCTTCAGTTCTTCGGCGAGCTTGGTGAAGTCCGTCGAGAGCGTGAGCATGGTGTGGCGGGAGAGGGAAGTGAGCATCAGGATTCGCGCCGCGGCGAAGCAAAACGGCGCGTACTGAAAAACGCCTTCCTGTTCGGTCTCACCGCCCATGAGCTGATCGAGACGCGCGTTGGTGCAGCCGAGCATGAACGTGATGTTGCCGGCATTCAGGACCACGCCTTTCGGCTCACCCGACGTGCCGGAGGTGTAGACGATGGTTACGGCGTCGTGATCGGCGTGATGGCGCGGCAGCGACGGCTCGGCGGGCGCGCGGCCGAAGATTTCATCGAAGAGCCTGATTTCGCGGCCTGTTTGAATTCCGGCAGCCAGCGCGGCCTCGGCGCAACAGACGAGCGCCGGCGATGAATCGTTGATGATTTCCAGCCAGTCCTTCGCCACTTGGCGCGGATCGAGCGGGACGACGATGACTCCTTCGGCCATCAGTGCGAGGTCGAGCGCGACCCAACGGATCGAATTCGGCGCCAGAAGGGCACAGCGGTCCCCGGGTTTCAAGCCGCGCGAGGTTGCGAAGGCGCGTGCCTGCGCGATGAGCGCGAGCAGATCCGCGCCTGTTACCGCCATGATTTTTCCTTCGCGGACTTCGCCGAGCAGCGCTTCATCGACGGCATCCTCCAGGCGCGCGAAGATTGTCTCCAGGAACGTCATGCGGCGAGTTCTCCGCTGTGATCTTCAAGCAGCTTGCGCAGAGCGGGACCAAGCGGCGGAAGATATTCCTCCCAACTGCGCACCCCGGTGCGAATTGGGAATTGCGGATACTGGCGCGCGACGCGTTCCTCCAAATACACGCCCATGCGCGCCATCAGCCGCAGATTTTTCGCGACGACTCTTCCCATGGAGCAGCGAATTGCGTCAGCCTCCGCGTCGAGCGCGTTCAGCGCGACGACGATCTTGTCGGCCAAATCGGGTTCGTCCACTTCCATCATCAGGTGATCGTGGCCACGCTGGTTCATCAGGTTGCGGATGCGCTCGTCCATGGTGACGCCGGCGGAGGGCACGCCGCCCGGCATGGAAGTGACGATTGCGTGGAAGCGCGAAGACAACATGCGATGGCACGCGCGAAGGATGCTGACGAGCTCGTACATGTTGCGCTCGTCGGACGCGAAAATGGCCGCGCCGCCAATTTTCTGCGCCACCTGCTGGCAGGCGTCGCGATCGAGCATCTCCATGGCAATGAGGACGGGGAACACGGCGCGATGCCGGGCATAGCGCTGGACGCCTTCGGCCATGGCGGCCAGGTATTTGGCATACGCTTCGTCGACCCCGTGGCCGTGGCGATGGAAATAGATCGTCCGGTAATAGCTTTTTTCGTAGGCGCCGCCGAAGGCGTGAGCCACAGCTTTCGTGAGCGACGGTTTTACCGGCCACCAGAACGGGTTAATGGGACAGACGGCGAGAACGGGCATGGAGCCGTCCCATCCGGCGTCGCGCAGAGCCTTGCGGCCGTATTCAGGACCGAGCGGCTCGAAGGTCCACGCCGTATCCGTGCCGAGCTCAGTGGCGATGCCGAGCTTGCCCAGAATTTCCTGCGATTCGGAGTTGCGGGTGATCACGAGCGAATCATGCACGTAGCGCTTGCACATCTTTTGCAGCAGCGGGTCCATCGCGCCAGCCTCGCCGCCGTAGGCGACGCTCAATTTATTGTGCGCGGAGGCGATAC
The DNA here is from genome assembly GCA_964563425.1 of uncultured Acidobacteriaceae bacterium. Classification (GTDB taxonomy): domain Bacteria; phylum Acidobacteriota; class Terriglobia; order Acidiferrales; family UBA7541; genus Palsa-295. The sequence goes on along the minus strand of CAZLWY010000075.1, from coordinate 28,243 downwards.
CCAGCGAGCCGACGATCATGGCCGTGAGCGCGTTCGCAAATTTGCTCTTGAACATCGAGCCTTCGCAGGCGATCACGCCGTCGTGTTTCGGCACTTCGGAATGAAGGTACGGCGGAAAGACGTCGGGAAGATGAACCTGCCGCAGGTCCCCGAAATATCCGCGCGTGAGATCAAAATTCTGCGTCATGACGGTGCCGTCGATATTTTCCGGGCCCAGGATGCGACGCACTTGTCGGACGATTTCCTCGACGCGGATGTCGGAACCAGTGTTGCGGGTTCCGTTGTAACCGGCGAACAGGAGCTTCAGCTTTTGCCCCGGTTTCCAGGGTTTGCCGGTGCCGAGGACGTATTCGAGCTTGTTGAGTTCGATCAGAGCGCTGACCCAGGCCTCGATCGCGACGTCCATATCGATCATCGTCGCAAATCCTCAGCGGCGCGTGAGCCGGGCGCGGCGGCGACGGCCTGCGATTCGGCAGCGCCGGCGGACGGCCGGTCGCGGTACTTGTACTGGAAATGATTGTCGCGGCTGAATTTCAGCAGGGGGAAGCAGTATTGCGAGAACGGTGCGGGCTTGCGGCCCATTTCGGCGACGACGCGCCGGTTATCAAACACCGTGTTCCAGACGAGGTAGGGCAAGAACACTTTCATCAGCGTGGCGAGACCGCCGACTTTTCCCGCGCGGCCGGCGAGCGCGTTGATCATTGTAGATGACGGGCCTTCGAGGCTCGGCATGTAAACCGGGCCGCGCTTCCCCTGCGCCTTGGCGAGCGCGGTCGTCAGCTCGACGAACGTCTCCGCATCGGTGCCCGATGAGAGATGGTAGATCTCGTGCTCCGGTTTTTCTTTCTGGTGCAGCATCGAAATCGCGCCGGCTACGTAATCGACCGGGACGATATCGACTTTGTCCGTGGAGCGAAAGGGAAGCGCGGGTAGCCCAGCGAGAAACACGAACGCGCGGACCATGTCGAACTGGTTCGTATCCGGGCGGCGACTGTCGCCGAGCACGATGCTGGGGCGGAAAATCGTGCGACTCACGTCGGGGAGCAGCTGGCGGACCATGTGTTCGCAGAATTTTTTGGTGCGGGCGTAGGGATCGTAGTCGGAACGAGCCCAGTCGATCGAGGTGTCTTCCTCGACGACTTCGTCGGACCGGTGACCGGCGACTGCGACGGTGCTGACGTGGCTGAAGCGGCGGAGGCCGTGCTCGTCGCGCGCCCGCATCGCGAGCTGGATCACTTCGAGCGTGCCGCGCAGGTTCACGTTGAGGCAGCTTTTTTCCGATTTGCGGTTCAGCGACGCGGCGCAGTGAATGATCGAATCGGTTGTGCGCACGAGCTGGCGGTACTCGTCCTCAGGCAGGCCGAAGTGCGCGCCGGTGAGATCGCCGCGGAAAATGCGGATGCGATCGTGTCGGAACGATTCAAATTGCGGGAAATCGAGATGGAGCTGGAGCGAGCGCCAAAGGCGGCTGCGGGCTTCGTCGTCGCTGGACGCGCGGACCAATAGACTGAGCGGCTCGCGCGTATCCGCCAGCAGGTTCGAGGCAACGTGGGCACCGATATATCCGGTGCTGCCGGTGAGCAGGATGGCCACGATGGTCGGGTGTCAGGGCGTCGATGCCGGATTGCTGCCCGCTGCACCGGCGGCGCTCGCTTCGGAGCGAGGCGCGAGAGGCACGCTACGTCGCGGTCGAGCTTCCATGGGACGTCCTTCAATCAGAGGATAGCACCACTTGCGCAGCGCCGGAATGTGGACGTTGATCCAGTAGTCCCACCAGTCCAGGGAGCGGGCGTCGTAGCCGAAGGTTTCGCGCTCGTCGGGCGGCAGGTGGGCGCTGAGGCGCTCGACATTCGCGGCTTCGAAGACGTGGTCGTTCTCGAGGATGAACGGCTCGAAGAGCGCGACGAGCTTGATCACTTTATCCAGGTCGCGTTCCTGGCGGGCCAGCGGCGCACGGGCGAAGCCGAGGGGTTCGACGCTCTTGTTGATAGCCTGCACGATCATTTTTTGTGCCGGGGCCGAGAGCGCCCTGTAGCGGGTTTTCGAGACCGGGATGGCGTCGAATTTCAGGCGGATCAGGTGCTCGAAGTCGTTGCGCGAGCGGTAATATTTTCGGTGGCCCAGACCGGTGAGCTCGATCGATCGGCGCATGTCGCAGGGGTTCGCTACGGATGTGGCGAGATGGTAGACGCGGTCGTGGCGGCGGGCGACGAGCGCGGCGGAGACGAGCGTCATGCCGCGGGCGACGATGTCTACCGGGATCAGGTCCAGGGCTTTGTTTTCGTTGGTAGGGAGCTGGCGGAAGAAAGTGCCCAGGAGATAGGAAAGCGAGGCGGAGGTGTTTACGCCTTCGTTCCAGCCGACGAACGGCTTTTCGATCGACGATTCGACGATGGACGGGCGCACGATGGCGATGGCGGCTTTGGGATTTTCGTCCGTATAGCTGCCGATCATCGATTCCGAAAGGCTTTTCGTGAACGTGTAGGTGTTGGGCCAGCCGAGTTCGTTGGCGCGCTGGGTTCCGGCGTCCATCAGGGCCTGACGCAGCCAGCGCGTGCGGTTCTTGCGGATCTGGTTTTCGAGCGCGACGCCTTCTAGATTTTTCGCGGCTTTCTTCTTGCCAACGGCCTGCTGGCGCAGCTCTGCGGTTACTTCTTCCGATTCGGCGCGGGCTACCGTCTCGCGGATCAGCTGCTCGAGGTTGGCACGTTCCTTGATTGCATCGAAGCCTTCGACGCGCGCCGGGCAATAGTGGGGCCTGAAATCCTCAAGAATGCGGCCGTCGCGGCGCCCGATGGCGTAACAGGTGGAAAGGTGGAGCAGGGCGGCATGGTCACATTCGTGCACGAACGCGAGCAGTTGTTCCATCGCGTGGACATTCATCGCGAGGGCGTCGCGCAGGTCGGGGTTAAAGTCCGTCAGGCCGGCGCTGTTCACGATCAGGTCGAGCGAGCGGGCGAGTCGCTGGCGGGTTTCCAGGATCATGCCGAGGCCGGGTTTGCTGGCGTCGCCCTGGACGACTTCCACGTGTTCGCGCAGAAAATCGGCGAAGCGGTCGCCGTGCTTTTCGGCCAGCGCGTCGAAGACGGGCGATTCGGAAACCATGCGCTCGAATCGCTCGAGCGCGGAGGCCGATCGGTGGCCGCGGATCAGGAGATGGATGCGTCCGATTTCGGGCAAATCGCCGAGCAGATTGGCAAGCCACACTTTGCCTATAAAGCCGGTGCCGCCGATCAGCAGGATCTGTTTTCCGCGAAGCGCGGTGCGGACCGAGAGCGGCGGGCGGCCGTTTTTCGCGTCGAAGTGCACTACGGGGAGGTTAATTCGCGACGGCGGCCGCTGGGCTGGACGGATCGTGTCTTGCAGGGCTTCGGGCTTTCTTGCAAAGCCCAGGTCCCGGAGGAGCTTCGTTCGGTCGACGGTACCGTCGGGCTGGTCTGCGCGCAGCTTGGCAAATGGTCCGCGCGGGCGGATCACTGGATCGAGCAGGCGTCCCGTGGCGATGCCCTCGCGAAAATCGAGGCGATTGCACAGAATCTTTCGCGCGCCGAGATGGTTGGCGAGCGGGCGCATGATGTGGTCAAGGCCCTGGCTGACGAGAACCACATCCGCGCCGGAATCAATCAGGCGCTTCAGCGCCTCGACGCCGTTCGGTTTCAGCCGCGGCTTCAGGACGTATTCGAAGTATTCTTCGCCGAGCAGATCCAGACGGTCACGGCTGGTGTGGCGGAGCACCGCGTGTAACACCCGCGTGGCAAAGACACGGTCGGAGGCGTAAAGGAACGGCCGGGCGACGGCGAGAACGCCCATGGTGCCGCGGCGGGCCCAGCGGCCGAGAAAGCTCTGCGCGTTCCAGGTGAAAAATCCGACCGGACGGACCGCGGTGAGATTCAGCAGGCTGCCTTCGACCCGCCAGAACACCGGCTCGCCGCCAGGCGCGGCTGCTGGCTGAACGCCGGGCGCGGTTTTTCGCTCGGGCGCAGGGCCGGCCGGATTGGAATCGAAGAATTTGGACACGGAGATGCGGTCGGAATGAAAGTCAATTGCCGAAAATCCAAATTATCACGCTTCGCACGCGGCAATCAAGGAGGGCTGGCCCAGGTTTGCGAGTATCCCTGGTGCCACAAAAAATGCCGGGAATATCCGCGCCGCGTGTCAGCGGCCGTTGGCTGCTTTTCCGGACTTCACCGACGCGATCCACGCGTTCGTGCGCGAATCGAGTACGTCCAGCGGCAGCGCACCGCCGCTCAGGATTTCGTCGTGGAAGGCGCGGATATCGAACTTGTCGCCGAGCTGATCTTGCGCGCGCTTGCGCAGCTCGAGGATTTTCAGTTGGCCGATCTTGTAGCTGAGAGCTTGCGCCGGATAGGAAATATAGCGATCGACCTCGGCCTGCAGATCGTCCCCCGTTTCCAGCGAGTTTTCCCGGAAAAACTGGACCATCTGATCGCGGGTCCAGCGCTTGTAGTGCACGCCGGTATCTTCGACCAGCCTGGAGGACCGCAAAAGCTCGCTTGCGAGGCGCTCGAAATCGTCATTCGGATCCTGATAAAAGCCGACGTCCTTGCCCAGGCGTTCGGCGTAGAGTCCCCAACCTTCGATATACGCGGTGTAGGACGCATGCTGGCGAAACGGCGGAAGCTCGGGCAATTCCTGCTGGATCGAAAGCTGCATGTGGTGGCCGGGAATTCCTTCGTGGTAGGCGGTCGCCTCGATTTCCGGCAGTTCGCGATGCTCGAAATCGCCGGTGTTCACGTAGACCTTGCCGGGGCGCGAACCGTCCGGCGTGCCGACGAAGTAGCTCGCGGCGGCGGCTTCCTTCTCGCGATAGCCCTCGACGGGCACGACCTCCAGGCTCGCCTTTGGCAGTAGCCCGAAAAGCTGTGGGAGTTTCGGCCGCATCTGCGCGACGTACCGGCGGTAGGCGTTCAGAATCTCGTCGCGCGAGGTGGCGCGGAGCTTTGGATTGTTCAGGATGGCAGCGGCGTAGGATTTCCAATCTGAATAGCCCTGCTGCTTGGCGATGACGGTCATCTGGGCTTCCGTTGATTTCACTTCGGACATGCCGAGTTCGTAGATTTGCTCGGGCGTCATGTCGGTGGTCGTCATTTCGCGGACCGCGGCGCGATAGCGCGCGTCTCCATCGGGCAACGCCCATAGACCGGGATCGTTGCGGCCGCCGGGCTCGTATTCCACGCGGACGAATTTGGCGAGCTGGGCATACGCGGGGCGGATTTCGGTGTCGATCGCGCTGATGATGGCGTCGTGCAGACGTTTCTGGTCGGCGGCTGGCACGGCATCGGGAAATCTGTGCAACGGCGCGGCGAAGGCGCTCGACTCGCCGGTGGCAGCCGCGATTTCGTCGCACTGCTTGGCGACCTCTTCGAGCACAAACTTCGGCGGCATCAGCTTGTCTTTTTGTCCCTGGCGCGCGACGTCGATCACTTGATCGATGGCGCGGGGAATCTGGTGGAGACGTGTGAGGTAGTCTTCAAAGTTTTTGGTGGAGTCGGTCGGCACCACGGCGGGAAATTGCGCGAGGCCGAGGTGGATGCCGTTGAACTGATCGAGAGGCATCTCGTACGTCTTGAGGGCAGTGTCGTTGATGCCCTGGCGGATTTTGCGCGCGAGCAGCGCTTGATTGAGCTGCTCCTGTTCAGGGAAGCCAGTCGTGTCGATCGCTTCCAGGCGGGTGAGAAAATCGCGTTCGGCTTTGTCCTGGCGGAGCGTTTCGGCGATGGACAGATCGTCGACCTTGTCGTCATAGCGATAGTCACCGAAGTACGTAGCCGTCAGCGGGCTTTCGCGGAGGTCGAATTCCCACTCTTCGGCGGTCAGCTTTCTCAGGGCGTCGCGGCGGGCGTCGAGGTCGGAGTTTGATTGGGCGCGCGCCGGGCGGGCGCAAAACGGAGCGATGCACAGGATGGCAACCACAAACGCGCTGAAGCTGTTTCGCATGAATCCCCCGGATTGGGAAAGTGAATGTTCGCGCCCGCTTCGATCATCGATTCAAGACGGCTAGAGAATCTACACTAAGATGCTCGAAATTGTTGATTGGGCATTCTTTCTGCTTACAACTTAGAGGTCGGAATCGGGTGATTCGTTGTGCAAGGATTCTCTCACTGTTTTGGCTGCTCGGGTGGCTCCGATTCGGGTACCGGTGTGGGAGCGTCTCCGGCGACGTGCAATTCATTTTGCAACAAGCCGGTTGGCCAGACGATGCGGAGGACGTCCGCTTCGCTCGCCGATCCCAGCCCGGTAAGAATTTCGGCCGGACCCTGGCCGAGGTAGCCGGACGCGCCGGGGACTTCCCAGGCTTGCCGCGCGGCGCCGAAAAAGACATCAAGACGCGCGCCGATGGCGAGTTTGTTGTCGGGGTCGCCTGAGAGAGCAAGCTTCAGCCAGGTGTTGTCATTGCCGCCGACATTCTTCAGCAGAACCGGCGGCAGATTATTTTGCGTGATCAACAGGCCGGGCGAACCGTCGCCATCGAAATCGAACGGGATCACCGAGCGTGGGTTGCGCAGCGCGATTTTGTCCAGGCCGGTTTCATGCGTGACGTCGCGAAAACCGGCCGGCCCTTCGTTGCGGAACAGCGCGATTCGACCTTCGCCCGAAAAAGTTTCGCCGACGGCGACCAGGTCAACCCAGCCATCGTTGTCATAGTCGAACGCGGCGATGCCCCACGCGCGCATCCAGCCCGGTTCCACCAGCGGCACGCGCTCAAACGATTTTCCCTGCACGTTGCGCCAGACCGTAACCGCCGGCGAAGCCCAGTGGGTGAAAGCGAGGTCCATCCAGCTGTCCTGGTCGAAATCGGCGGCTACTACGCCAGCGGCCGGGCCGGGCATGCTGATGGCCCAGGGACTGGCGGGGAGGAATGGGCCTTCGCGCGTATTCAAAAAAACGCTGGGGTATTTCTGCCAGCCGGTCACGACGAGGTCGATGGCCTGGTTGTTGCCAAGGTCGCAGCCGATGGCGCCAACGGACGGCGCGGCGCCCGCGAGCGCTAGATCGCTGGTCTTGTCCAGGAATGTTCCATCGCCATTATTCCGCCAGAGGATGTTACCAGGAGCGGGGGCGCCTTCGGGGAACGTGAAAGGCTGCGAGGTTGCTTGGACGGGGAAATCGGTAAATCGGGTCACGTAGATGTCGAGGTCGCCATCTTGATCGTAGTCGACGAAGGTGACGCCCATGGCGAGAGCGGCTGGTGCGTTTGGCGCGGGTGTTGCAGGTGCCCGATTGTCGGCTTGAGCGGGCTGGCTGGCGGAGTCAGGTGCAGCGGGAGTTGCTGGTCGAAGTCCGGCCGACTCCGTGACATCTTTAAATGTGCCGTTGCCTTCGTTATGGAACAGCGTAATTCCGTCGCCGGAAGCTATCGCGAGGTCGGGATGACCGTCGTTGTCATAATCGCCGACGGCACAGGACATACCCTGACCGTGGAACTCAAGCTTGGCGGCCGCGCTTACGTTGACGAACGTGCCCTTGCCCGTGTTGCGGTAGAGCGCGGCGTTGCCTTCGCCGTCGGCGTCCACCAGAAAGATGTCAGGGCGACCGTCGCCGTCGAAGTCGAAGACGCAGGCGCCGCTACCGAGGAACCCAGCCAGAGAAGCGGATGGCGGCGGGTCGGTCACAGTTCGCGCGGCGGTCGGGCGTCTCACGGTTGGGAGGGGGCGAACGGGTGCGGCAGCGGCCGAACGGAACCCGGGGAGGCCTGACACTGCGGTGACATCGAGGAAGTGGACGAGCGTTGGCGGCGGTGCGGGGCCCGGGCGAACGGTCATCTCCTGTGCGAGTGAATACGGGCCCTGTTCTCCGTAGAGGAAGCGCACGGGCCTGCCGAGTTTTTCGGCGGACAGGCGCTGGAAGCGCGCGAGATCGGCTTTCGCGGCGTCGACGTGGCCGAGATCCTGTTCGGCTTGCGAGAGGCCAAACTCAGCCGAGATGTGGAGCGGGTCGAGTTCGATCGCGCGCTGGAAGGCCGCGACGGCCTGCTCATATTTCTGGTCCTGCGCGGAGAGGTAGCCGAGGAAATACTGGGTTCCTGGGTCGTTGGGATCGATGGCCGCGACCTTCTGGAGATCGTCGCGAGCGGCGGCGGCATCGCCAGTGGCGCGGGCTAACAGGGCGAGGTTGTACCAGGCGCGCGCGTTTTGCGGGTCACGTTCGACGGATTTTTCGAGGATTTGCCGGGCTTCGTCGTAGCGGCGCATGTTCAGCAGAGCGATTCCCATGTTTAGGCAACCGATGTCGGAAGCCGAGTTCATCACGCAAGCTGTCTGGAAGCGTCCCAGAGCATTGGCGTAATCGCGACGATCCATTAGGGCCATGCCGACCGTGTTCTCGCGAACGGCTTCCACGAGCGAGGCGTCGGGGGGCGCGGCTTTGGCCGGGCCCGGCTTTGCCGTCGCCGAGCCGGGCTTTCGTGCCGCCGGCGCGGCAGGCCTTCGCTGGGGCGGGGGCTGCTGCGGTCTGGCGCTGGCGAGACCGGATGCGAGCAGGAGCGCGGCGAGCGCGTTTTTCGTCCGGCGTCTGAGTGGCGTTTTCGTGCGTGTCATCTCGTTTGCGTTGCCGCGCATTTTACCGTATCCGGCGGTATTGTCGCGACGCGTCTGATCGATTGCAGCTCTCCCACTGCGTGTCAATTGCCACGGCGTGTTTTGTCCCCCACGGGAGTTGTGTGCCCAGAGGCGCATAAGTGCTTTCGCTGCGATGAACATGCGCTGGCGCGGCGCGTGCATTGCTCTATAGCGCAGGCCCAGCCAAAGGATAACGGCCATGGAAAACTTCATCGGATTCGCGGAAGTCCTAGGAGCAATTATCGCGGCGCTGGGACTGGCGCTCGGGCTCGAGTGGGTTGGCCTGTACGGACTGACCAGCTTGATGCCGGCGCGCCGGACCGAGCGACGAGACGGGCCACAGGTGTAGAGCAGGGCCGGCGCGGCCCGAGGGCCGGAGTCGGAGAAAGGCGGGACGCCATGCTGTTCTTGAAAGATCTGCTGATCGCAGGATGTTTTGTGCTGTTTGCGTGTGCGGCGGGCCTGATCCTGTACGACATCTTCCTGGCATATGAACTCGACCGGCTGCTGAAGCGGCGAAAGCCCGAGCCCCAGACGTCGCTCGGGATCGACGCAGGCGTCCCCGAAATACCCGCGCCTACGCCGACCGCGGTGGCCACGCTGCGGCCCCGGAGGCGCGTTCGATGGAGCGAGTCCGCCAGGCTTTCGGTGGTCGCCGCGCTGGCCGGTTTGCTGGGCGCCAGCATCCTGGTGGTGCCGGACGGTGAGGCCGGAGTGCGCATCAGCCAGCTTTCTGGGGTGCGCCCGCGGACGCTTTACGCCGGAACGCATCTGATCGTGCCGCTCGTCGATCGCGTTCAACTGTTCGACGTGCGCGACCGCGTATTTTCGACAACGGCGCTGGCGGTGCGGAATGACAAATTCGAAGTGCTGGAAGTGCAGGCGCGGGAGGGACTGGCGGTGGGACTCGAGGTCAGCGTGCGCTATCGGCTCGATCCGTCGAAGCTTGCGTTCATCCAGGCGAACGTGCCGCAGCCTGTGGATTCAGAAGTGGTCGAGCCGACGGTTTTGGCCGCTTTTCATGAAACCGCGCCGAATTACATTGTTCGCGAACTTTTCTCGACCAAGCGCGAGGAGTTTCGGGGACGGACCGCGCAGCTGATCACCACTCGCTTGAGCGGCGACGGAATCGTGGTGAAAGAAGTGCTGTTGAAGAAAGTGGAGTTGCCGGAAGAGTATGCCAAGGGGCTGGAAGACCTGCTACTGAAGGAACAAGAGGACGACCGCACGTCTGTGGACGCGGAAATCGAGCAGAAGAAAGTTGCCATCGCGCAATCGCAGGCGGAAGCGGACAAGGTGCGCCAAGTGAAACGCGCCGAGGCCGACGCGCAGGCGCAGGTGATCATGGCCAAGGCGCAGTCCGACGCGATGCAGTACACGCTGCCGCTGAAGCAGAAGCAGATCGAGCAGTCCCGGCTGGAAGCCGAGGCTCGCAAACAGACCACGATTGAAGACGCCGAAGCGGCGGCGCAGGCAAAAGTGATCGACAGCAAAGCTGAGGAGCAGCGGCAGGCTCTGTTGGCAGACGCGGAAGCGAATCACACGCGCGTGGCCGCACAGGCCAATCAGGACCGGGAAAAACTGGTGGCGGATTCGGAAGCGAATCGAATTCGCGTGACGGCCGCGGCCGAACAGGAGAAAGAAAAACTGGAAGCGGATTCCGAAGCCAATCGCATCCGGCTGACCGCGCAGGCTGAAAGCGAACAGATGCAGCTGCAAGCGGCGGCGCTGAAGGTGAATCCGCTGTTGGTACAGCTCACCGTGGCGCAGCGGCTTTCCGATCACGTGCAAATCATGATGGTGCCGAATGATGGGAAGTTTTTCTTCACCAACGACGTGTTGAAGTCGGCGATGGCCACCGATCCACCGGCTTTCAATGCGCGCCCGAATTTGAAACCGTGACAGATTCCCGGGGGCGGGCCGGAATTCTCGGGTTCGGGCCCGGAGGACTGGCGAGAAAATGGACCGCCCAGGGAGGGAAGCCGGCAAAACCCTTGCGGGGCTTCGTTTGGGAGTACACGAAACGAAGCCCCGTCCGGCATCGAATCCGGGCACGTTTCAAGGGTGTGCTACGATGGCCAAAGAAGATCGTTTTGACCGATTTGCACAACCCGATGGGGTCCCTTCGCCGAATCATTCCGCCGATTTTGCGCACCATTCTGGCTGCTGCGCTCCTGGTGGGTGGCGTCGGTTCGACCGCCGCACAGGCGCCGAGCCAGCTTCCACACGCTTGGAGCGAGGCCGTGTATTCCCTGGCGCAAAAATCCGCCGCCGCGGACGGCCAGGCGCGGTCTTTTTCCCTGGACCTGAGTGATGTTTCGCAGGCGGCGCCGGTTGAGCTCGCCCAGATTCGTCGGACATTCGAAGATGACCTGACCGCTCGCGGCATGAAACCGGCTGCGCCGCCGGTCGACATGCAGATCGAGATTTCAATCTCGCGCACGCTTGTGGGATTCACGCTCGTTGCGGAAATTCATCGCGGCGACGTGCAGCTGGTGGCCATCGTCCCCGTGGCCAGCGAGGAATCGGCCGCTCCGCAGCCCGGCGCGCAACTCGGATTAGAGAGAAAGGTCCTCTGGCAGCAGGTTTCTCCGCTTCTGGATTTCGATCAGATAGCCGCGGACGCAGACCATACGTTCTGGTATTTCCTCGAGCCCGAGCGCCTGATCGTTTACGAATTCGATGGTGGCCAGCAAGTCCTGCACGATGCTCAGCCAATTCCGAGGCGCTATGCAGCCCGCGATTTGCGCGGATGGATCGAGGCGTCCGACGCCACGCATGTGAGCGCATTCGTCGGCGCCGGGCGATGCGACGCCGTGTGGAATCCGAGTTTGACAATGGAATGCCGGGAGAATTCCGGGCAGCAGTGGCCGATGGGACCGGTGAGCTGGACTTTCACGCCGGGCCGAAACTATTTTTCCGGCGCCATCACAGTTTCGACCAGCTTGCAGGCGAAGTTTCCGCCGTTTTATTCCTCCGCGTCGCCCTTGGCGGCGACTTCCGGGCAGGGGCCTTCGCGGCGCGTGATCGCGGGAGTCGATGGCCAAGCGCAGTTTTTCGAAGGCTCGGCCGAGGCGGTATCGGCCTTTGACGGATGGGGAAGCGACATCGCTTCGATCGCCGGCGCCTGCGGTTCCGGCTGGCAGGTCGTGGCCACGGGAAGCGGCGACTGGACGCAGCAGGATCAGATGCAGCTCTACGAAATTCGCGATCGCAAGGCCGTGGCTATCGGCGAGCCGATTGAATTTCCCGGGCCGACGCTCAGCGTGTGGACCACGGATGACGGCAAGTCTGCGCGCGTGATTTCGCGGAATCTTGAATCAGGACTCTATGAAGCTTCGATCGTATCTGTTGCTTGCGGCAATTAGCGCTTTGCTGCTGGGCGCCGGCCGCGCGGAAACGTCACGGCGCCCACGTTATGGCGGAACCTTGCGCGTTGAGATCGGCGCGGTGATCCATTCGCTCGATCCGGTTGAATCGCCGGCCGACCCTGAAGAAGCGGCCGCCAAGGACGAAATCGGGGCGCTGCTGTACGATCAGCGCAATCCGGACGGATCGTTCGCCGGCGTGGCTGGCTCCGGCGCGTTTCACCTGGCGCAGTGGGAGTCGGGCAAGCGCTTGACCCTCGCTGCGAACGAAAGCTATCGCGGCGGCCGCGCGTTCGTGGACGCGATTGAAATTGAGATGGGGCGGGCTGCGAAAGATCGCCTGATCGATCTGCAACTGGGCACCGTGGATTTCGCCGAGATCCCCCCCGAAGAGGCGCGGCGCGCCGGCGAACGCGGCGTGCGCGTGAGCGCGTCGAAACCGCAGGAGCTGGTCGCGTTGGCGTTTACACCGGGCCGTGGGGTGGGCGACGATGCGCGCGCGCGAGAAGCGCTCTCGCGCTCGATCGATCGCACGGCCATCGTCCATTTTATTTTGCAGAAGGAAGGCGAACCTGCCGGCGGGTTGCTTCCGCAATGGTCGAACGGCACGGCATTTCTATTCCCCACAGCGGCGGACACTGTGGGCGCGAAGGAATTGTGGTCGCAAATCGCTGGTTCGCCGCGGATTGCGTTGGGATATGATTCGGGCGATTCGCTCGAGCAAGCGATTGCCGAACGAATCGCGGTGACCGTGCGCGACGCGGGAATCGTGCTTTCAAGCGGAGTGATTTCCCAGGCGGTGAATTACGACGTGCGACTGGTGCGGCTGCGGATGAAATCGTCGCGGCCGCGCGACGCGCTAGCAGAGTTTAGCGAGTCGCTGGTGCCTGCATCGGGGCTGGATATGGCTCCGTTGCCGGCAAACGCCTCGGCGGAACAGATTTATGGACGCGAGCGTGACATCGTAAGCAGCTATCGCGTGGTGCCGCTGGTCTGGCTGCCGCGCGTGTATGGGTTGGGCCTGCGCGTGCGGGATTGGAAACCGCCCGACGCGGGTGAAGGGTGGCCGCTGGCCGATGTCTGGCTGGAACAGGAATCACAGTGACGTTTCGCACCAAGCTCTTCTGGGTCTTCACGGTCGCGCTGCTTCTGTCGGTCGGGGCGATTGTCGCCGGTGTGACGATCGTTTCGCGCCACGCATTCGAGGAATCCAACCGCCAGCACAGCGAAGCGCTCGTCGCGCAGTTCGAGGGCGAATTCCAGCGCCGCGGGCAGGATGTGGTCCATCGCGTGCAGGGAATCGCCGATGCGGAGGGCACGGTACGCATGGCGATCGACCTGAGCCGGCCGAAGGCGGACGTTTCCGTTTACGTCAACGACGCACGCGGCGTCTCGCAATCCCACCAGCTCGACTTTCTCGACTTCGTTGCCAGCGACGGCGCCATTATTTCCTCCAACGAATGGCCCGCGCGTTTCGGCTACAAGATGGATTGGCTTACGCAGACTGCGGACTGGGCGTCCACCGGTTCGTTTCTGATGAGAGTGGACACGCAGGATGGCCCGGCACTCGGCTTGATGTCGGTTTCGACGGTGCGCGTGGGCGATCGCGACCTCTATATTCTCGGCGGCGAGCGGCTGGGAAAGGAATTTCTGAACTCGCTGGTACTGCCGGCGGGGATGCGCTCTCTCCTGTATCTTGATCTCCAGCCGAACTTCGATGCCACGAACCTGGTCGATACGGCGGGGCCCGTGATGGACGGCGATCGTTTAGGTCCGTTTATCGAGCAGGAGAAACAGAATTCGGTGCCGCAAACGTTCCGGATTTCATGGGCCGCAAGCGATCCCTCCAGCGCGGAAGGATTTCATGCGCTGCCGTTGTTGGGCCGGCAGAGGGAGCTGCTGGGAGTGCTGCTGATTGGCAGCTCGCAGCGCGAAGTCGTTCTGCTCGAGCAGCGGATTCGCGATCTCGCGCTGGGCGCCGTGGCGCTCGGCCTGTTTTTTGGGCTCATGCTGAGCTGGTGGGGGGCCGCGCGCGTGACCCGCCCGGTCCAGAAGCTGGCCCAGGGCGCGCGCGAAGTTTCAGAAGGGAATTGGAACGCGCGCGTTAATGTTCGAGGGCCGAACGAGATCGGGCAGCTCGCAAGCGCCTTCAATCGCATGACCACGCAGCTCGTCGAGCAGCGCGAGCAATTGGTCCAGGCCGAACGCGTGGCGGCTTGGCGCGAGCTGGCGCGACGGCTGGCACACGAGCTGAAAAACCCGCTCTTTCCGCTGCAAACCACAGTCGAAAATCTCCAGCGCGCGAAGGATCACAGCCCGGATCAGTTTGAAGATGTGTTTCGCGAGTCCACGGGAATTCTGCTTTCGGAAATCGAAAACCTGAAAAGCATCGTCGGGCGGTTCAGCGATTTCGCGAAGATGCCGCAGCCGGAGCTGGGGCCTGTCCAGGTAAACGATGTCGTTCGTGCCGTGGTGAAGCTTTTTGAATCGCAGCTTGGCGCGGTAGGCCGTCCTCCGATCACGCCCGAGCTTCATCTCGAGGAAAATCTGCCCTTGATCCAGGCCGACGCCACACTGTTGCGTCGGGCGATCGAGAACCTGGTACTCAACGCGATGGACGCGATGCCGGCCGGCGGAGTCCTGATGCTCCGGACCGTGCATGAAGACGACGGCGTGGACATCGAAATCTCCGATACCGGCGGCGGATTGACGCCGGAGGAGTGCGAACGGCTTTTTATGCCTTATTACACAACGAAGCAGCACGGCACCGGGCTGGGTCTGGCGATCGTGCAGTCGGTGGTGAGCGATCACGGCGGCCGGATTTCAGTCGAAAGCGAAACCGGCGTCGGCACCTCATTCCACATTCGCCTTCCGATCAAGCCGGCGGCGCGTCCGATTAGCGGTCGCGAGACACCCGCAGCCCACGAACCCGCGCCGGCCGAGCCGCCGACCGCCCCCGCTCCCGAAATGTCCGAATCCTCTGAATCACCGGCAGGCGAAGGAACACCGCAACCGTGACGCTGAAAGCGAACATCCTAATCATCGACGACGACGCGAACACGCTCGCCTCGCTCGCTCGCGCGTTTCGATTGGCGGGCCACGAGGCGACGGTGTGCGACAACGCTGCACGAGCCGTGGAGCTGGCGAAGGCGGAGCGCTACGACCTGATTCTCTCCGACGTGGTGATGCCCGGTCGCGACGGCATCGCGCTGCTGGAAGACCTAAAGAACCTCGGCGTGACGTCGCCCACGGTGATGATGTCCGGACAGGCGTCCATCGAAATGGCGGTTCGCGCCACGCGGTTGGGCGCGGTCGATTTTCTCGAGAAGCCGATCTCGACGGAAAAGCTGTTGCTCACGGTCGAGAACGCGGTGCGGCTGGCGCGCCTGGAGCAAGAAAATAAAGAGCTGCGCCACCGGCTGGGCCGGCACGCGATCGTATGGGCCAGCCCGGCCATGCGCGAGGTCATGGCGCAAGTCGAGCAAGTGGCGGCAAGCGAAACGCGCGTCTGCATTCGCGGCGAGACGGGCACGGGCAAAGAGCTGATCGCGCGCACGCTGCACGAGAAAAGTCCCCGAAAATCGTCTCCGTTTATTTCGCTGAACTGCGCCGCTGTTCCGGCCGAACTAATGGAGTCGGAATTATTCGGGCACGAAAAGGGATCGTTTACGGGTGCGGCGGCTCGGCACATCGGAAAATTCGAGCAGGCCCATCGCGGGACGCTGTTTCTCGACGAGATTGGCGATATGCCGATGGCCATGCAGGCGAAGCTGTTGCGCGTACTCGAGGAGGGCGAGATCGAACGAGTCGGGGGCGTCGGACCGATCGCCGTGAATGTGCGTGTGGTCGTCGCAACGCATCGCAATCTTGAAGAACAGGTGAGGCAGGGGAATTTTCGCGAGGATTTGTACCACCGCGTATTCGTGTTTCCGATCGTTCTGCCGCCCTTGCGCGAGCGTCGCGAGGACATTCCGGTACTGGCCGAGCATTTTTCGAAACAGCTCGCTGAGCAGAATCACTGGAAGCCGAAAACATTCTCGTCGGACGCGATAGCGTCGCTCGAAGCGTATGCGTGGCCGGGCAACGTGCGCGAGTTGCGCAATGTGATCGAGCGCGTGCTGTTGTACGGGACGGGCGATGTGATCGAACCTGCCATCGTTGCGCGCGCACTGCCGCAGGGCGGAGCTGCAGGCGGAGCACTGGATTTCGGCATGTCAACTTCGATTGCTCTGACCGCCGGTACGTTGGCGGAGCGCGTCGAAACGTTCGAGCGCCAGACCTTGCTCGCCGAGCTGAAGCACAACCGCCATCACATGACCAACACGGCGAAGGCGCTCGGTCTCGAGCGCAGCCATCTTTACAAGAAATGCCAGCAGCTGGGGATCGATCTCCGCGCGGCCCGCCAGCACGATTGACCCGGGCGGCCCGTCTACCCCACCCGATTCCGGAAAATTCCCCGCAGCACGAGATGCGTCGGCAGATAAACGACCAAGGTCATGAACAGCCAGCTAATCAGCACGTGGGCGGGCGGCGGTCCCCAGGCGCGATGGATGAAGGGGTCGGTGAATGCATAGTTGATGTTCTCTGCCGGAAGCGTGAAGCGCGCGGCCAGGAATGCAAAAAGCGCGATGGCGGATTGCAGCGGCCATCCGCGATGGTCGTATCCGCCGCGGCCGAGCGCCCAAAGCAGCAATACGGGCATCCCCACGTGAAATAGAGTGAGCAGGCGCACCCACAACGGATAGTTTGCTTCAAAAAGATAGTCGGCCCCGCCGAGCAGGCCATGTCCGCGCGCCAGGTGCCAGCCGGCATCGAGCATCCACGCAAGATCGACGACCAGCGATCCCACGGCCTGGCTGGAAATCAGCAGAGCGCTATTCGTGAGCAGACCGGCACACGTAACGAGCACGGCGATGTCGCATAAATGTAGAAAATTCGCGGCGCCCCAGGTATACCCATAAGCCGGAATCCAGATCGCAAGCCAAAGGACGGCGGCGCAGCGAAGCCAAATCGGAAATTTGTACGGCGATGCGGCGGGAGAGGCCATCTTTTTCGTTTTCGGTCGCGAGCGCCGCGGGCATCGTATCAAACGCCGCTGCCTAATCCCATTCTGCGCTAGAATCGAGTCCAGACGATCAGAACGGCGGAGAAGAATGGACGAAAAGCGATTTTACGACGAGAAGGAAGAAACGAAGCAGCAGGCGTTGATCTGCCCGCATTGCCGGCAGGAGACTTCGTTTCCCGTGCGCTGGATGGTGCGCACGAAAAAAGCGCAGGTTCCGGCGGGAGCCAACGAAGAGGACAAGCGCCAATTTGCGAAGGCGCGCTCGTACATGGTGCGCGTGGACAATCTGGCGGCCTGCCGCAATATCAAGTGCCGGAAGAGGTTCGATTTGACCGGGCAGAGCGTGTTCCTGATTTAGGGCCGTTCCCGCGAGACTTTACGCCTGCCGGTCTACGAGGTTGGTGGACGGCGTGTCCGCGGGTTCATCGTTGAGCACCTCGCGCATCTTCTGGGAGAGCGCCTTCAGGTTGAACGGTTTTTGCAGAAATGCGACGCCGCCCTCCAGCACGCCATGGCGAAACACCGTGTCGTCGGTATAGCCGGAAATGAACAGAACCTTTAGATCGGGCCTCAGTGGCGACAACTTCGTGACCAACTCCGGGCCACTGACGTGCGGCATCACCACGTCTGTGATCAGCATGTGGATCGGGCCGGGATGCGCGGCGGCGACTTTTAGCGCTTGGACACCGTCGGAGGCCTCCAGCATGCAGTACCCCGCTCCGACCAGATAATCGCGAACGAGTTCCCGGACGCTCTGTTCGTCCTCGACAAACAGAATTGTCTCCGAGCCGCGAGTGCTGCGCCGCCTGCCCGTATCGGGCGCGAGCTTGTCGAGTTCCGCGTTGACCTGCGGCAGATAAATCTTGAACGTAGTGCCGCGGTTCACCTCGCTATAGACGTAGATGTATCCACCGCTCTGTTTCACCACACCATAGACCGTCGCAAGCCCCAACCCCGTGCCTTTCCCGGGCCCCTTCGTGGTGAAAAAGGGCTCGAAGATGCGGGACTGTGTGGCGGCGTCCATGCCGCAACCGGTGTCCGTGACCGTTAGCATCACGTAAAGTCCAGGCTCGACGCTCGTGTGCGTGGCGGCGTAGCCCCGATCCAACTCCACGTTGGAAGTTTCGATCGTTAACCGTCCACCATTTGGCATCGCGTCGCGGGCATTCACCACCAAGTTCAACAGCACCTGCTCGACCTGTCCGGGATCGGCCTTCACACGGGCCAGTTTCCCGCCCGGCAGAAACGCCATCTCGATGTTTTCGCCGATCACGCGGGAGAACATGCGGATCATCCCGGCGACCGCGTCGTTCAAATCCAACACCCGCGGCTGCAAGACCTGCTTGCGGCTGAATGCCAGCAGCTGGCGTGTGAGAGTGGCCGCGCGGTCCGCCGCTTTTTCCACCTGTTCGGCGCTCAACCGCAGGGGCGACGATTCCGGAATCCGATCAAGCAGAAGTTGCGCGTGCCCCTTCACGACCATCAGCAGGTTATTGAAATCGTGCGCCACGCCTCCGGCCAGCTCGCCGACGGCCTGCATTTTTTGCGATTGGCGCAGCTGGTCGGTCAACCGCTCGCGCTCGGTGATGTCCAATGCGACCCCGATGACGCCTTGGATCGCACCCTCGCCGTCGCGCAGCGGCTGCACGTGCGACTCGAACTTCCGGTCCTTCCACGTCCACTCGTAGGCGACGGACTGTCCTTCAAGTGCTTTTCGATGCGCCGCGATGGGCGGCGCTTCGTTGTCCGTCGTGAAGAAGAAATCGAGAACAGCCAGGCCGATCGGCTCGCGCGACCGCAACCCCAGAGCTTCCAATCCCGCTCCCGCGGCTGAGGTGACCTGTAGTTGCGCGTCGGCCGTCCACAAAATCGCGGGCATCTTCTCGATCATCACCGCCAGGCGCGCCCGCTCCTGGTGCCGCTCAAACTGCACGCGCTCGAGATCCTCGAGCATCCCGTTGATCGTGTCACCGAGGTTTGCCAGTTCGTCCTGACCCGAAACGCTGAGTCGCCGGCCCATGTCACCGCTCGCGCCGATCTGCGTGATGTCGTCGATCAGCTTGCCGACCCGCGAGATCACGAATCTTTCGAGCAAATACATGGTTACCGCACCGAAGCCAGCTCCAGCCGCAAGCAGCAGCAGCAGGAACTGCAACAAGCTGGTTCGCCCCTGGTCGTAAATCTTTCGCGGCATCACCACCCGCAGGATCGCCACAGGCTTGCCGTAGATGTCGTGGATCTCCTGATAGGCCGCAAGCGTATCGGCAGCGTCGGGCCGAATCAGGTCAGGATGGTCCGTGGTGATGGCGCTCGCCGCCACGCGGAAATCGTCCGGCATTTTCGGCGAGTCGATTCGCTCGATTTGAATCGGCATGTGCGTCATTCCCGCCAGGCGCACGGTTTCGTCCGCGTCGAGCATCCGGCCCATGATGAGTCGGCCCATGGGAGGACCGTCGGAATTGCTCGTGAGAATCGCGCTCGAATCGATCAGCACGGGACCGGACTCGAGCAGGACGATTCCGGAGACGTCGTTCGGGTCATGGGGGCTTGCGGCCAGCGAAGAGCCGGGGGCGAGATGCTTGTCGAGGTCGGCCGGCACTGCCGCGAATGACATGGAAACGACGTTGAAGCCCTTGGAGAACACTTTGTGCCCGGAACGGTCCAGCACCTCGACGAAATTCACTCGCAGCTGCTCGAAAATGCGCGCGGGAAATTCAGCGCGCACGGATTCCGGATTCACCCCGTTGAGATATTCGTAGGTTTGATCGGAATCCGCGAACTGATCGGTCGTGTGCTGGAGCGTATCGATTTCGTTGGAAAGAGCACTGGACGCGCGGCCCAGGTTCTCCGCGGCGAGATCGTCTTCCAGCCGCGAAAACCCTCCCAGCAGCACGGCCCGGGAAACGATGAACAGTCCTCCGACGAGCCCGATTAGCGCCGCGAGGACAATAAGCAGGGTCTTGTGACGCAAAGATGTGCGAAACCGCAAACGCATCGGTTGTTCCGCCTGGGCTGCTTATCAAGTATAAAATCTCCGGCCGGCGCGGTCGGTGTTAGGACCCGCCGCGTGCCTTACTCATACACTCGTCGTTTTGCCAAAACCCGGTCGGTGAGCCAAACAGGGGGTTTCTTGAGTTTGGAGTAGTCAATGCACGGGCGTTGGGATTACTCTCCAAGCATCTCGATGTGCGGCAAACGCATCTCTGGTGTTGGGTCCGCGGAAGGGAATTTCGAGGGAATTCCATGAGCAGCCGAATCCTGGGAGGGCAGTTCGCTGCATCGCTGATTCTGGTTCTGGGGATTTCGGCCTCGGAATGGTGTCAGGCCGGCGGCCCGATGGCTCCCGCGCAAGATGCGCCGGCGCCTGCTGCGTCTTCCGATCCGGCACCCGTGCCCGCTCGTAACGCTGAGGCGGCCGCGTCAGCGCCGGCAATCAATTCGTCAAAGCCTGCCATGGTCGAAGTCCCCGGCGGGACGCATATTCCCCTCGTGATTCACAACGCGATCTCCACCCGCAGCGCGAGGCCGGGAGATCCCGTCTATTTCGAGACGCTGTTTCCCGTGATGGTCGACGGCAAGGTCGTAATTCCCGCCGGTTCCTACATGAGCGGAGAAGTGACGGAGGCGAAGCGCGCCGGCCGTGTGAAAGGTCGCGCCGAGCTTGGAATAAAATTGACCACCATGATTTTGCCGAACGCATACATGGTGAACCTCAACGCAATGCCCAGCAGCGCGGGCACCGGCGGCGGGGAAACCGTCGATCAAGAAGGCAAGGTCAACGGCGACACGGACAAGGCGTCGGACGCCGGAACCGTACTGAAGACGACAGCGGCGGGCGCCGGAATTGGTGGAGTGGCCGCGCAGAGCGGCCGGGGAGCTGCGATCGGCGCGGGCATCGGAGCGGCCGTTGGGCTCGGCGCGGTCCTGCTTTCGCGCGGTCCTGACGCGGAACTTCCGCGCGGCTCGACGGTCGAGGTCGTGATCGACCGCTCGATCCTGCTCGAGGCGGATAAAGTCCAGTTCAGTGGCCCGGGACAGGCGTCGACGCTACCCGGGCCTCCGAATCGCGAACCCACACGCGCCAAGATTCCCTTCTAGGTTTCTCTAGGCGCCAGCCAAACGGCTGGCTGCGCCCAATTTCGGCGTGCTGAATCGCAAAGGCGAAAACGCCGTCGCATCCAGTCGCGTTCGTCCGTCGACGATCCAATCCCTCGTCAACTGCGCCGTCACAGGCGCCAACAAAATTCCATTGCGGTAGTGCCCGGTGGCGATCAGTAACCCCTCGACATCGGTCGGCCCGAGGATCGGGAGGTCGTCGGGAGTGCCGGGCCGCAAACCCGACCATGTTTCGACCAGCTCCGCGTCCGCAAGTCCGGGGAAAAGCTCGAGAGCGGCATCGAGTATTTTACGCACGCCTTCGGGCGTGACGCTCTTCTCGAATCCAGCTTCTTCCGAAGTGCTGCCGGCCACCATCCGTCCGTCGCGGCGCGGAACCAGATAGCCTCTTTCGGAACGTAACACGCGGCGCAGACTCACTCCTCGCGGCCGCAGCGCGAGCATTTGGCCGCGCACGGGCCTGGTGGGAGCGAGCCGGCCAAGCAAATCGGAGCCACGCGTGAGTTGGCCGGAAAAGCAGCCGGCTGCGACCACGACGTGGCCCGCGGAAATCGTTTCGCCTCCCGCGACAAAGCCCGTGCATCGGTTGCGTTCGAAAATCAATTCCGTCACAGCGCAATCCTCGCGAATCTCGACCTCGCGATGTTGCGCGGCGGCGATCACAGCGCTCGTCAGCGCGCGCGGCTCGACGGTACCCTCGTCAGGCAACCACAAAACGGCTCGTGCACGATGGCCCAGCGCAGTTTCCCACTTTCGAGCGGCGGTCAGGTCGAGAGGTTCGGCGCTGAGTCCCAATTGGCGACACTGTCGGACGCGGTCGTCGCGATCCGCTTCGCCGTCCACACCAGAAAAAACTTCCAGAGTCCCTTCGCGTGCATACGCCGCCGATTTCCCCGATTCCGATTCTACCTTCGCGACGAAATGCGGATAAAGTCGCAGACTCTCCGCTCCGAGCGGCGCCAGCGGGAAATCGCGAGGAGAATCGGGCGCCGGCGAAAGCATTCCTGCCGCCGCCCAAGACGCTTCGTGCCCGGGCTGCTGCCGGTCAAACACAACCACACGGAGTTTTTCGCCGGCCAACTCCAACGCGATGGACGCGCCAATCACGCCACCGCCCATGATCGCTACATCGAACGTCTTCACGCCGATATCCTAGCAGGAGTACAGCCAACGGGGAGGCACGAGGTCCGTCAATCCATTCGCAGCGACGCGGTTAGGACCAGCGCGTCTTCGATTGGCGCGCTATAGTAGCCGGGCCGCCGCCCGGTCACTCCAAACCCGTTGCGCTCGTAAAAGCGAATCGCTGCCAGATTCGAGATCCGAACCTCGAGAAAGGTCTTCTCGGCAGAGAAGGTCGAGCCCCACGCCGTCGCCGCACGAAGCAGCGCCGCGCCAATTCCCCTCCGCCGCGCCTCCGGTCGGACCGCGAAATTCAAGATCTCCAGATCACCGCCCACGCGCCGCGCCACAATAAAACCCGCTAGTTCGTGTCTCTGGGCGACCCATCCGGCCATGTCACCTTGGGCCACGCGCGCATAGTCGGGCACCGTCCAGCGTGCGATCTGGGGACACGCGGACTGTATCGACATGACTGCCGGGACGTCCCGCGCTTCCATGCTGCGGATGCTCAAGATTCCGTAGGTGCCTTCCACTGAAGCTCCGCGTCCGTTCGGCGCACGTAATTGGCATCCAGCTTTAGCGCATCGACCATTTCGCCGCGCAGCGCGCGTTGATATCCGAGTCGGCCGATATGCGGTGCCAGAATCGCCGAGGCCTGCTCCACTCGAACCGTGCCGTGAGCGCCACGCGCCGTCTCATTTCGAGACGTGAAGCCCTGAATCAGCTCCGGCGCAGGCGTGACAATTGCGTAATCGGACGACTCCAGATGTGCGTCGAGGGATATGAGGAACTCCTCAGGTGTCATCACGCACTCGTCGCCGTCGAGTGCCAATCGGCCATCGCCATCCGCTGCGACGAGTCGCCGGTAGACTCCGAAGTAAACTTGTCCGCGACGGGCATCGAGTACTGGGACTACCAGCGAGGCCTGCGAATGTGATTGTGCGGCAATAGCTTCCAGCGCGCTAACGGCAGCAATCGGCTTCCGAAAAACCTCTGACCAGCCCTTTGCAGCCGCAAGTCCCACGCGCAACCCCGTGAAAGATCCTGGGCCGGCGGCGACCGCGAACAAATCGAAGGCTTGGAGTCCGAGCGAAAGTTCTCCGAGCAGAAAATCGAGATGGCGAAACATCCGCGAAGAGTAGATTTCGTCCGTCCAGGTGGAAACCGTCCCGATCACTCGTTCATCGCGAAGGACTGCGAGGCTACCAGCAGGTGATGAAGTGTCCAGAGCAAGCGTGAGCACGTGCCCCATTATAGGGCAATCATGCTGCCAAACCCGCGTAAAAACGGCCTATCTATCGAATTTAATCGCTGTACGATTTAATGGGATTTGCTTGACGCCGTCGTTCGCGCGGGCCTAAGATTCATAGACGCAGTTCGGGGGAGGAACTCAGACTCATGGACTTCAAGCTAGGCGAAAAAGTCGTGTATCCGAACCACGGGGTAGGTCTTATCGAGCAGATCAGTTTCGGTTATGTGAATGGCAGATCGGAACGCTTTTACATGTTGCGGATTCTTTCGAGTGGCTTGAAGGTGATGGTCCCTCAGGCCAATATCGAAAGCGTGGGCCTGCGACCCATCATCCGCTCAACCCAAGCCGGCGCAGTTATTTCGTACCTCGAAAAAGGCCGCTCAGCATCTCACCACGATTGGAAACACCGTTTCAAAGAAAATTCGGACAAGATGCGCACCGGTTCGCTGATGGAAGTCGCTGCCGTTCTGAAGGGCCTCGTCGCTCTCAGCAGAACGAAGCCGCTTTCCTTCCGCGAAAAGAAAATGCTCGAACGCGCGAAATATCTTCTCGTGAGCGAGCTCGCCACCGTGCGCAACACAACCGAACAGACGGTGGAAGGCAACATTGTTCGCGCTTTGGCGAAAGCCAAGCTCCAGATGCCGGAAGCGACCGCGCTGCCGGACTAAGTTTCTCCATCTCTCTCTCGAATTGAACCGGGCACAATTCCAGGCGGATTGTGCCCGGTGTCGTTTTGAGGGGTTTCCGTCAGCGAGCGTTGCTCGCAGCAGAGTTCCTATCACGCCGCGTGTCCGTCCGGGCGAAGTTGACGCCGCTCTCCCCGCCGATTAGAATTTTGTTTAGGGATGATTTACAGGTATCCACGAGCTTGACAGTCCTGCAACAAAAGAGGCATCAGCAGATTTTGACCGATGTGGTGCGCGCCTACATCGAGACGGGCGAGCCTGTCTCCTCCCGCAGCGTCGTTACGCGCCATGTCGAGCCGCTTAGCTCCGCCACGGTCCGCAACGTGATGGCGGATCTCGAGGGCGAAGGCTTCCTCTACCAGCCGCACACGTCCGCCGGCCGCGTGCCCACCGCCGCGGCATACCGATTTTTTGTGGAGCAAGTGACGGCGCAGGCTACCGCTAGCCCCGAAGACCGCCAGTGGATTCGCCGCGAGCTTGCCACGGCACAAACGCCCGAAGCGGTGATGGAGCGAGCGAGCCATGTATTGGCGGCCGTTTCGCGCGGGCTCGGAATTTTCATTTCTCCACCGCTCGCCAGCAGCGTGGTTGAGCACCTTCGATTCTTGCTGGTGCCGGATAACCGCGTACTCGTCGTGCTCGTCACGGGCGGCGTGACTCGAGACAAACTTATCCATCCCGATCGTAATTTCCGGCAGGAGGATCTGGACCGCATCGCGTCGCATCTGAATCGGCACTACGTCGGCTGGACGCTCGCGGCCATGCGCGCCGATCTCCGCGCGCAGGTCGAGCGTGACCGCGAGCAATACGACCGCATCGCCGGCGACGCGCTGATGCTCTGCGACCCTGCCGTGCTGGGCGACAGCACGGAGCGCAAAATCTACGTCGAAGGCGCAGCGCAAATGGCTTCCGCCGTCGAATTCACGAATCAGGAGCAGCTGCGCGAGCTCCTGGAAGCGATCGAGGAAAAAGACCGCCTGATCGCCTTGCTCAGCGGATGCATCGAGGCGCCCGAGCCGGTGCATGTCGAGCTGGGTCTCGACAAAATGTCGAACGCCGGCAAGCACCTTGCGCTGGTTTCGGCGTCCTACACGAATCGCGACCAGGTGCAGGGCGCGCTGGGAATTCTGGCGCCCATGCGGATGCATTATGAGCGCGTGATCACCGCCGTCGCGTTCATGGCGCAATTCTTTTCCGAAAATTCCGAAGAAACGAAAAACCCTTGAGCGAACACAAACAGAAAAAGTGGAATCTCGATCCGGCTCCGCCGGAAGATCAGGCGTCGGCTCCGGCAGTCCCGGAATTCATCGATCCTCCGGCCTCCGGCGACGAGCTCTCCAAGCTCCTCGCTGAAAAGCAGGAGCTGATGAACACCCTCGTCCGTCGTCAGGCGGACTTCGAAAACTACCGCAAGCGTGTCGAGAAAGAGCGCCATGCGGACCGCCATCGCGGCGTCGAATCGCTGATCGAGCACCTTCTGCCGGTCCTCGACGCGTTTGATCGCGCGCTCCAAGCGTCCGACGATCCGGCTTACGCCAACTATCGCAAGGGTTTCGAGCTGATTCGCAAGCAGCTCTGGGAAACTCTTTCCAAGCAAGGCCTCGTTCGCGTCGATTCCGTCGGCCAGGAGTTCAATCCGCACATGCATCATGCGATTGAGCGCGTCGAGACCACCGAACACGCAGACGGAACAGTAATCGGCGAAATGCAGCCGGGCTACATTTTCCACGAAAAAGTGCTGCGGCCAGCCATGGTCCGCGTGGCCAGCGCGCCCGAGCCGCATTCGGCGTCTGCGTCGAAGCGCGACAACTGAGCATCGAACAGGTCCCGGCCGTTCGCGCGGGCAGTTCACCCAGCTATCGAAGAGGAGATGAGTCGGTCGCATGGCAAATCAGACCCAGCTCGACTACTACGTGGTTCTCGGCGTGGAACGCGAAGCCTCCGGCGAGGTCATCAAGTCCGCGTATCGCAAGGCCGCTCTGAAATGGCATCCGGATCGCAATCCGGATAAGAAAGAAGAAGCCGAGCTGAATTTCCGCCAGGCGTCGGAAGCCTATAGCGTGCTTTCCGATCCGCAGAAACGGTCCATATACGATCGTTTCGGCCACGCAGGTCTCAGCGGCCGCGGCTTCGAGGGCGGCGGCATCAACGCCTCGATTTTCGAGGAGTTCAACGACATCCTGGGTGATCTGTTCGGCTTCGAGCAGGCCGGTGGCGGAGGCGGCAGGCGTGGTCGCGGCGCGCGGGGCCAGCGCGGCGCCGATCTGCGCTACGACATGTCCCTGAGTTTTGAAGAAGCCGCGGCCGGCGTGAACACGAAGATTCGCATGGTGCGGCGCGAAAATTGCGAAGCGTGCAAGGGAACCGGCGCGAAGCCCGGCAGCGGCATGGCTGCGTGCAAGACCTGCGGCGGTCGCGGGCAGATGTCCTATCAACAGGGATTTTTCTCCATCACCCGGACATGCCCGGCGTGCCAGGGCGCCGGCCAGGTGATCCGCGAGGCGTGCGAAACCTGCCGGGGCCAGGCGCGCATCGAGCGCGAGCGCATCCTCGAAGTCGGCGTCCCCGCCGGGGTCGATTCCGGAACGCGCCTGCGGATGTCGGGCCAGGGCGAACCCGGCGCAAACGGAGGTCCGGCCGGCGATCTCTACATTTTCCTCGAGGTGAAGGAGCATGCGTTCTTCGAGCGGCGCGGCGCTGATCTGTACTGCACAGTCCCGGTCAGCTTTCCGCAAGCGGCGCTCGGTGCGAAAATCAAAATTCCGACGCTCAAGGGCGAAGACGATCTCGAGTTGCCGGAAGGCACCCAGTCCGGCCAGATTTTCCGCCAGAAGGGCAAAGGACTCGCCAATCCCCACGGCGGCCGCGGCGATCTCTACGTCAACATCCGCGTGATCGTCCCGTCGAAGCTCTCGCGCGATCAGCGCCGCACCCTCGAGCAGCTGGGCCAGTCGATGAAAGTCGAAAATAAGCCGGTGGACCGCTCCGCCAGTTTCTTCGACAAAGTAAAAGACATCTTCGGCTAGCCCCCAGGCCATGCGCCGCCGCTTCTTCGTTGATCGCTTCGAATCCGATTCCGCAGTTCTTCGCGACGATGCTGCCGACCATCTCGGCCGCGTCCTTCGTGCCGAACCCGGCCAGCTTTACGAACTGAGCGACGGTCAGCACGTGTGGCTTGGCCGAGTCGAGCATGTCGTACTGTCGAAGCAGGGGAAAAGTCACGTCGAGTTTGCGTTGGTCGAGTCGATCGTTACGCCTGCGCCCCGCTCGCACATCGATCTGCTTCTCTCGCTGGTGAAGTTCGATCGGTTTGAATGGTGCCTTGAAAAAGCAACGGAGCTGGGCGTCAATACAATCGTTCCCTTGGCCGCGAGACGAACGGACAAGCCGCTCATTGCCGCGGCGGCTAAGCGCCAAGCACGCTGGGAAAGAATCCTCCTCGAGTCCGCTCAGCAATCGCGTCGGCTTCGCCCTCCCCGACTTGCGCCCACGATCGAGCCGAGCGAAGCGTTTGGCGCTTCATCGGCGGCCGTGACGATCCTTTTGTCAGAAAGGCTGGCATCTCCTTCGCTGCGATCGGTTCTAGCCGGTGTGGGCGGTCTGGCCGAGAAGTCTCCCGTCACCGTTTCGCTCGCTATCGGCCCCGAGGGCGGCTGGACGGAAGCAGAATTCGCCGCCGCCCAAGCCCGGGGATTCGCCGAAGCCTCACTCGGCGAAAACATTCTGCGCGCGGAAACGGCCGTCATCGCCGGATTGTCGATCCTGAGTTTCGCGCTTTCCAAGTGAGCCCCCAGGTCGACGAACGTACCTCGGCCGCCCGCTTTGCCTCCGCTTTCGCGCCATGATATAAATGTATTTGCATCGACATGCAGGACGAACCTCAAATCGGCTCGCCGGTATCGACTGAAAAGCCAACATTTCCGCCGTTGCGGCGGGAGCTGCGCAGTTGGACCCGCGATCTCGCCGTCGCGCTCGGCCTCGCGATCGTGATCATGATTTTTCTCTACCAGCCGGTGAAGGTCGAAGGCACCAGCATGAACCCGCTGCTCTCCGACCAG